>NZ_OZ245882.1:0-319577 GCF_965229465.1 Cellulomonas sp. | reverse complement strand
CCCGACCAGCCCGACGGTCGATCCCGCCTCGATGTCCAGGTTCACGTCACGCAGAGCCCAGAAGTCGTCCTTGCCCCGCTCCCGGTCCTTGAACAGGCCGATCGCGCGTTCCTTGAGCGACTTCTCCTTGTGGATGATGAAGCGCTTCGACGCGTCCTGGACCCGGACGACACTGATCTCACTCGTCGACATCACAGCTCCTGCGCAAAGTTGCCCTCGAGCCTCGCGAACACGCGATGGCCGATCACCAGGAGCACCAGGCTGATGCCCAGCGCGATCAGGAGCCGGATGGTGAGGTGGTCGGGGTAGGCGGCGTTGGCGCCCGCGGCCCAGAACGTCCGCTGGAAGCCGAGCACGCAGAGTGTCACCGGGTTGGCGAGGTAGATGTCCTTGAGCAACCCGTCGGGGAGCGCCTCGTCGACCAAGGCCCAGGAGTAGACGATGGGCGACGCCCACATGGCCACCATCAGCACCACCTCGACGAGGTACTGGACGTCCCGCAGGAAGACGTTCAGGGCCGACAGGGTCAGCGCGAGCGCGAGCCCGAAGACCAGGAGGACCGCAGCAGACAGCGGTGCGTAGTACAACGTGGACAGCTGGGGAGGTTCTTGGAGGACCACCGTGGCGACGATCAGGATGCCCAGCTGGATCGCGAAGTTGAACAGGGCCGAACCGACCACGCTGAGCGGGAAGACCTCGCGCGGGAGGTAGATCTTCTTGACGAGGCCGCCGTTCCCGACGATCGATCCCGTCCCGCCGGCGACGATGTCGGAGAACAGGGACCACGCGGTCAGACCGGTGAAGACGAAGATGGCGAACGACGGGATCGCCCGCTCGCCTCCGAGGAACTTCCCGATGGCGACGTAGTAGACGAGCAGCATCGTCAACGGGCGGACCAGGGACCAGAAGAAGCCGAGGGCGCTGTCCTTGTACCTCGCGCGGAGCTCGCGCCGGACGAGCAGGCCCAAGAGCTCGCGCCGGTCCCAGATGTCCTGGATCGACTTCAGTGCGCCCGACCAGCCGCGCGTGCGCCCGGTCGCCTTCAACGGCTCACGGGAGACGGCTGCTATCCGCTCCTGGGCACTGATGGTCATGCGGCTCCGATCGTCGGGGAATCGCTCGCTCGCGCCGGGCACCGTGGCACACGCAGCGCGCGCAAAGGCGCGAGCGGAACGTCACTCTACCCTTGCGGGTGGTTCTCCCCGGCGTCACCCGCACGCGAACCGCTCCGCGACGGGTGGGCACTTCGTCCCCACCTAGGGTGTACCAGTGCGCGGGGGCGTCGACGAGGTGAGGAGCTCAGTGATGGTCGGTCGGGAGGAGCACCCAGCTCCCGTGAACGGACGGCAGCCCGATGACGCGCTGCTCAGCACACCCGCGGCCGTACAAGCCGTAGCGGCGCGGGAGTACGCCGCGGACCAGTTCGTGACCCGGGACGGCGCGCGAGGTTTGGCCAAGCGTGTGGCGTCACCCGCTGCGCGCAAGCTCCTCACCCGCGTCATCACGGCCCTGGGCATGCTCTCGAGCGCGGTAGAGCGCGCGGAGAGCGATCGAGTCGCGCAGTCCCGCGAGACGTCGGCCGACCTCGCCGCCCTGCTGGCGCGCATCGACGACCTGGAACGACTCGAGCTGACCCGACGCGAGCACGTCAGGGCGCTGGCCGACCGGGTCGACACTCTCGACCCGTCCGGGGTGTCCTCGGACGACGACATCCTCGACGCCGACGGCTACGTCGAGTTCGAGCGACGGTTCCGGGGTTCCCGGGAGTCGATCCTCGAGCGGCAGCGCGACGCCGTCCAATGGGTCTCCTCCCTGGTGGGCTCGGACGCGCCCGCGCTCGACCTCGGCTGCGGGCGCGGCGAGTGGCTCCAGGTCCTGAAGGAGTCCTCGGTGCCCGCCATCGGTGTGGACTCGAACACCGGCATGGTCGAGGCGGCCAGGGCAGCGGGACTCGACGTCCGCCTCGGTGACCTGCTGGAGTACCTCGAGGCCGTGGAGCCGGGCACCCTGGGCGCCGTCACGGGCTTCCACGTGGCCGAGCACCTGCCGCTGCCGGTGCTCCGTCGACTGATCGACGCGGCCTTCGTCGCGCTCCGACCCGGCGGGATCCTGCTCATGGAGACGCCGAACCCGATGAACATCGTGGTCGGCGCGTCGTCGTTCTACCTGGACCCGACGCACCTGCGCCCCGTGCACCCGCACTTCTTCCAGTTCCTGGTCGAGCACCGGGGGTTCGAGGAGGTCCACCTCCACTACGTGCACCCGGCCGACGCCTCGGGGATCGTGGGGCCGGACGAGGTGGACTCTGCCGCGGCCGCGCGTGTGCTCGAGGCGGCCTCGCACGCGATCTTCGGTGCGCAGGACTACCTCGTCGTCGCCCGCAAGCCCTGAACCTGCTGCCGCTAAGATCTCCGAGTCACCCGGTCCCGAAACCATGAGGAAGTCATGCCCCGCGCACTCATCACCGGTATCACTGGCCAGGACGGCCTCTACCTCTCCGAGCTCCTGCTCGCGAAGGGATACGAGGTCTACGGCCTGATCCGCGGCCAGAACAACCCGAAGTACGGGCTCGTCCGAGAGCTCCTGCCGGACGTGAAGCTGTTGACCGGTGACCTGACCGACTTCTCCAGCCTCATCCGTGCGCTCGAGGTTGCTCGGCCGGACGAGGTCTACAACCTCGGGGCGATCTCGTTCGTGGCCTACTCGTGGGAGAACGCGCTGGTCACCAGCGACGTCACGGGCAAGGGCGTGCTCAACATGATCGAGGCCGTGCGGCTGTACGCCGGCGACGACCTGAGCAAGGTGCGGTTCTACCAGGCGTCGTCGTCCGAGATGTTCGGCAAGGTGCAGGAGGTGCCGCAGCGCGAGAACACCCTGCTGTGGCCCCGCTCGCCCTATGGCGTGGCCAAGGTCTTCGGCCACTACATGACGATCAACTACCGCGAGTCGTACGGCATGCACGCCTCCTCGGGGATCCTCTTCAACCACGAGTCGCCGCGCCGTGGGCCGGAGTTCGTCACGCGCAAGGTCTCGCAGGCCGTCGCGCGGATCTCGCTCGGGCTCCAGGACGACATCACGCTGGGCAACCTGGACGCGAAGCGCGACTGGGGCTTCGCCGGTGACTACGTCGACGCCATGTGGCGGATGCTCCAGCAGGACGAGGCCGACGACTACGTGGTGGCCACGGGCGAGACTCACTCGATCCGCGAGCTCCTCGACATCTCCTTCAAGCACGTCGGCATCGACGACTGGGAGCCCCTGGTCAAGCAGGACCCCCGCTTCATGCGGCCCGCGGAGGTCGACCTGCTCATCGGCGACCCGTCGAAGGCTCAGGAGAAGCTGGGCTGGAAGCGCCAGGTCGACTTCCCGACGCTGGTCACCATGATGGTCGACAACGACCTCGAGGAGCAGCGCGCGCTGAATGGCCGGTGACGGCGTGACGAGGGCGTTCGTCACGGGGATCAGCGGTCAGGACGGCACGATCCTCGCGGGGGTGCTCGCTGCCGAGGGCGTCGAGGTCCACGGCCTCGTCCGGTCGGCGGACGAGGCCGACTCGCACCGCCAGCACCTGCCCGACGGCGTGGTGCTGCACGAGGGTGAGCTCACGGACCGGGCCCGCATCGCCGAGCTGGTCGACGCGGTGTCCCCGGACGAGATCTACAACCTCGCGGGGATCAGCTCGGTCGCGTACTCGTGGGAGCACCCCGCGCTCACGGGCGAGGTGAGCGGGCTCGCGCCGGTCGGCGTGTTCGAGGCCGCGGCGCGTCTCCAGGAGCGCACCGGCCGACCGGTCCGGGTGCTCCAGGCGTCCAGCGCGGAGATCTTCGGCCGGCCCGAGCGTTCCCCGCAGGACGAGGGCACGCCGATCCAGCCGATCTCGCCCTACGGTGCCGCGAAGGCCTACGCGCACCAGATGGCCGGCATCTTCCGGGACCGCGGCCTGCACGTCGCCACCTGCATCCTCTACAACCACGAGTCGCCGCTGCGGCCGACCACCTTCGTCACCCGCAAGATCACGGCCGCCGCGGCGCGGATCGCGCACGAGGGCGGGGGAGTGCTCACGCTCGGCTCCACCGACGTCCGCCGGGACTGGGGGTGGGCGCCCGACTACGTCGACGCGATGACCCGCGCCCTGCGGCACCCCACCGCCGACGACTTCGTCGTCGCGACCGGTCTGACGCACTCGGTGGCCGAGTTCGTGGAGGCGGCCATGGTGCACGCCGGTGTGACCGACTGGGAGAGCCACGTGGAGACCGACCAGGCCTTCGTCCGCCCTGCCGACGCCGCCGAGCAGTCCGGCGACGCGACCAAGGCCCGGGAACTGCTGGGCTGGGTGCCGACGGTGTCCTTCGAGGAGCTCGTCGGGCGCATGGTGGACCACGACGTCGCGCTGCTGCGGGACGCCCGATGAGCACGCCCGCCGTCCGTGCCGGGGTCGTCACCGTCGTCCTCGTCAACTACAAGGGCGCGGACGACACCATCACGGCCCTGAAGGCGTTCGACGACGTCGACTGGCCCGTCGACCGCCTCGAGCTCGTGGTCGTCGACAACGACTCCGGCGACGGCAGCTCGGAGCGGATCCGCGCGGCCGTCCCCGGCGCCCTGGTGGTCGACTCGGGCTCCAACACCGGGTTCGCCGGCGGCTGCAACCTCGGGGTCGCGCACGCGACCGGGGAGTACGTCGCGTTCCTCAACAACGACGCGCGCCCCGGCGAGGGCTGGGTCCGCGCGGCCGTCGAGGTGCTCGAGCAGGACGCCACGATCGGCTCGGTCGCCTCCAAGGTGCTCGACTGGGACGGCAACCTCATCGATTACGTCGACGGATCGCTGACCTGGTTCGGGATGGGCTACAAGCGCGAGGTCGAGAAGCCGGACACGGGCGCGTGGGACACGGCGAAGGACGTGCTCTTCGGGACGGGCGCCGCGCTGTTCGTCCGCACCGAGCTGTACCGCGAGGTCGGCGGGTTCGACGAGCGGTTCTTCATGTTCTACGAGGACGTCGACCTCGGCTGGCGGCTGAACCTGCTCGGGCACCGCGTGCGGTACGTGCCGGGGTCCGTGGCGTACCACAAGCACCACGTGACCATGAAGAAGTTCGGCAACTTCCGCGAGAGCTACCTGCTGGAGCGCAACGCGCTGTTGGCGATGTACAAGAACTACGACGACGAGTCCCTCGCGCGGGCGCTCCCCGCGGCGATGGCGCTGGCCGTGCGCCGGTCGGTCGCCCGCACCGGGGTCGACGCCACCACGCTCGACCTCCAGCGCTCCCCGGGTGGCGACGACGTCGGCACGGTCGAGATCCCCAAGATGGCGCTGACCGGGCCGTACGCGATCGACTACTTCGTGGAGCAGCTGCCGAGCCTGCTGGTGACCCGGCGGGAGCTCCAGGGCAAGCGCCGCCGCAGCGACCGCGAGCTGTTCCCGTTGTTCCGCGAGACCATCGAGCCCGCCTACGGGCAGCCGGCGTACCTGGCCGCGCACGAGGTGCTGCTCGAGGCGTTCGGCATCGTCGAGCACTTCACCGCTCGGCACCGGATCCTCGTCGTCACCGGCGAGCCCCTGCTCGAGCGCATGGCCGGGCCGGCCATCCGGGCCTGGGAGATCGCCAAGGCGCTGGCCCCGGACCACGACGTCCGGCTCGTCTCGACGGCCGGCGCCAAGCGGACCAGCCCGGACTTCTCCGTGGAGTACGCCGCGGGCACGGGTCTGAAGGAGCCGACCGGTTGGGCCGACGTCATCATCTTCCAGGGGTTCCTGCTGGAGACGGCGCCGTGGCTCAAGGGCAGCGGCAAGGTGATCGTCGCCGACATCTACGACCCGATGCACCTGGAGCAGCTCGAGCAGGCGCGTGACCTGGGCCCCGACGGCCGTCAGAACGCGATCGACGTGACGACGCACGCCCTGAACGAGCAGCTGCGTCGTGCGGACTTCCTGCTGTGCGCGTCGGACAAGCAGCGGGACTTCTGGCTCGGCCAGCTGGCCGGACAGGGCCGCATCAGCCCGGCTGTGTACGACGAGGACGCCAACCTGGACAACCTGCTCGCGGTGGTGCCGTTCGGCATCGAGGACTCCGCGCCCGTGCAGAGGCAGCACGGGATCAAGGGCACGGTCCCCGGCATCGGCCCGGACGACAAGGTGATCCTCTGGGGCGGCGGGATCTACAACTGGTTCGACCCGCTGACCCTGATCCGCGCGGTCGACCGGCTCAAGGACCGGCACCCGGAGGTCCGGCTCTTCTTCCTCGGCCTCAAGCACCCGAACCCGGGGGTGCCCAAGATGCGGGTGGCCTGGGAGACGCAGGAGCTGTCCCGCGAGCTCGGGCTGACCGGCCGGCACGTCTTCTTCAACGAGGGCTGGGTGCCCTACGAGGAGCGCGCGGACTTCCTGCTCGATGCCGACGTCGGCGTCTCGACCCACTTCCAGCACGTCGAGACGGCGTTCAGCTTCCGCACGCGCATCCTCGACTACCTGTGGGCGTCGTTGCCGATCGTCGCGACCGAGGGGGACACCTTCGGCGCGCTGATCCGCGAGCACGGCCTCGGGCGGACGGTGCCCGCGCAGGACGTGGAGGCGCTCGAGGCGGCCCTCGAGGAGATGCTCTTCGACGAGCCGGCCGCTGCGGCGGCACGCGCGGCCGTCGCGGACTACGCGGCGACGTTCGGGTGGTCCCGCGTGCTCTCCCCGCTGGTCGAGTTCTGCCGGACGCCACGCCGCGCCGCGGACCTGGCCGTGCCCGTGGGTGTGACAGGTCAGCCACGGGCCCGGGACCGCGGTCCCAAGCGCTCGGTGCGTGCCGACGTCGCGCTCGCCCGGGACTACCTGCGCGCGGGCGGCGTGAGCGAGGTCAGCCGACGCGCCTGGGGTCGGGTCACGCGCGTGACCGGGCGGGGCTGACCGACCCGATCAGCGCAGGCGCCCGGCGAGCCGGCGGGCGAACGACTGGGCGTCGGCGAGCGGGTGCGCGCGGGACCGACGGCGCCGCGCTGACGCCAGCTCGGTGAGGCGCGCGGCGACCGCCGCACCCGCGACACTCGCCGAGTGCCGCGTCGCGATGTCCTGCGCAGCCCGGGCGCCGCGCTCGGCGGCTTCGTCCGGCTCGTCGACCACCCGTCGGAGCAGCGCGGCCGCGGCGTCGAGGTCGGGCTCGGCCCACGTGCTCCCGGCGGGGTACGGCTCGGCGCCGTGCGGGATCGGCGCGGGGGTCCAGGGCACGAGGAAGCTGTTCTCGTCGGTCATGAACTGCAGGTTGCCGCTGTAGCCGGTGGCGACCACGGGCTTGCCGTACGCCATCGCCTCGGCGAGCGTGAGCCCGAGCCCCTCCGCGCGGTGCAGCGAGACGTAGCAGTCGCACCGGGACACCAGGGCGTCCCGGGCATCGGCGTCGAGGTAGTCCTCGAGCAGGTGGATGTCCGGGCGGCCGGCGACCGCCAGCCGGAGCTGCTCCGCCTGCGCGGGCCGTCGTCCTGCGTTGATCGACTTCAGGACGAGCACCGGTCCCTCCCCGGGGGCGAACGCCCGCGTGAACGCCTCGACCAGACCGAGCGGGTTCTTGCGCTCGAACGTGCTCAGGTAGTCGAACACGAAGAGGAAGAGGACGCCGTCGGGGAGTCCGAGCGCGGCGCGGTCGAGGTCCGCGGGGAGCGGTCGGCGCTGCGGCAGCGGGGGGGTGATCGTCCGCACCGGGACCGGCGCGTGCGGAGCGATCGCCCGCTGCACGAAGTCGGTGGCCACCCAGACCTCGTCGACGGCCGCGAACCCGCCGTGCTGCGAGGCCGGGAACTCCTCGACCTCCCAGTACCACATGCCGATCCGGTAGGTCCGGTCGAGCAGCTCGGGGACCGTCGCCGCGATCGAGGGGGTCAGGTCGGCGTTGACGCACAGGATGCTCGTGTCGAGACGGCCGGGCGTGGCCGGGTCGACCGCGTTCGCCTCACCGGCACGCTGCCGGCTGGCCAGGTGCAGGTCGACCGAACGCTCGGTGTACGGGACGCCCGCGGCGCGCAGCGCGGAGACCATCAGGCGTGCGGACTCGCCGATGCCCAGCTCACCGCGGAGGAATCCCACGACGTTGACACCCGGCTCGGGTCGCCCGGTGACCGGTCGCGCGGCCCGTGCGGCCTGCACCGCGGCGGCGAGCAGCTGCTCCGGGTAGCCCTCGCCCGCGGCGTGCGCCACGACCCAGTCGACGTAGCCGGCCGTGTCCGGCCCCGGCACACGGGGAAAGGTCTGGACGAGGTCGGGCCGCACGGAGCGCAGCGCCAGGAGGTAGCGGCCGGGGCCTCCGTCCGGCGGCGACTGGGTCAGCCAGGTGAGCAGCGCGTCGCTCCCGTCGGCGGCGAACGGGTCAGGCGCGTCCGGCCCGGCCGCGCCGTAGAGATGGCGCAGCGGTGCGTCGACGGGGAGGCCGAGCACGGTCGTCGTGGGGTCCCAGTCCCCGGTGCCGACCGGAGCCTGGGCGATCGCCGCTGCGTGGGCCGCGATGCGACCCGCGAGGACCGGGTGCTCGCTGAGCCGGGCGCGGGGGTCCTCCGTCGCCGTGGCGTCGAGCAGCCACGGAGCGCGGGGGTCGACGCGGCTCAGGTCCAGCGCCACGACGGGCCGCCCGTCCAGCGACAGACCGCCGTCGGGTCGCTCGGCCACGACGTGCTCGGGGCGCAGGCTCCCTGCGGAGACGAGCGTGCTCGGGCCGTGCACCGTGCCGGGGGAGCTCGTGGCCGCGACCAGGTCCAGCCACGCCGATCCGGCACCGTCGGGTCGGGTGGCCGCCGCCCAGGCGTCGAGGAGTGCGTCCCGGTCGGCCCGGACGGCGACCAGGGCGCTGTCGTACGCGCCCGCGGCGGCCAGCTCGGCGGCATCGGGGTGCCTGCCGTCGCGCGGCACCAGCACGTCCGTCCGCGGGACGAGGGCGACGCCGTGCGCGGCCGCCTGCTCGACCAGCTCGGTCGGCGGTGCCAGGAGCACGACGCCCGCGGCGACCGCCAGGAGGACCTCGTCGGGACCCGCGGCGCGGGCGACGGCGCGCGCCGCGAGCGGGCGGAGCTGCTCCACGAGCTCCGCGGGCTCGGCGCGCACCACCAGCCGGTGCAGCTCCCCGTCGTCGATGCCGACATCGGCGGGCCGCAGGACGCGCTCGTCGCCGACGGGGAGGTAGGTGCCGTCGAGATCGAGCACGTGCGCCGTCGTCGACGGTGCCACGGCCAGGAGGCTCGCGACCGTCGACCGGGCCTGCGCCGCGGTCCCGGCCGTGCTCACCAGGACGCCGTGCACCGCCGTCATGCCGCACCCCGTCCCACGTACTGCGCCACCGTCGACCGGGTCACCGTGGCATCGCGCCACAACCGACGTCGCTCCCCGAGCGTGCGGGGGAGCCTGCCGACGTAGTGCGCCAGGCCGCGGGCTCGGGCGCGGGTGGTGCCGGCCGTGCTGCGCCGGACGACCGCTCGGAAGAGCCCGGCGCTCTGCCTGCCGACCGAGCGGGCGACGAGCGCTGCGGGGGCGTGCCGCGTGAGCACGACGAGAGAGTTGCGGGTGTTGTAGTAGCGGAAGACCGGGCTGTCCGTCCCGCTGCTCGCCGCGTGCTCGTGCACCGCCTGCGCCCCGGGGACGTACCGCACCGACCACCCGGCGGCGCGCATCCGCCACGAGAGGTCGGTGTCCTCGTAGTACAGGAACAGGGTCGGGTCGAAGCCCCCGACGTCGTCGAGCATCTCGCGGCGCAGCGCCGCCGCGCCCCCGCAGAAGCCGAAGACGTCGGGGTCGGTCGACTCGGTGCCCAGCGGTCGGCGGTAGTCCCGGTCGGTGCCTGCCCCCTGGGCGGTCAGGACGTTGCCGGTGGAGTTGACGAGCACGGGCTCGGTGCCGGTCAGCAGGATCCGCGCTGTGGCCGCCCCCACCCGCTCGTTGCCGGGGCCGTCGAACGCGCCGAGCAGGACCTCCACCGCGTCGGGCGCGAACGTCGCGTCGTTGTTCAGCAGGACCACGTGCTCGGTGGTGCGGTCCCGCATGCCGAGCGCGGCACCCCCGGCGAAGCCCAGGTTCCGCGGCGCCCGCACCACCCGCACGCCCGGGTACCGGTCGGCCAGCAGCTCGGCGGTGCCGTCCTGCGAGGCATTGTCGACGACCACCACATCGAGGGAGTCGCGCACGGTCTGCGACTCGAGGGAGTCGAGGCACGCGGGCAGCAGGTGAGCGCCGTTCCACGTGACCACCACGACACGGGCGGCGACAGCGGGAGGCACGCGGCGAGTCTAGGTCTATACGCTCGGGCCTCGTGGACCCCCTGCGCACCGCCTTGACCGTCGAGCAGTGCTGGCAGCCCGTCCCCGGTGGTTCCGGGTCGTACATCGCCGAGCTCACCCGCGCGCTCGCAGACGACCCCACGGTGGACGTGGTCGGGATCGCGGCCCGCCACGGCGACGACGAGGTCCCGCGGCCGGCGCCGACGGGCCGCGTGGTGCACGCGCCCCTGCCGAGACTGGCGCTCTACGAGGCCTGGAGCCGGCTGCGCCGCCCGCGCGCGGAGTCGCTCACCGGACCGCTCGACGTCGTGCACGCGACGACCTGGGCGATCCCCGGGCGCAAGGTCCCCCTGGTGGTGACGGTGCACGACCTCGCGTTCCTGCGCGAGCCCGACCACTTCACCGCGCGGGGCAACGCCTTCTTCCGGCGGGCGGTCGAGATCGTCCGCGCCGAGGCCGCGCAGGTCGTGGTCCCGTCGGGCACCACCCGGGACGACTGCGTCGCGCACGGGTTCGCCGCCGAGCACGTCACGGTGGTGCCGCACGGCGTCCGCGCGGCCGAGGTCGGCGCCTCGGACGTGGCCGGCTGGCGGCGGCGCTCCGGCGTCGACCGCCCCTACGTGCTCTGGTGCGGCACCCTCGAGCCCCGCAAGAACGTGGTGCGGCTGGTCGAGGCGTTCGCCGCCGCGCGGGCCGGCGGGCAGCTCGAGCACGACCTGGTGCTCGTCGGCCCCGACGGCTGGGGCGAGACGTCCCGCGACGTCGAACGAGCCCTGGCCGTGCTGCCCGCGGGCAGCGTGCACCTGCTCGGCCGGCTCGACGACACCGACCTCCAGATCGCGTACGCCGGCGCCGACGCCTTCGCGTTCCCGTCGCTGTGGGAGGGGTTCGGCATGCCCGTGCTCGAGGCGATGGCGCACGGCGTCCCCGTCGTCACCTCGGCGGGCAGCTCGATGGCCGAGTTCGCGGGGGACGTGGGGGTGCTGGTGGACCCGCTGGACGTCGACGAGATCGCCGCCGGCCTGGTCGCCGCGGTGGGGCGCGACGACGCGGACGGCCTCCGGGAGCGCGCCGCGCAGTTCACGTGGGCGGCGTCGGCCGCGGCCCACGCCGAGGTGTACCGCTCAGCGGCCGGCTGAGCCGTAGGCGAGGCCGGCGATGTACGCGGCGACCTGGTCGGCCTGCGGCAGCGCCCCGGAGGCCAGCGCCTGGGCGAGCGTGGGCGCCTCCAGGTCCTTGGCGGACAGCTGGGGGGTCAGCGGGGAGCCGTCCCGGGCGGTCGTCGGCCACACGATGCCGACGTCGGGGTCCAGCGGGTGCACGCCGTGCTCGCGCTCGGGGGTGAACGGCTCCGAGCACAGGTAGAGCACCGTGGAGTCGTCCTCGAGGGACAGGAACGCGTGCCCGAGGCCCTCGCTCAGGTAGACGGCCCGGCGGTCGACGTCGTCGAGCAGCACGGTGTCCCAGGTGGCGAAGGTCGGCGAGCCGACGCGCAGGTCGACGACGACGTCGAGCACGGCGCCCTTGGCGCAGGTGACGTACTTGGCCTGCCCGACCGGGACGTCGGCGTAGTGGATGCCCCGCAGCACGCCCGCCGCGGACACCGACAGGTTCGCCTGGTGCAGGCCGAAGGGGTGGCCGGTGCGCTCGGCGAACGGACCACCCTGGAAGTACTCGAGGAAGACGCCGCGGGGGTCTCCGTGCTGGACGGGCGTGATCTCCCACGCGCCGGGGACCGCGAGCTCGCGATACGTCATCGTCGTCCTCTTCGGGGGTCGGGTGGCGGACGTGCCAGGGTACCCGGGCGGCTAGCCTGGCTCGTCGGATCAGCAGAGGGAGTCGTCGTGCGGTGGTTGGTCGTCGGTGCGAGCGGGATGCTCGGCCAGGAGATGGTGGCGCTGCTCGGCGCGCGGGGCGAGGACGTGGTCGGCACCACCCGCACCGAGCTGGACGTGACCGACCCGGTGGCTGTCGGCACCGTCGTGCACGGGTACGACATCGTCGTCAACTGCACCGCCTACGCCGCCGTCGACGCCGCTGAGACGGACGAGCCGGCCGCGTTCGCCGTCAACGCCGTCGCCGCCTCGTCCCTCGCCCGGGCGAGCAACCGGTCGGGCGCGCGACTGGTGCACATCTCGACGGACTACGTCTTCGACGGTCACGCGGACCAGCCGTACGCGGAGGACGCGGCGGCCGCCCCGCGGTCGGCCTACGGGCGGACGAAGGTCGCGGGGGAGTGGGCCGTCCGCGCGGAGTGCCCGGACCACCTGCTGGTGCGGACGGCCTGGCTGTACGGGGCGCACGGCGCGTGCTTCCCGAAGACGATCGCCCGCGCGGCCCGCGAGCGCGGGTCGCTCGACGTCGTCGCCGACCAGCTGGGCCAGCCGACGTGGACCGCCGACCTCGCCGACCTCGTGCACCGGCTCGTGCAGGCGGGCGTCCCTGCGGGGACCTACCACGGCACTTCGTCGGGCTCGACGTCGTGGCACGGCTTCGCGGCCGCGGTCGTCGGCGCCGCCGGGATGGACCCCGCGATCGTGCACCCGACCACGAGCGAGGCCTTCGTGCGTCCCGCGCCCCGGCCCGCGTTCTCGGTGCTCGGCCACGACGCCCTGCGCGCCGCCG
Organism: Cellulomonas sp.; assembly: GCF_965229465.1. Lineage (GTDB taxonomy): Bacteria > Actinomycetota > Actinomycetes > Actinomycetales > Cellulomonadaceae > Cellulomonas. Next base: position 306,714 of record NZ_OZ245882.1, on the reverse strand, counting down.
GCATCGAGCCGATCGGCGCGTGGGAGGACCGCTGGGTCGAGGCCGCGCCGAGCGTCCTGGCCTAGCGGCCCTGCTCGAGCAGCCCGAGCAGGTAGGTGCCGTACCCCGACTTGACCAGCTTCTCCGCGCGCTCGCGCAGCTCGTCGTCGGACAGGAAGCCCCGCCGCCACGCGACCTCCTCGGGCGCCCCGACCTTCAGGCCCTGCCGGTGCTCGATGGTGCGCACGTAGTCGGAGGCCTCCAGCAGCGAGTCGAACGTGCCGGTGTCCAGCCACGCCGTGCCGCGCGGGAGGACCTCGACCTGGAGCCGGCCCTGCTCGAGGTAGGTCCGGTTGACGTCGGTGATCTCGTACTCGCCGCGGGCGGACGGGGCAAGGTCGCGGGCGATCGCGAGGACGTCGTTGTCGTAGAAGTACAGACCCGGCACCGCGTAGCTCGAGCGCGGCTTGACCGGCTTCTCCTCGAGCGACAGGGCTCGGCCGGCGTCGTCGAACTCCACCACGCCGTACGACGTGGGGTCGGCCACCCGGTACGCGAAGACGGCGCCGCCGATGATGTTCTCGAACCGCTGGAGCTTCGCGCCCAGCCCGGGGCCGTAGAAGATGTTGTCGCCGAGGACCAGCGCGGCGGGCTCGGTGCCGACGAAGCTCGCGCCGAGCACGAACGCCTGCGCGAGCCCGTTGGGCTCGGCCTGGACCGTGTAGCTGATCGAGATCCCGAACTGCGAGCCGTCGCCGAGCAGGCGGCGGAACTGGTCCGCGTCGTGCGGGGTGGTGATGATCAGCACGTCCCGGATCCCCGCCAGGATCAGCGTCGACAGCGGGTAGTAGATCATCGGCTTGTCGTAGACCGGGACCAGCTGCTTGCTCACGCCGAGCGTGATGGGGTGCAGACGTGTGCCGGAGCCGCCCGCCAGGATGATGCCTCGCATGGGGCCCATAGTGGTGCATCGGGACGGCGGACCAGCAAATCGCGCGCGTCGAGGGCACCTACGCTGGCCCGATGCGGATCCTGCTCGACGCCACGGCCATCCCCGTCGACCGTGGAGGTGTCGGGCGCTACGTGGACGCGTTGCTCCCCGCGCTCGCCCGGCAGGGGCTCGACCTGGTCGTGGTGTGCCAGCCGCGTGACGCCGGGACGATCGCCGGCGTGGTGCCCCAGGCCGAGATCGTCGTGGCACCGCCGCGGGTGGCGAGCCGCGGTCCGCGGTTGCTGTGGGAGCAGACCCACCTGTCCCGCCTCGCCCGCGCCGTGCGCGCCGACGTGCTGCACTGCCCGCACTACACGATGCCCCGCTCCGGCTCCGTGCCGGTGGTCGTCACGCTGCATGACGCGACCTTCTTCTCCCTGCCGGAGCTGCACTCGGGCCTGAAGCGGCGGTTCTTCCGGAGCGCGATCCGCACGGCCGTCAAGCGCGCGTCCGCTCTGGTCGTCGACTCCGAGGCCACCGGGAACGAGGTGCGGCACTACGTCGGGGGCGACCCGGCTCGGTTCCACGTCGCCTACCTGGGGGTGGACACCGCGCTCTTCCACCCCGCGGACGGAGCGGCCGTGGAGCGGGTGCGGGGCTCCCTCGGGATCGGGTCGGCGCCCTACGTCGCCTTCCTCGGGACACTGGAACCGCGCAAGAACGTGCCCGCTCTCGTGCGGGGCTGGGCGTCGGCGGTGGAGCACGAGGGCGCGCAGGCGCCGGCGCTGGTGCTCGCGGGCGGCCGGGGCTGGGACACCGAGGTGGACCCTGCCGTGGCGGCGGTGCCCGCGGGGCTGCGGGTCGTGCGGCCCGGCTACCTGCCCCTGGAGGACCTCGCGCCCTACCTGTCGGGGGCGACCGTCGTGGCGTACCCCAGCCTCGGGGAGGGCTTCGGGCTCCCCGTGCTGGAGGCGATGGCCTGCGGTGCTGCGGTCCTCACCACGCGGGAGCTCTCGCTCTCCGAGGTGGGCGGCGACGCGGTCGAGTACACCGGGACGGACGCTCCGAGCATCGGTACCGCGCTGTCCGCCCTGCTCGCCGACCCCGCCCGGCGCGCCGAGCTGTCGGCCGCGGCCGTCGCGCGCGCGTCAGGATTCACGTGGGACGCGACTGCGGTCGCCACCGTCGCCGCCTACGAGCAGGCGGTTCACGCCTCCGCGTGAGCAGCGGCCGTCGGCTGCGCACTCTCGACAAGTGCCGGACGGTAGAACGACCAGAGGGCCCAGGCCAGCCCGGACGCCACCACGGTGTACATGGCGATCCCCGAGAGATACCCGATCGGTGAGGACCAGTCCGGGGTCCCGGTGATCAGCTGCCCGTCCAGGCCCTCGGCGTAGCGCCGCGAGCCCCACCAGAACGCGGCCACGTGCGCGACGAGCAGCACGGGCACCACCGCCCGGGCGGTGCGGCGGTGGGCCTCGCCCGACTCGGTGCCGTCCACCCGCAGGACGAGGGCGGCCAGCAGCGGGATGCCGACCGCGATCGGCAGCGCGTAGCGGCCCTGCCAGATGAGACCGGTGTCGACGACCGTGGGCAGCTGGAGGATCAGCGGTGCGGCCGCGACGCCGGCGACCAGCAGGCCGAGTGCGGCCCGTTGACGGCCCGGTCGTGCGGCGGCCAGGGCCGGCAGCAGGAGCGCGCCGAGAGCGAGGTACCAGCCGACGAACGTCAGCGGGGGAGCCGGGGCATCGAGCCAGCCGAAGTCCCCGATCATGTTCTGGAGGTACAGGAAGCCGTCACCCAGGATCCCGAGGACCGCCGTGCGCAGGTCGGCGAACTGCGGGTACAGCCCGCGCGTCGTGACGACCGACCCGTGCGTGGCCAGCCAGCCGACGGACGCGAGGACCGCGACGGCCGCGCCGAGGCCGACCCAGCGCGCGGACGGCGGCCGCAGGAGCTCGCGCCACCTGCCGCGCGGAGCCGCGACGAGCGCGACGACGACGATCGCGAGCGCCCACACCGGTCCGGTCGCGCGGATGTTGAGGAGCAGCGCGCCGCTGACCACCGCCTGCACCAGCGCGGCCGTGCTGACCGGGCCGTCGCGCGAGACGAGCACCAGGCACGCGGCCCAGAACGCGACCGCGGCGCTGATCTCCAGCCCGGCGGGGTTGACCGTGCCCGCCAGGAACAGGCACATCGGCGTGATCGCCACGCCCAGGCCCCACAGACCGGCCCGGTTGCCCGCCGTGGTGGTGAGCCGGAAGGCCGCCCAGGTGAGGAGCGCGGCGGAGATCGCCGCGCTCACCAGCCGCATCGCGACGATGCTCGGGCCCGCGGACAGGAAGAGCGACGGCCAGCCGACCAGCGCGTAGTACAGCGGCGGGTACTGCCCGGCGAAGGTCTCGACCAGCACCTCCGGGCCCGCTGCGGGGAGGTCCTCCTGGCAGTCGGCGGGCTGGTCGCGGTCGAACGCGAAGCAGTTGGGCAGCGCGAGCGCGGCGGCGAAGTCCGACGGCAGGCGCACGAGCGTGCCGACGCCGGGCCGCTGCGTGCTCTGCGGGGCGTCGTTCGCCGTGCCCGACAGCTGGCCGCGGGCCACCGCGGCGGCGCGCACGACGTGGCTGGGCTCGTCGGGCGAGGCCATCAGCGGGACCGCCAGCGACCACAGGGCGCCGAGGCCGAACAGGAGCGCCCCGACCGCGAGCCAGCGCAGCACGGGGCCGCGGGTCCGGGCGGTGGTGGGCGTCGGTGCGTCGGCGCGCGCAGTCATGTCGGTCGTCCTCGGGTGGCGACGGTGCCGACCCAGCGATCGGCGAGGCGCGCGCAAGTCTAGGTGTGCTTACCGCGTTCCTGGACGCCGCTACCCTTGGCGCCATGCCCACCCCTGCCGTCCAGCGCGTGCTGGTCGTGCTCCCGGCGTGGAACGAGGAGCACTCGTTGCCGGCCGTTCTCGGGGAGATCCGCGAGCACCTGCCCGACGTCGGCGTCCTGGTGGTCAACGACGGTTCGGCCGACGCCACCAGCGCCGTGGCTCGTCGGCACGGCGTCCCGGTGCTCGACCTGCCGTTCAACCTGGGGGTCGGCGGCGCGATGCGGGCCGGCTTCCGGTACGCCATCGAGCAGCGCTACGACGTCGTCGTCCAGGTGGACGCCGACGGCCAGCACGACCCGCGCGACGTGCCCCGGATTGTCGAGCAGCTCCAGCACTCCGACATCGTGATCGGCGCCCGCTTCGCCGGCACCGGCGAGTACGACGTCCGCGGGCCGCGGCGCTGGGCCATGCAGGTGCTCGCCGGGACGCTGAGCCGCATGGCCGGCACGCGGCTGACGGACACCACCTCGGGCTTCCGGGGAGCGGGGCCGCGCGCCGTGCGGCTGTTCGCGGTGCACTACCCGGCGGAGTACCTCGGCGACACCGTCGAGTCCCTCGTGATCGCCCTGCGCAGCGGCCTGACCGTGGAGCAGATCGGGGTCTCCATGCGGGAGCGCACGGCCGGCCGGCCCTCGCAGGGTCCCCTCAAGGCGACCGTCTACCTCCTGCGGGCCTGCCTGGCGCTGCTCATCTCGCTGACCCGTCGCCGCACCGTCGTCGGCCAGGCCGAGGCCGTGGTCGTGTGACCGGCGGCTACCTGTTCGCGCTGGTCGGCGGGCTCGTCACGCTCGCCTTCATGGTGGAGCTGCTCCGGCGCCGGCGGCTGCGCGAGAAGTACGCCGCGCTGTGGATCGGCGTGGCGGTGGTGGTCCTGCTGGGCGCGTTCTTCCCGCAGATCCCGGCGTGGCTCGCCGACCTGGTCGGTGTGACCACCCCGGTGAACCTGGTCTTCTTCCTGGGCCTCCTCGTCCTGCTGGTGGTGTGCGTGCAGCTGAGCGGCGAGGTGAGCGGTCTGGAGCACGAGAACCAGACGCTCGCCGAGGAGTCGGCCCTGCTGCGCAACCGCATCGAGACGCTCGAGCGGCACGCCGGCCTGGGCGCGACCGAGCCGCCGGTCGCCGATCCCGGCCCCGGTGGCGGCGCGGCCGGATGACGGACGCCGTCGACGAGCTCGCTCCGGCGGCCGCAGCGGACCGCGGCCGGGGTGGGTTCGTCCCCGTCGCGCTGGGCCTCGGTGTCTTCGGGCTGGCGACGTTCGGCTTCCTCGGGCTCGCCGGCAAGACCCTCGGGCCCGCCCTGTTCGCACCCCTGTCGGTGCTGTGGACGCTGCTCAACGCCGTCGGCATCGGCCTGTTCCTGCCGTTCGAGCAGGAGCTCGGGCGCACGACGGCGGCCCGGCGCGCGCTCGGTCAGGGCAACCGGCCGGTCGCGGCCGCGGTGCTGCGGTTCGGCGTGGTCGTCGGCGCGGCGGTCGTGGTCGTCTCGCTCGTCGCGACGCCCCTGCTGGCCTCCGAGCTCCTGGGGGGCCGACGCTCGCTCGTGCTGCTGCTCGTGCTCGCGCTCGTCGGGATGGGTCTGTCGTACGCGGTCCGTGGGCTGCTCGCGGGCAACGGACGCTTCGGCCACTACGGAGCCCAGCTCGCGGTCGACGGGGTCCTGCGTGTCGCGGCGGCCGCGGTGCTGGCCGCGCTGGGCGTGCGGGATGCGGCTGCGTACGGGGTGGTGCTCGTCGTGGCGCCGCTCGTCGCGGTCCTCGTCACCACGCCGCGGCACCGGGCCGAGCTCGTCTCGCCCGGACCGCCGGTGGTCCGCGGCGACGTCGTCCGGGCGATGGTGGTCCTCCTCGTCGCGTCCGTCACCTCGCAGCTCCTGGCCAACGCCGGCCCCCTCGTCGTGCAGGTGCTCGCGTCACCGGGCGAGGAGGCGCTCGCCGGCCAGTTCCTCGCGGCTCTCGTGATCGCGCGGGTGCCCGTGTTCCTGTTCGCGGCGGTGCAGGCGGTGCTGCTGCCCGGGCTCGCCTCGTTGGTCGGTGCCGGCTCCGTCTCCGGGTTCGTCCGGCGGCTCGCTCTGGTCACGGGTCTCACCGCCGCCATCGCCGGCGTCGGGGTCCTGGTGATGTGGATCTGGGGCGACGCCCTCGTGGGGCTGCTGTTCGGCGACGAGTTCGGCGTCGGGCAGGAGGTGATCCTGCTGATCGCCGTGTCGGGCGCCCTGTTCATGCTCGCGCAGCTGTGTGCCCAGGCGCTCCTCGCGCTCGGTGCAGAGCGGTGGGTGGTCGTCGGCTGGACGGCGGGGCTGCTGGCGCTCGTGGTCGCGTGCTTCGCGCAGGGATCGGTGACGGGGGTCGCGGCGACGGCGCTGGTCGTCGGCTCGGGGGTCGCGGTGCTGGTGCTGGCGGTCGCGCTGGTGGCCCGCACGGCGCGGTGGCGGCGGACCGTCGTGGGGGAGGTCCGCCATGGCTGAGCAGCCCGTGGTCGACGTCGTGATGCTGGCCTTCGGCGACGAGCCGTACCTCGCCGACGCGATCGACGCGGTGCTGGCCTCCGCGGGCGTCGACGTGCGGTTCGTGCTGGTCGACAACGGGTGCACGCGCGACGACGTCGACGCCCTGTGCGCCGACCGCGGGGTGTCGCTGCTGCGGCCGGCGCGCAACCTCGGGTTCACCGGCGGGGTCAACCTCGGCGCGCGCGAGGGTGCGGCGGAGTACCTGGCGCTCGTGAACAGCGACGCGATCGTCGCGCCCGACGCCCTGGCCACCCTCGTCGCGGTGGCGGCCGACCCGGCCGTCGGGATCGCCAGCGCGGACGTCCGGCTCGCCGACGACCCGTCGACCATGAACACGGCCGGCAACCCGCTGCACGTCCTGGGCCTGAGCTGGGCCGGCGGGCTCGGAGACCCGGCGTCCCAGCACCGCGTGGCGCGCGACGTGGCGTCGGCGACCGGCGCGACCCTGGTGCTCCGTCGCGCGGTGTGGGACGCGCTCGGCGGGTTCCCCGAGGAGTTCTTCGCCTACCAGGAGGACCTCGACCTCAGCTGGCGGTCGTGGCAGCGCGGCTGGAGCGTGCGGTACGTGCCCGGGGCGGTCGTCGTGCACCACTACGCGTTCAGCCGCAACCCTCGCAAGATGTACCTGCTGGAGCGCAACCGCCTGCTCTTCGTCCTCACGTCCTACGGGACGCGGACCCTGCTGCTCCTGGCGCCGGCCCTCGTCGGCTTCGAGCTGGCGATGGCGCTCGTCGCGGGCCTCCAGGGCTGGGGTCGGCAGAAGGTGGCCGGCTGGGTGTGGGTGCTGCGACACCTGGGCTGGGTGCGGTCGCGGCGCTCGGCCGTGCAGGCCGCGCGGACGGTCCCGGACCGCGACCTGGTCGGGCTCTGGGTCGCGCGCTTCTCGCCGGTCGCCCTCGCCCTGCCCGCGGGGGCCGAGGTGCTCCAGGTGATCCTGGCCGGGTACTGGCGGCTGGTCCGGCGCTTCGTCTGACCTCGGCGGGTCAGAGCTCCAGGGTGACCTGCTCGGCCGCCACCAGCCGGTCGCGTCGCGCAGCGTCCGCGGCGAGCTCGGTCGCGACGCCCGGGTCCAGCAGCACGACCGATCCGCCCGTGAGCAGCACGCCGACGGCCGTCCGCAGGAAGGCGCCGGTGTCGTCGTGGGACATCAGCACGCGCTGCGGTGCGGGAGGGGCCGTCGCGAGGAGGGTGGGGACGAGGTCCGCGTGCGCGATGACCGCGTCGGCCGTCGCCAGGGCCGGAGCCGTCGGGACCGTGGGCGGCGCCCAGAGCAGCTGGTCCGCGTACGTCATCACGGCCGACCCGGCGTCGACCGCCCCGCCGGGGAGGGTGCCCGCGAACCGGCGGGCGAGCGCGGGCAGAGCGACGGCGACCAGGGCGGCATGGCCCGCGTGCGGGAGCGGGTCGGTGGTCACCAGGACGTCGGCCTGCGCCGGCCGCACCTCGACGCACGCCCCGACGCGCCAGGCGGCGAGCGCCCAGACGAGGGTCCGCCAGTGCGCGGGCAGGTCCAGCCCGACCACGGTCTGCGGGCCGACGTCGAACTCCTCGACCAGGAGGTTGGCCGTCTTGTTCACCCAGTTCACCGTGACGGCGCCCGACAGCTCCACGCGCTCGCCGTCCGGTCCGTACCAGGTGAGCCGCGGGGCGCCGCCGGCGCGCACGAGCGCCGCGAGGAGGTCGGTGATCGTGCCGGGCGGGGTCATGCGGCCGGCTTGGTCGCGAGCACGACGAACTCGTTGTAGGTGAACAGCCGCCCCGTCCAGCGCGGGAACGGGAACGAGTAGGTCCGTCGGACCTCCAGCCCCAGCTGCGCGCACAGCTCGGTCAGCACCGGGAAGTCGCTGAAGCGCACGTGGGTGGCGTCGCTGGCGTAGCCCCGCTCCATCGGCGTGATGAAGGCGGCCCGCCCGCCGGGGGCCAGCACGGAGACGTAGGGCTGCACGACGTCGAGGATCTGGTCGGCGGGGAGGTGCTCGACCAGGTGGGCCGCCAGGAGGCCGTCGAAGCTCTCGGGCGCGCTCAGCACCGGGTCGGCGAAGAACTGCTCGTCGGTCCACGCGTCGAGGCCGCGGGAGCGGGCGACCTGGACGGAGTGCGGGTTGTGGTCGACCCCGACCGAGCCGGGGTCGAGCGACTCGAGGTTGCGGCCGATCCCGCAGCCCACGTCGACCGTGCGACCGAGCCGGAGGCGCTGGACGTGCCGCCGGTACGGCGCCTGCACGTCCAGCAGCTGCTTCCATCGCGCGCTCTCGAGCCGGGCCAGGCGCTCGGCGTAGTCCGGTCCCGCGGTCGGCGGCGGGGTGGTGGTGCGCCCCTCGTCCTCAGGTACGGCTGCCACGTCTCACGTCCTCGTCACCGGGGTCCGGATGGTGGGCTCACCCTACGAGAGGGCCGTCCGACACGCCCGGAGCACACGTCTTCACCAAGTTCACCCGACAAAACCGGACAACTACCACGGCTCCGCTTGACCAACGCGAACGACACGCGTGTAATTCCTTAGAACGGATTCATGAGCGCGCACCACTCGCGGCGCCTGGAGAGAGCGTCGCACGCCGAGCCCCTGAACGAGCAGATGAACCAGCACGAGGACCGCACGGAGGCACGCATGTGGAACCTGCTCGACAACGACGAGATCTTCCCGTCGGAAGCACGGACGAGTGCGCAGACGCACGCGTCCAACGTGCTGCCGATCTTCGGTGCCCTCGAGGACGAGGGCCCCATGGGGTGGCAGGAGCGCGCACTGTGCGCCCAGACCGACCCCGAGGCGTTCTTCCCCGAGAAGGGCGGCTCGACGCGTGAGGCCAAGAAGGTGTGCACCGGGTGCGACGTGCGCTCCGAATGCCTCGAGTACGCACTCCAGAACGACGAGCGTTTCGGCATCTGGGGTGGGTTGTCCGAGCGGGAGCGGCGCAAGCTCAAGCGGCGTGTCGTCTGACGTCCTCGCCGGGCGGGAGTGTCGCGCGCGGGCCTGGTACCCCGCGGCGGCATGATGTCCCGAGCATGACTGACACGCTCCTGCCGGTGGACCTGCCCACCGCGACCTCCCCGACACCGGTGATGACGCCGGTGTCCGCGGTCGTCGTCACCCGCGGCCGCACGCCGTACCTCGCGACCACGCTCGCGGCCCTGGCCGCACAGTCCCGCCGCCCGCTCCGGGTGCTGCTCGTCGACGTCGCCCCGGCGGCCGACGACTCCCTGGAGCAGCTGCTGAGCGACTCGTTCGCGGCCGTCACCGCCTCGGCCCCCGCGCTGCGCCTCGTGCGCGCGCCCGGCTCCCGCTCGTTCGGGCAGGCCGTCCGCCGCGGCCTCGAGGCCGACGACGAACCCCCGACCACCTGGCTCTGGTTCCTGCACGACGACAGCGCGCCGGCCCCGACGGCGCTGTCCGAGCTGGTCCGCGCGGTCGGGCGCGCCCGCTCGGTCGCCGTCGCCGGGGTCAAGCAGCGCACGTGGACCGACCCGGAGCGGTTGCTCGAGGTCGGTCTGCGCTCGTCCCGCTCGGGCCGGCGGATGACCGACGTGGAGCCGGGCGAGCTCGACCAGGGCCAGCACGACGGCCGCGACGACGTGCTCGGGGTGGGGATCGCCGGCGCTCTGGTCCGGCGGGACGTCTGGGACGACCTCGGCGGGACGGACCCGATCCTGGGTCCGTTCGGCGACGGGTTCGACCTGTCGCGCCGTGCCCGGCTGGCCGGCCACCGCGTGGTGGTCGTGCCGTCCGCGGTGGTCCGTCACGCCCAGGCCGGCTACCTCGGGCTGCGCTCGGTGGACGCCGCGAGCGTCCCCGTGGACCGGGACGGCGACGGCGAGGACGACCGGGCCGACTCGCGCCGCTCGTTCGCCGCCCGCCGTCGCGCCCTGGTGCACAGCAGGCTCGTCTCCGCACCGCTGCCGCTCGTGCCGGTGGTCGTGGTCCTCGCGCTGGCCGCCGCTGTGGTGCGCGCGTTCGTCCGGCTCGCCGCGAAGCAGCCCGGCCTGGCCGTCGACGAGCTGCGTGCCGTGCTCGTGGCGCTCGGACGCCCGGACGGGGTGACCCGTGCCCGGCTGGGTGCCACGCGCAGCCGGCGACTGCCGCGGCGCACGCTGCGCCCGCTCCAGGCCGGTTGGCGTGATGTGTGGTCGCAGGCCCGGGACCGTCGCCTCGCGCGCGCCGAGGCCAGCCGGGTGGTGCAGGCGCCCAGCGAGCTCGAGCTGCGCGAGCTGGCCGCTGTCGCCACCCGTCGTCGCACCACGCTCGCCGTGGTCGCCGGCCTTCTCGTCGTCGTGTCGGGTGTCGGGCTCGGACCGCTCGTCGCCGCGGTGGTGGGCGGCGCGCGGCTCGTCGGCACCGCCCTGCTGCCCTCCGCTGCGCGGCTGGGTGACCTCTGGTCGGCCGCCACCTCCGGCTGGGTCGCGGACGGGCTCGGCGGACCGGGTCCGGCGGACGCGCTGCTCACGGCGCTGACCGTCCCCACCGCTGTCTCGGGAGGGTCGACGTCGTCCGCCGTGGCCCTGCTGCTGCTCGGATCGGTCGTCCTCGCGGGCGTCGGCGCGTGGGCCGCCGCGGGGGCGGCGACCCGCTCGGTCGGCGTCCGCGCCTGGGCCGCGCTCGTCTGGGCCGGCGCCCCGGCGCTGCTGCTGGGTCTCGGCGACGGACGCCTGGGTGCGGTCGTCGCGCACGTCGCCCTGCCGTGGGTCGCCCTCGGGCTGGCCCGGGCGGTGGGGGTGCAGCGCGTCGACCAGGTGCTCTCCGGTGTGGCCACGGCGCGGCGCGCCGACGACGACGACGAAGCGAACCTCGAGACGCCGGTGCGCGGTACGCCGACGGTCCCCACCCCTCGGATCTCGGTGGACGACGAGAGCCCGGCCGGCGCGCCCGCGGCACCCGTGCGCGTCGGTGCACCGGACCCCACGGGCTCCATCTCGGCGTCGGCGGGCGCGGCGATCGCCTTCGCCGTCGTCGTCGCGGGATCGCCCGCGCTGCTCGTCCCCGGCCTGCTGGCCCTGTGCGTGGTCGCCCTGTGCGCGCCGCGGCGCCGCGGCCGGGTGCTGCTCGTAGCCCTGCCCGCGCTCGCCCTGCTCGGCCCCACGCTGCTCGAAGCGGGCCGGCGCGGCCTCGAGGGCTGGCGCCTGCTGCTCGCGGACCCGGGACTGCCGAGCGCGTCCACGGCGGCGGACCCGGTGAGCCGGCTGCTCGGTGTCCCCGCCGACGCGTCGACGCTCGTCCCCGGTGTGCTCCCGGACGCGGTCGCCGCCGCGTGGCCCCTCGCGCCGGGGTCCGTCGTCCTGCTGGTGGCGGTGCTCGCCCTCCTGCGCGGAGCCCCGGTCGCCCGGGCCGTCCGCGGTGCCTGGGTCGTCGCGGCGCTCGGTGCTGCCACCGCCGCAGTCGTCGTGGCCGTCCCGGTCGGGGTGGCGGACGGCGTGGTCGTGCACGGCTGGGCGGGGCCGGCGCTCTCGCTCGGCGGTGCCGGGTTGCTGGCGGCCGCGGTGATCGGCGCCGACCGGCTGCGGGAGCGGCTCGTGCACTACACCTTCGGCTGGCGGCAGCCGCTCGTCGCGGTCGTCACGCTGGTCGCCGTCGCAGTTCCTGTCGCGTGGCTCGGCACGTGGACGTGGCAGGCGCGCAGCGGCGACGCCGTCGGCCTGCGTGCCGTCGAGCGCGCGATCATCCCGGCGGTCGGCCAGCAGGCGCAGGCCTCCCAGCTGTCGTCCCGGGTGCTCGCGGTGAGCCTGGAGCCGACCAGCGACGCCGACGGGTCGACCGTCACGTGGCAGCTGGTCCGCGGCGACGGCCCCGAGCTGGTGGACCAGGCGGCCGCAGAGTCGACCCGCGCCCTGAGCGGTGACCTGTTGACGCCGGTCGTGGTCGCCCCGGATGCCGCGACCAGCGAGGTGGACGAGCTCGTCGCACGACTGGCGACGGCGGCGACCGGCGACGTGGCGGGCGAGCTGGCCGCGCTGGGCATCGCGGACGTGCTGGTCCCGCCGCTGCCCACCGATCTCGGCGAGGTCGCTCCCGACGTCGCCACGGCGCAGCTCGACGAGCTGGTGAGCCGGCTCGACTCGACCGCCGGGCTCGAGCGGGTGACGCAGAACGCGACCGGCACGCTGTGGCGCGTCCAGGCGACCGCGACCGTGGCCGGCGCCGCCGCACCGACCACCCTGCCGGCGTGGGCGCGCCTGCTGCCGGCGGGGTCGGACGTGACGGACCCCGCCGTGGCCGCCGTCGCCGTGCCGTCCGCGGACCGCGCGATCGACACCACGGTCGCGGCGGGCGGCGCGGACCGGCTCCTGGTCCTCGCCGAGCGCGCCGACCCGCGCTGGCACGCGTGGCTCGACGGGCGGTCGCTGCGGGCGGTCGACGACGGGTGGCGGCAGGTGTTCGCCGTCGGGGCCGACGGTGGCGAGCTGGTCGTCCGCTACGACAACCCGGGGCGCACCCCGTGGCTGGCGCTCCAGGGCCTGGTCGCGCTGGTGACGGTCCTCCTGGCCGTCCCGGTGCGCCGACGTCGGGGAGCGCGGGCATGAGCGGGGGAGACGTCATCGACGCGACCGGTCCGACGCGGACGCAGGTCTGGCTGGGGCGGACGGCTCGCGCGGCGTCCGGCCTCGCGGTGCTCGGGCTGACGGCCGCGATCGTCGCCGGCGCGCGCCTGCCCGACGGCACCGCGGGCGCCACCGTCCCGCCGGCCCAGATCTCCGTGCCGCCCTCGGTGTCGACGCTCGTCTGCGCCGGCCCCCTGATCCAGCCCGACGACACCGGTCGCGGGGACTCCGCGTTCGACCCGACCCCGGTGGACCCGGTGACCACGGTCACGGCCGTGACCTCGGTGCCGGAGGACGACGGGAGCTCCGCAGGAGTCGTCGGACCGCTCGACCGGTCGGCCACCACGACCACGCTCGACGCGGGCGGGGACTCGGCGGTCGTGCCCGGCGTCGCCGGCCCGCTCGTGGTCCGCGCCGAGCCGGGTGCCGCGCCGGCCCGCGTCGCCGCGGCGAGCGCCGGCCTGGTCACCGCGGGCGACCTGCGCGGGCTCTCCGCCGCCTCGTGCCAGCAGCCGACGGCCGACGCGTGGCTGCTCGGCGGGGCCACCGACCTGTCGAGCACAGCTCAGCTGGTGCTGGACAACGCCGGGTCGACGCCGGCCGAGATCACCCTCGAGCTCTGGGGCCCGTCCGGCCCGGTCGACCTCACGGGCGAGCGGTACCTGGTCGCGCCGGGCGCGTCACGCGTGGTCGTCCTCGGCGGGATCGCCGCCGAGCAGCGCCGCCTGGCGGTGCACGTGGCGGCGACCGGAGGACGGGTCGGGGTGCACGTGCAGGACTCCGCGATCGACGGGTTCACGCCCGCCGGCACCGACCTGGTCGTCCCCGGTGCCGCGCCCGCACGGCGCCAGGTGGTCCCCGGCGTGTCGGTGTCGGCCTCGGCGGTCGGGGACGTGACGGCCGCCGCGCTCCGGCTCCTGGTGCCGGGCAGCGTCGGCACGACCGCCCGCGTCACGCTGCTGGGCCCTGGCGGGGTCACGGAGCTGCCGGGAGCGGACGAGGTGGTGCTGGTGGCCGGCGAGGTGACCGACGTCCCCCTGGGCGGGCTGCCCGCCGGGGCCTACACGGCGGTCGTGGACGCGGGAGAGCCCGTCCTGGCCTCCGCCGTGGTGACACGGCCGGGCTCCGTCGGTGAGCTGGACGACGTGCCGAGCGTCGAGCGTGCCTGGGCGGCCTCGACCGCCGTCGGGCGCAGCGGCGTCGTCGCGGTGCCGGCCGGAGCCCTCGGGACGCTCGTGGTCGGTGCCGTGTCGGGCGACGCGGACCCGAGCGCCGACGGGGTGGCCACGGGATCGGTCAGGCTGCTCGGGGCGGACGGGGTCGTCCTGGCTGAGCGGCCGCTGCGGCTTGACGCGGGGACGACCGGAGCCTGGTCGGTCGACGACCTGGCCAGCGGCACCGGTGGGATCGTCGCGCCGGACCCCGCCGTCGGCCCGGTTCCGCCGGCGACCCTCGCGGAGGTGGTGGGCGTGGACCTCGTCACCGACGAGGGCTCGTCGGTCGCGCTCGTGTGGGCGCTGGTCGCGGCCGTCGACCAGCCCGACGGGATGCTGTTCTCCGTGCTCGACCCGGTACCGGTACCGCGCCTCACGGCGGACGTCGCGGTCCGCGAGGACCCGCGGCTCGGCACCCGCTGACTCAGCCCGCGGCGCGCAGCTCCGAGCGCTCTCGCAGGCGCAGCCCGAGCACGGCCGCCTGGCGCACCGGCCACTGGTACCAGTGCGGGTAACGGCGGTGCACGTACCGGGCGGCGCTGGCGTGGTGCGCGGAGATCATGGGCGCCGGCCGGGCACGCCACGACGTCCCCCCGACGTGCGTCACCTGCACCTGCGGCACGTAGAGGTTGGTCCACCCGGCACGTCCCAGACGCTCGCCGAGGTCGACGTCCTCGAAGAACATGAAGTAGCCGTCGTCGAACCCGCCCACCGCCTCGAACGCCTCGCGCCGCAGCAGCAGGCACGCGCCCGACAGCCAGCCCGCCGGCCGCTGGCCCCCCGCGTTCTGCTGGTGGGCCTGGTACCGGCGCGTCCACGGGTTGCCCGGCCAGACCTTGACGAACAGAGCATGCCCGGCGCCCTGGGTGAGCGACGGCAGCTCCCGCGCCGACGGGTACACGGTGCCGTCCGTGTTCAGCAGGGCCGGTCCGACCGATCCGGCGGTGGGTGCAGCCCGACCGGCCGCGACGAGCGCGTCCAGCGACCCCGGCTGCCACTCGATGTCGGAGTTCGCGACGACGATCCACGGTGCCTCGGCCCCTGACGCGCCCAGGTTGGCGGCGCCCCCGTAGCCGAGGTTGGATCCGCTGGCGACCAGCCGCGCGCCGAACTCGTCTGCCACCGCTCGCGCCACGGTGGGGTCGGAGCCGTTGTCGACGATCACCAGCTCCGCCGGCGTGGCGGAGGCGGTGGCGAGGGTCCGCGCGAACGCCACGAGCTCGTCGCCGGGGTGGTAGACGACGCAGACGACGCGGACATCGGGGGCTGGTGCGGACGGGGGCGGGACGGCGGTGCTCATCGTCCGGACAGGCTAGTGGGCGTCGCCGTAGTGCGGGTCCACGTCGTCCGGAGAGCGGCCCAGCAGGTGCGCCACCTGCTCGACGACCACGTCGCGCACCAGGTCCGCCAGGTCGAGCGGGTCGGTGGCGCGGGACTCGACCGGGCGGCGGTAGACGACGATGCGTGCCGGGAGTCCGGCGTCGGACGGGAAGTACCGGCCGAGCGGCACCCCGCCGTGCTCCCACGGGGCGGGGTTGGACGGCGGCACGTCCTCGACGGCGAACTCCGTGCCCACCAGCTGGCGCGCCCAGAGGCGCTCGATGCGCTCGACGGCGTCCAGGACGAGGTCGTCGAACCGCTCGGCGCGCGTGCGGTAGGCGGGCATGCTGCTCGGCAGCAGGGGTCCTCGTGGCCCGCGCCCGCGGCGGTCGCGGCGTCGCACCGGAACCACGGTGGTGGTGGGGAGCGCGAGCGTGCGCCGGCCGACGCCGGGGGCTCGGCGGGCGGGCGGTGGGGGTGCGGAGCTCACCTCAGCACTGTAGATCGCGCGCGGCCGACGGCGTGGGGGGCACGGCCGGTGAGCGGCCGGGGGTACCGTCAGCGCGTGAGATCCGTGAGGCGGTGTTCCCGCACGGCCTGCGGCCGTGCGGCCGTGGCCACGCTGACCTATGTGTACGCCGACTCGACCGCGGTGCTGGGTCCCCTGGCGCAGCACGCCGAGCCGCACTCGTACGACCTGTGCATCGAGCACGCGGAGCGCCTGACGGCGCCGCGCGGCTGGGAGGTCGTCCGGCTCACTCCCGAGTTCACCCCGGCGCCGCCCAGCCGGGACGACCTGCTGGCGCTGGCCGACGCGGTGCGGGAGGCGGGCAGGCGGCCCGAGCCCGAGCCGGTCGCGCTGCCCGAGGCCGTCGGTGCCGTCCTGAACGAGGCACCGCGCCGAGGTCACCTCCGCGTGCTGCGCGGCGAGGGCTGACGTGGCCCGCCGCAAGGGGGAGGCCGCCCGTGCCCGCGCCGAGCGTGCGGGCGAGCCGCTGGGGTCGATCAGCCAGCCCACGGGACCGGGCGTGCCCGGCACGGGCGCGTGCCTGCGGTGCGGAGAGACCGACCTGACACGGATCAGGATGGCCCTCACGGACGGCCGCCAGGTGGTCTTCGTGTCCTGCCCGGCGTGCGAGCAGCGCAACTGGTTCCCCCTCGACGGGACCGGTGTCCCGCTGGACCGGGACGAGGTCGTCGGCGGCGACGCCTGACAGGACGTCGTGCGACGAGGGCTCCCGAGCGCCGCGGGTACGATGACCGCGTGACCTCCCCTGCAGCCGACCGTGTCGATCTGACTGCCCTCATCAAGGCCTACGACGTCCGGGGTGTCGTCCCCGACGAGCTGAACCCGACCGTCGCCCGCGCGATCGGTGCGGCGTTCGCCGACGTCGTGGTGCTCCCCGAGGCGACCGACCGCCCCCGCGTGGTCATCGCCAACGACATGCGCCCCTCGGGACCGGAGCTCGTGGCGGCGTTCGCGGACGGGCTGGCCGCCCGCGGCGTCGACGTGATCCGGATCGGGCTGGCCTCGACCGACGGCCTCTACTTCGCCTCCGGTGCGCTCGGCATCCCCGGCGCGATGTTCACGGCGAGCCACAACCCCGCGCAGTACAACGGCATCAAGCTCTGCCGCGCCGGTGCGCGCCCCGTGGGTCAGGACAGCGGGCTCACCACCGTGCGCGAGCTGGCCGGCGACTACCTCGCCGCGTCGGTCCCCGAGGTCGAGCCCGCGCAGCGCGGCTCCGTCGAGGACCGCGACATGCTGACCGAGTACGCCTCGTTCCTGCGGTCGCTGGTGGACCTGTCCGGCATCCGGCCGCTCAAGGTCGTCGTCGACGCCGGCAACGGCATGGGGGGCTTCACCGCACCGGCCGTCCTCGGCACCGGCGCGGGCCTGCCCGAGCTTCCGCTGGACATCGTGCCGCTGTACTTCGAGCTGGACGGCACGTTCCCCAACCACGAGGCCAACCCGCTCGAGCCGGAGAACCTGCGGGACCTCCAGGCGGCAGTCGTCGAGCACGACGCCGACCTCGGTCTGGCGTTCGACGGTGACGCGGACCGCTGCTTCGTCATCGACGAGCACGGCGACCCGGTCAGCCCGTCGGCGATCACGGCGCTCGTCGGTCTGCGCGAGGTGGAGCGCGAGCGCGCCGCCGGCCGCACGCCGACGGTGATCCACAACCTCATCACGTCGCAGGTGGTGCCGGACCTGCTGCGCGCGGCCGGTGCGACGACCGTGCGTACCCGCGTGGGCCACTCGTTCATCAAGGCACAGATGGCTGAGCACGACGCGGTGTTCGGTGGCGAGCACAGCGCGCACTACTACTTCCGCGACTTCTTCTTCGCGGACACCGGCATGCTCGCGGCGATGCACGTGCTCGCCGCGCTCGGTGGTCAGCCGCACGCCCTGTCGGCCCTGTCCGAGCAGTTCCAGCCGTACTCGGCCAGCGGGGAGATCAACTCCCGGGTGGCCGACGTGGCCGCCGCGCGGGAGCGCGTGATCGAGGCGTACGTGACGCAGCAGGGCGCCGGGCCGGTGCAGGTCGACGAGATGGACGGCCTGACGGTCTCGCACTGGGACGGCCAGCCGCAGTGGTGGTTCAACCTGCGCGCGTCCAACACCGAGCCCCTGCTGCGCCTGAACGTCGAGGCCGCCGACGAGGACATCATGGAGAAGGTGCGCGACGACGTGCTCGCCCTGGTCCGCCAGGACGGTCAGTCCTGATGGGCCGCGTCCTGGAGCCCTGGGCGCGCGAGCTCCTGCGCTGCCCCGCCACCGGGGCGACCCTCGTGGACGGTGTCGGGCCGGACGGCGAGCCGACGCTGGTCTCGACGGACCCGGTGAACCCGGTCGCCTACCCCGTGCGCGACGGGATCCCCGTGCTGCTGGTCGACGAGGGCGTGCCCGTCCCCCGCGGATGACCTACCCCGTGTGACGCCGCTCACCCCGGGCTAGCATGTCCCGGACGGCGTGGGTGATGCCCGCAGACCGAGAGGGGTCGCGCCGGCGCGAACGACCAGGGCGCAAGCCCTGCTGAGTCGCGCCCGCCCGCCGCACCCGCACACCCTCAGGAGCGAGATGTCTGCGTCCACAGTGCCCACGTCGTTCGACGAGCTTCCCGGCAGGTACAAGGTCCGCGACCTGTCCCTCGCCGAGGCCGGCCGCCACCAGATCCGCCTCGCCGAGCACGAGATGCCCGGCCTCATGGCCCTGCGCGCGGAGTTCGGACCCACGCAACCGCTCGCCGGTGCGCGGGTGGCCGGGTCCCTGCACATGACGGTGCAGACCGCTGTGCTCATCGAGACGCTGGTCGCGCTGGGCGCGGAGGTCCGCTGGGCGTCGTGCAACATCTTCTCCACGCAGGACGAGGCCGCCGCCGCTGTCGCCGTCGGCCCGCACGGCTCGGTCGACGCGCCCGCCGGCGTGCCGGTGTTCGCCTGGAAGGGCGAGTCGCTGGAGGAGTACTGGGAGTGCACCGAGCAGATCCTCGTGTGGCCGGGCGGCACCGGGCCGAACATGATCCTCGACGACGGCGGCGACGCCACGCTGCTGGTGCACAAGGGCGTCGAGTACGAGGCCGCCGGTGCGGTGCCGTCGGACCCGCGCCCGGGGGAGCCGGGGTACTCCGAGGAGCTGACCGTCGTCCTGGGCACGCTGCGCCGCTCGCTCGCGACCGACCCGCAGCGGTGGACGACGATCGCCGCGGACATCATCGGCGTCACCGAGGAGACGACGACGGGCGTGCACCGCCTCTACCAGCTGGCGGAGGCCGGGCAGCTGCTGTTCCCGGCCATCAACGTGAACGACTCGGTCACCAAGTCCAAGTTCGACAACAAGTACGGCATCCGGCACTCGCTGCCCGACGGGATCAACCGGGCCACCGACGTGCTGATGGGCGGCAAGGTCGCCTTCGTCGCGGGCTACGGCGACGTGGGCAAGGGGGCCGCCGAGGCGTTCCGCGGGCAGGGTGCGCGCGTGATCGTCTCCGAGGTGGACCCGATCTGCGCCCTCCAGGCGGCGATGGACGGCTACCAGGTGACGCGCCTGGACGACGTCATCGACCAGGCCGACTTCGTCATCACCACCACCGGCAACAAGGACGTGGTCTCCGCGGCGCAGATGGCCCGGATGAAGAACAAGGCCGTCGTCGGCAACATCGGCCACTTCGACAACGAGATCGACATGGCCGGGCTGGCCGCCGTGCCGGGGATCACGCGCACGGAGATCAAGCCGCAGGTGCACGAGTGGACGTTCCCTGCGGGCACAGGCGACGACGACCGACCAGAACGCTCGATCATCGTCCTGTCCGAGGGGCGCCTGCTCAACCTCGGCAACGCGACCGGGCACCCGTCGTTCGTGATGAGCAACTCGTTCTCCAACCAGGTGATCGGCCAGATCGAGCTGTTCACCAAGCCCGACGACTACGCGCGCGAGGTCTACCGGCTGCCGAAGGTGCTGGACGAGAAGGTGGCGCGGCTGCACCTGGACGCCCTCGGGGTGCGGCTCACCGAGCTCAGCAAGGAGCAGGCCGAGTACCTGGGGATCGACGCGTCCGGCCCGTACAAGCCGGACCACTACCGCTACTGAGCGGGGTCGGGGACGCCGTGGGGGAGTCGGTGCAGCTGTGACGACTCCACGGCGTCCCGCTGGTCGGCGCGCAGCCGGGCGGTGAGCTCGCGGTCCCGGCGCTCCGCCAGCACGGCCGCCAGGAAGGCCTCCGGGTGCGTGCCGAGCGGGGGCAGCGGGTTGACGTAGCGCTGCACCTCCGCGGTCAGCTGCGAGCCCAGCTGGACGCGCGACGCGGGGTGCAGCGACGCGGTGCGGCCGAGGAACTGCCGGACCGAGAGCGCCAGGCCGTCGGGCAGCCGCGCGAGGTCGGCGGCGTGCGCCCAGCCGGCGAGGTGCGGCGGCATGAGCACCGGCACCCGCACCTTGGCGGCGCCGCGCACGCGCACGGCGTAGGTACCGGCCAGGATGTCGCCGACGCGCTTGCCCTGCGGGTGCACGATCGAGGTGATCAGCGCGACGGTGCCGAGCGTCAGCCACAGCTCGACGAGTCCGACGAGCGCGCGCACGAACGCATGGCGGAACACCGTCGGACCGCCGTCGTCGCGCACGATGCGGATGCCCAGGGCCAGCTTGCCGAGCGAGCGGCCGCGGGTCAGCGTCTCGACGGTGGTGGGGACGACGACCGTGATCGTCGCCAGGAAGACGATGCCGGCGATCCGGCCCAGCTGCTCCGAGGTCTCGGGGACCAGGGCGCCGAGCGCGATGAGGAGGATGACCAGGCCGACGCCGAGGACCAGAAGGTCCAGGAGCGCCGCCAGCAGTCGGGTGGCCGCGGAGGCGGGCCGTGCGTCGAGGACGACACCCTCGCCCGTGATGATCCCGTCCATGGTGCGCAGGTTAGCCGCTGGTGCGCCCGCGGGATGGCAGGCTGTGCGCCATGGATCTCGACGCCTTCGAGCGGGCACGCTCGGCCGACTGGTCGCGGCTCGACGCGCTGGTGCGCCAGCGACGCCGCACGGGCGCCGAGGCCGACGAGCTGGTGCGTCTGTACCAGGCCGTCGCCACGGACCTGTCCTCCGTCCGGTCAGCCGCGCCCGACCCCGAGATGGTGACGCGACTCTCGATGCTCCTGGGCCGCGCGCGTGCTGCGGTGGCCGGGACGCACGAGCCCAGCTGGCGCGACGTCACCACCTTCGTGGTGGTCCACCTGCCCGCGGCGCTCTACCGGATCCGGTGGTGGACGGTCGGCGTCACCGCCGCGTTCCTCGTCCTGGCGATCACGGCGGGCGTGTGGGTCGCCACGCAACCCGACGCGCTGGCGTCGATGGGTACGCCGAGCGAGCGTCAGCAGTACGTCGACGAGTCGTTCGCGGAGTACTACTCGCCGGGTGCCGGGTTCGCGGCGATGGTGTGGACGAACAACGCGTGGCTGACCGCCGTCTGCATCGCCACCGGGATCACCGGCATCGGGCCGGTGTACTTCCAGGTCACCAACGCGGTCAACGTCGGTGCGACCGGCGGCATGATGGCCTCGTACGGGGAGCTCGACGTGTTCCTCCAGCTCATCGCGCCGCACGGGCTGCTCGAGCTCACGGCCGTCTTCGTGGCGGGCGCCGCGGGGCTGCGGGTCTTCTGGACCTGGATCGACCCGGGACCCCGCACGCGCGGACGGGCGCTGGCGCAGGAGGCCCGCGCGCTGTTCACGGTGGCGCTGGGGCTGGTGGGTGTGCTCGCGGTCTCGGGGCTGGTCGAGGGGTTCGTCACCGGCTCAGGCCTGCCGTGGGCCGTGAAGGTCGGCATCGGCGTGCTCGTGCTGACCGCCTTCTGGGTGTACACGCTCGTGCTCGGCAGGCGCGCCGTGCGGGCTGGGCACACCGGTGACCTCGAGGCCGACCGCGCGGGCTACGTGCCCGTCACCGTGGGCTGACCCGCCCGGGTCGACCTGGTCCGTGTCGACCTAGCCGGGGTCTGCGTGGTCCGGGTCGACGACGACGACCCGGCGCTCGTCCGCCTCGGCGGCCATCACGGCGACCAGGCCCGCCGCCTCGGCGTGCAGCTCGTCGCGCTGGGCGGCCGTCGGGCGTGCGAACGGTCGCACCGTCAGCGTGACGGTGCCGCTCTTCCGGTCGCGCGGTACGTCCCACGTCCCCGCCACCCGTCCGTCGAGCAGGAACGTGGCCGGGACGACACCGTTCGGGCTCGCCAGGTACGGGCGGTGCTCGGCGGAGATGATCCTGGTCCGGTCGGCGTGGCCGAGCAGCGCGTTGTCGTAGTCCGCGAGGAATCGCACGGGCGCGTGCACGTCCGGGTCCGGCAGCGTGGCTCCCGGCAGGTCGAGCACCTCGCGCTCGCGGACCGCCCCCGGCGACGGCTCGGCGCGGTACCGGACGAGGTCGAGGCGGTCCACCACGGCCCGCATCCCGGTGAGCCCGGACCAGTTCTGCAGGTCCGCGACCGAGGCCGGCCCGAACGCGGCGAGGTAGCGCAGGACGAACCGCTCCTGCTCGGCGGCGAGGACCTGCGGGTCGGTGAGGTCGGGTGCGGCGGCGGTCAGCTCCGGGCCCAGCCATGCCCAGGCGGTGGTCCAGGTGGTCGCCCCCGAGCGTCCCCACACGCCCCGGGGTGGCACCTGGACCAGGGGAAGCGTCCCGCGCGCGGCGTAGGCCAGCGAGCTCGGGGCGACGTCCGGCCAGCGCTCCGCGAGGAGCCGGCCCAGGGCGGTGGTCACGCGGGGCTCCGCCTCGACGAGCTCACGGGCGGCGGCCATGACCTCGGCGACGTCGAGCGTGCGCAGCGCGGCGCCGTGCTGCGCGTTGACCCTGAGGTCCTTGGCGTGCAGGGGGGCGATCAGGCCCGGCAGCAGCAGCGCGTCCGCCGCCGTGACGAGATGGATCGTGCTGCGCATGACCGCGATCCGGGTGACGGAACGGTCCCAGAACGCGTCGGCGAGCTGGTCGGTGCGGAACCCCTCGACCCGGCTCCACAGGCCGACGTACGGCGACCAGGCGTTCTGTGCCTGGAGGCCGACCAGGCGGTCGACCACCTCGACGGCGGGTCCGCGGTGGCGCTCCAGCAGGTGCTGGCGCGCGAGCAGCGCACGGTTCAGCTGCGCGCGGGTGAGCAGGTCAGGCACACACCGGAACCTACCGGCAGCCACCCACCGTGCTCAGAGCCGACCTGCCGCCTTCAAGGCGAGATAGGTGTCCGCCAGCCTGGGTGCCAGGTCGTCGGGGAGGGCATCGACCACCTCGGCCCCGCGCTGCCGCAGCCGCACCACCACAGCGGCGCGCTCCAGGCCGACGCGCTCGGCGGCCGCCGCGTCGAACACCTCCGCGGCGCTGTCGCGCGAGGCGCGCAGGGTGTCGACCTCGGGGTCCGAGACCGACGCGAGGACCACCTGGTGCCGCTCGGTCAGCTGGCCGGCCACGCCGAGCAGGCCCTGCTCGACCGCCGCCGGGTCGAGGGCGGTCAGGAGCACCACGAGGGCGCGCTGGCTCAGCCGCTGCCGCACCTGGGCCACGACCCCGGGCCAGTCGGTCTCGACCAGCGCCGGCTGGGCCAGTGCCAGCGTGTCGGCGAACTGGGCCATCACCCGGGCGCCGGTCGCACTGGCCACCCGGCCGCGGACCTTGCGGTCGAAGACGAGGAGCTCGACGCGGTCGCCCGCCTTGGTCGCCAGGGCGGCGAGCAGCAGGGCCGCCTCGATGGACGCGTCGAGCCGTGGGGCGTCGAGCACGCGGACCGCGGACGTGCGTCCCGTGTCGAGCACGATGAGCACGCGACGGTCGCGCTCCGGGCGCCACGTCCGGACGACGACGTCCGAGCGGCGGGCCGTTGCGCGCCAGTCGATCGAGCGCACGTCGTCGCCGATCACGTACTCGCGCAGGGAGTCGAACTCCGTACCCGGTCCACGCACCTGGACGGCCGCCCGCCCGTCGAGCTCGCGCAGGCGCGCGAGCCTGCTGGGCAGGTGCCGGCGCGACGCAAACTCCGGCAACACCCGGAGCCGTCCGGGGACCGTCAGCGAGGCCTGCCTGCCCGCCAGCCGGAGCGGGCCGAGCGTGCGGATCGTGACGCGGTCGGCGTGGGCGTCGCCGCGGCGGGTGGGCACCAGGACGGTGCGCGCCCGCGCGCCCTCGCCCGGCGCCACGTCCAGCCGGTGCCGGTTCGCCTCGGCGCCCGTCGACGGCGGCCACGCGTCGCGCACGATGCCGCGCAACCGGCGTCGGCCCAGGTGGGAGAGGGTCAGCGTGGAAGACGACTGCTCCGTCAGGCGGACCGACGCCGGCACGTCCCGCCGGACCGCGACCTGCCGGGGCGACGCGGCCAGCGCGACGTCCACCGCACAGGCGACCGCGACGAGCAGCGCCCACAGCAGCACGGTCCCGGTGGCGGGCACGAGGAGCACCACCGGGAGCCCGAGCGCGGCCAGGACGACCGCGCGCCAGGTGACCGCCACGTCAGCGGGGGACGGCCACGGACGCGAGCACGGTGTCCAGCACGCTCTCCGTGCTGACGCCCTCGAGCTCGGCCTCGGGACGCAGCTGCACCCGGTGTCGCAGCGTCGGGTGGGCGAGCGCCTTGACGTCGTCGGGCGTCACGTAGCCCCGACCGGACAGCCACGCCCACGCGCGCGACGTCGCCAGCAGCGCGGTCGCGCCACGGGGGGAGACGCCGAGCGAGAGGGACGGCGACCGGCGGGTCGCGCGGCACACGTCGACCGCGTAGCCGAGCACCTCGGGGGCCACCTGGACGCGCGCCACCTCGGCACGGGCTCGAGCGAGCATCTCCGCCGTCGCCACGGGCCGCAGACCGGCCCCGGCGAGGTCGCGCGGGTCGAAGCCGGCGGCGTGCCGCTTGAGCACCTCGATCTCCTCGTCGCGCTCCGGCAGCGGGAGCACGAGCTTGAGCAGGAACCGGTCGAGCTGGGCCTCGGGGAGCGTGTACGTGCCCTCGTACTCGACCGGGTTCTGCGTCGCGATCACCAGGAACGGGTCGGGCAGGGGGCGCGGGGTGCCGTCGATCGACACCTGACGCTCCTCCATGGCCTCCAGCAGGGACGCCTGCGTCTTGGGGGGCGTCCGGTTGATCTCGTCGGCCAGCAGCAGGTTGGTGAACACGGGGCCCTCGCGGAACGAGAACTGCGCGGTCCGGGCGTCGTAGACCAGCGAACCGGTCACGTCGCCCGGCATCAGGTCGGGGGTGAACTGCACGCGCTTGGTCTGCAGGTCGAGCGCGGCCGAGAGCGCGCGCACGAGGAGCGTCTTGGCGACGCCCGGCACGCCCTCGAGCAGCACGTGACCGCGGCAGAGCAGCGCGATGACGAGGCCGCTGACGGCCGCGTCCTGCCCGACGACCGCCTTGGCCACCTCGGCGCGCACGGTACCGAGGGCGGCTCGCAGCTCCTCGGACGGGTGGTGCAGCTGGGCGGTGGGTGCGGTCGTTCCCCAAGGGGGACTCTGGTCGCTCACGTTCGGTGAACCTCGCTCTCGAGATGGTCCAGGTCACGGGCCAGCTGGGCCAGCCCGCGGTCGTCGGTCGGTGGGGGTCCGTACAGCAGCGCCTCGACGGTCTGCGCGGGGCGGTTCGTCGCGCGCGCGACCGCGTCGACGACCACGAGCGGCGTGGCCGAGCGGGGCAGCCCGAGGCGTGCGGCGCTGCGCGAGGCGGTCCCGGCGCGCAGCGCTGCGGCTGCGTGACCGTACGACCGGCCACGCCGGTACAGCCGGCCGCGTCCGCGGGTCGTCTCGCCGGAACGCACCACGACCGGCAGCTGCTCGGTGACCAGCCGGCCCAGGCGGCGTCCCCGCCACACGGCGGCCACCACCACGACGAGCAGGAGCTGGAGCGCGAGGATCGGCACGACCGGGGGCAGGAGCTGGCCGGTGTCGGGGGCGGCGGACGCGTCGCCCGCGCCGACGTCGTCGAGCGACGGGATGTACCAGACGAGCCGCTCGTGCCGGCCGAGCGCACGCAGGACGAGCGCTGCGTTGCCCTGCTCGGCGAGGTGCTGGTTGGTCAGCGGGGCGACGTCAGCGAGCGCGACGATCCGCCGACCGTCCGACTCGGTCACCGCGTAGGCGCCGCCGCGGTCGGCGTCCGTGCCCGGTGCGGGGAAGCACACGACCGCACCCGGCCCGGTGGCCTGGAGGGAGCCGCGTGCGGTCACGGAACCTGCGGCCACGGCGTCGGGGTCGTCGCACTGCGCCGAGCGGACCTCGGGCTCACCCCCGGTGCCACCGCCCACCGCGATCGTGTCGGTCAGCAGCCCCAGCGCCCAGCCTGCGTCGACGATCACCAGGTCCGCGCCGGTGGCGTCGAGCACGTCGATCTGGTCCGCGTCGAGCAGGTAGTCGCCGACGACGAGCACCGTGGAGCCGGGCACCCCGAGCGCCTCGACGTCCGCGATGTGGCGCACGTAGCGCACGTCGACGCCCTGGCGCCCGAGGATCTGGGCGGCCGCGCGTGCCCCGAGGTCCCCAGGGTTGTCGGGGGCGAGCGTGAGGGTCGACGTGCGCGGCTCCGGCAGGGCGGACAGGACGCCCGCGACCACGACCAGTGCGAGCAGTGCGAGCCACCACCGCGCGCGCCGCCAGCGCCTGGCGGACCGGCTGCGCACGGACGTGCCGTCGCCGACCACGGGCGCGTGCGTCGTCGTCACGGTCGGCGCACTCATCGCGGCACCGCGACGGAGAGCTCGGCCGCTCCGGCGTCAGCCGTCGGCCGGGTGTCCCGGACGCGGCCGTCGAGCTCGCGCAGCCGGCGCTCGTCGTCCGCGGTCGCCGGCTCGTCGCCGTACGCCACGTCGTCGAAGGTCCGGCCCGCGGCCACCAGGTCGTCGCCGAGCGTCGGCAGCCTCGCGGCGGCGGCCAGCGCTGCCTCGTGGGCCGTCCGGGCCACCCGCTCCTCGAGCACGGTGCGCTCCTCGAGCCCCCGTACGACGGCACGAAAGCGCTCCAGGACCGCCAGCGCCCAGTCGCCACGGGACGCGGCAGCATCGGCGGCGGCCCGGATCTCCTCGGCAGTCCGCGCGTCGTCGTGGTCCAGCACCGGGCGTCCCGCCGGGCCGCGCCGCGAGACGCGCACCGGGCCGGCGACCAGGAACGCGATGGCCACGACGGCCACGACGATGCCGACCACGGCGAGCACCGCGACGGGATCGAGCGCGGCCGGCGTGCGCAGCCCCGCCAGCTGCTCGGACAGCCAGTCCCACAGCCGGCTCAGCAGCGAGCGCTGCTGGTGGTAGACGGGGTCGAGCAGCTCCTCGGTCGCCCAGCGCCGCCCGGTCGCAGCGTCCGGGTCGACCGGGACCCCGACCGTGGCCCGGGCCGACAGGATCACGCGGTGGCCTCCGCGGCGCGCGCGAGCTCGACGTCCAGACCCTCCCGGCGCATGCGCACGTCGATGTAGAGGAGCGCGACGACGGACGACACGAAGGTGGTCGAGAGGGTCGACGCGATGACGTTGGCGACCCCGAGCACGACGAACGAGCCGAACGACGTGGCCGTGGGGTCGCGCAGAACCAGCTGGGCGATCAGCGAGGCCGGGAAGACGATGATCTGCGCGATGATCGCGGCCAGGATGCTGGTCAGCAGGTAGATGCCGAACAGGCGCCAGAAGCTCCCGCGCGTCAGCCGCCACGCCCGCGCGACGGTGGGCCAGAACTTCTTGCCCTCCAGCATCAGCGCCGGAGGCACCAGCAAGGTGCGGGTGGAGAACCAGACCGCGGCCACGACGAACGCGAGCGCCCCCACGAGGCCGAGGAGCACCGCGGGCCCCACCTGGTCGTTCACCGCGAGGAGCACGACGCCGGTGGTGAGCACGGCCGCGACGACCATGATGGCGAGCCCGCTCAGGAACGAGAAGCCCACCACCAGCCAGACGCGCCACGAGCGCAGCACCTCGCCGACGGACGCCACCTGACCGAGCACGGACCGGCTCACCGACACGATGAGCAGACCGGTGAGGATCGTGGTGGCGAGCGCGGTCACGGGGGTGGAGATGAGCAGGCCGGCCGACGAGCCCATCTGCTCGGCGAACCCGAGCTGGCCCGAGGGGTCCACCTCGGTCGACAGGTCGGACAGCTGCGGTGCGAGGAGGCCCGTGACGTACCACTGGATGACCGACTGGATCGTGACGGCGATCGTCACCACGAGCGCGGCGAGCCCGAACATCACGCGCGGGTTGGCCCGCACCGCCCGGAAGGCGCCGTCGTAGATCTCGCCCATCCCCAGCGGCCGCAGCGGGATGATCCCCGGCTGGAGCGCCTGCGGGCGCCACGCGACCCCGGGGGGCGGCGGGGCGGCGGGCCCCCAGGAGCCGTACCCGGGCGGCTGCTGACCCCAGCCCGACGGTGGCGGCGGTGGTGGCGCGGGTGGTCCCGGCTGCGGCACCTGCTCCGGCGGCGGCGTCCCCGTCCCCGCGGGCGCCGTCCAGGTCGGCGGCTGCGGGACGTCGTCGTGCGGGCTCGTCATGCGAGCGCGGCTCCCTCGGCTGTGGTCGTGCAGGTGGTCCGGGTGGTCCGGGTGGGTCGCCGTGGCGTGCCACCGCGGAGGATTCATCGTGCCACGGCGGGTGCCCTCGACGGCGCGCGACCGGGTGATCTGTGGGCCCGTGTCGCCTCCGTGGCCCGGGTGGCCCGGTCAGGGGCCCGCGCGGTGCGAGAATGCCGCCATGAAGGGACGCGTGCTGGTGGTCGATGACGACACCGCCCTGGCCGAGATGATCGGCATCGTGCTGCGGTCGGAGGGCTTCGACCCGGTGTTCTGCGAGGACGGCGACGAGGCGATCGGGGTGTTCCGGGCCACGCAGCCGGACCTCGTCCTGCTCGACCTCATGCTGCCCGG
Source organism: Cellulomonas sp. (assembly GCF_965229465.1). Taxonomy (GTDB): domain Bacteria; phylum Actinomycetota; class Actinomycetes; order Actinomycetales; family Cellulomonadaceae; genus Cellulomonas. Next base: position 278,006 of record NZ_OZ245882.1, on the reverse strand, counting down.
CAAGGACGGCAACGAGGTCTGTCGACAGATCCGCGCCGAGTCGGGCGTGCCGATCGTCATGCTCACGGCCAAGAGCGACACGGTCGACGTGGTCCTCGGCCTGGAGTCCGGCGCCGACGACTACATCTCGAAGCCGTTCAAGCCCAAGGAGCTCGTCGCCCGCGTGCGCGCCCGTCTGCGCCGCACCGACGAGCCGGCACCGGAGCACCTGACCATCGGCGACGTGACCATCGACGTGCCCGGCCACCGGGTGGCGCGGGCGGGCCGGCCGGTCTCGCTGACCCCGCTCGAGTTCGACCTGCTGGTGGCGCTCGCCCGCAAGCCGTGGCAGGTGTTCACCCGCGAGGTCCTGCTGGAGAAGGTCTGGGGCTATCGGCACGCCGCGGACACGCGCCTGGTGAACGTCCACGTGCAGCGCCTGCGCTCCAAGATCGAGAACGACCCCGAGCAGCCCGAGATCGTCGTCACCGTCCGCGGTGTCGGCTACAAGGCGGGCGTGGCGTCGACGTGAGTCGGTGGGGAGCAGCCCTCTCGTGCGCGTGAGCGGGGCCTGGCGGCTGCTCCGGGCGCGGTCGCGTCGGCGCCTGCGCGCGTGGTCGCGCGTGTGGCGGTCGTCCCTGCAGGTCCGGGTCATCACGTCGACGCTGGCCATCGGACTGGTGGCCCTCACCCTCGTCGGCGCGTACGTGAGCTCCCGGATGGCCGACGGCCTGTTCGAGGCGAGGCTCGAGCAGGTGCAGCAGGAGAGTGCGCGGTCCGCGCAGCAGGCGCAGGCCACGCTCGACTTCTCGACGGCCACGGCGCGCACGGACGTGCAGCGCCTGCTCCGGGACGTGTCCCAGGCCCAACGCACCGGCGGCTCGGACCGGCGCGAGGTGTTCCTGCTGCGCGCCCCCGGCCAGGAGGGCGGCAGCCTGGACATCACGGGCGCGACGACGAACCAGCAGCTGGTCCCGCTCGTCAGCCCCGAGCTGCGGGTGGCCACCGCGGGCGGCGGTCAGCAGTGGCAGTCCGTCGCGATCCCGCGCGAGAACGGGGGCGTGTCGCCCGGGGTGATCGTCGGGCAGGACGTGAACGTGCCGGTGGTCGGCACCTACCAGCTCTTCTTCCTCTACAGCTTCCAGTCGGAGCAGGACAGCCTCGACTTCCTCCTGCGCACGCTGGCGCTCGCCGCGGCCGCCCTCGTCGTCCTGCTGGGCAGCATGACCTGGCTGGTCACCCGGCAGACGGTCCAGCCCGTGCGCCGGGCGGCCCAGGTCGCGGAGCGGCTGGCGGACGGGCACCTGTCCGAGCGGATGCCGGAGAAGGGGGAGGACGAGATGGCCACGCTCGCCCGCTCCTTCAACGAGATGGCGGACAGCCTCCAGGATCAGATCCACCGCATGGAGGAGCTGTCGACGCTCCAGCGCCGGTTCGTCTCGGACGTCTCGCACGAGCTGCGCACCCCGCTGACGACCATCCGGATGGCCGGCGAGGTCATCCACGCGTCGCGCGAGGACTTCGACCCCGCCTCGAAGCGCTCGGCCGAGCTCCTGCAGACCCAGCTCGACCGGTTCGAGGACCTGCTGGCGGACCTGCTGGAGATCAGCCGGTTCGACGCCGGTGCGGCGGTGCTCGACGCCGAGGGCCGTGACGTGCGGGACGTCGTCATCACGGCCGTCGACCACGCGGCACCGCTCGCCGACCGACGGGGCGCGTGGCTGCACGTCGTCGTCCCCGAGGAGCGCTGCGTCGCCGACATCGACCCGCGTCGCGTCGAGCGCATCCTGCGCAACCTGCTGGTCAACGCCGTGGAGCACGCGGAGGGCAGCGCGGTCGAGGTGACCGTCGGCGCCGACGCGCACGCCGTCGCGGTCACCGTGCGCGACCGCGGGGTGGGGATGACGCCCGACGAGGCTGCGCACGTGTTCGACCGGTTCTGGCGGGCCGACCCCGCGCGCGCCCGGACGACGGGTGGCACCGGCCTGGGACTGGCGATCTCGCTGGAGGACGCGCACCTGCACGGTGGCTGGCTCGAGGCGTGGGGCCGGCCCGGCCGGGGCGCGAGCTTCCGGCTCACGCTGCCGCGCCGCGCGGGCATCCGGCTCACGGGATCGCCCCTGCCGCTCGCTCCGGACGAGTCGCCGATCACGGGGGCGCTGCGGATCCCCGTCGTGCGTCCGAACACCGATCCCGCCGCGCTCCCGGACATGGGCTCCGACGACGTCGACCCGCCGAGATACCTGGACGACGCCGACCGGCAGGAGGTCCGATGACCGCGCGCCCGTTCCACCGCGCCGCCCTGGGCGTCGTGACCGTCGTCGTCCTGGCGGCGTGCTCCGCGATCCCGACCTCCGGGCCCGTGAGCAAGGGGGACGCCGAGGTCACGGAGCCGTCCGAGATCGCCGTGCTGGCCGAGGGGCCGCAGCCGGGGGACACCCCGACCGAGATCGTCGACGGTTTCCTGGCGGCGGGCGCCGCCGGGTTCACGGACGACTTCAGGACGGCCCGGGAGTATCTGGCGGGGGAGGCGAAGGCCACCTGGAAGCCGTCGGCCGGGGTCGTCGTGTCGGGACCGGTCGAGCCCGCGCCGACCACGACCGAGACCGAGGTGACGATCGACGTCCCCGTCCTCGCCCGCGTCGACGAGGACGGTGTCTACGTCGAGGCGCCGCCGGAGGCGCGCGAGTCGGTGACGTTCGGGATGGTGCAGGACGACGCCGACCAGTGGCGGATCGCGGCGACGCCTCCCGGCCTGATCCTGCAGCAGGAGGACTTCAGCCGGAGCTATCGGCCGGCCTCCTTGTATTTCCTCTCCCCGGACGAGAAGTTCCTCGTCCCGGAGTCGCGCTGGTTCCCGGAGAAGAGTCTGGGCACGTCGATCGTCAGCGGGCTGCTGGCCGGTCCGTCGCCCTGGCTGCAGGACGCGGTCGTCACGGCGGTGCCGGACGGGGTCGAGCTCAACCCCGAGTCCGTGCCGGTGGACGACGAGGGCGTCGCCCAGGTCACGCTGGCACCCGCGCTCGCCGTGACCCGCGCCGACCGTGACCTTCTGCTGGCCCAGATCGACGCGAGCCTGCGGCCCGTGCCCGGTATCGGCTCGGTCCAGGTGTTCGCGGGCGACGTGCCGCTGGAGGGTGCTGCGACGTTGCAGCGCGGATCCGGCAAGCCGAGCAACGTCGAGTTCCTCCAGGACGACCACATCGTGGCGCTCGTGGACGGCGAGCCGGAGCCGGTGCCTGGCCTCGGTGCCCTCGACTCGCTCGATCCGCGGAGCCCGGCCAGCAACGAGGACGGGTCGGTGCGTGTGATGCTCTCCGGGCCGAGCACCCTGACCACGGTGCCGACCGCCGACAACGCGGTCCAGGACCTGGTGACCGGCGTCGGACTCGTGGCGCCTTCCGTCGACCGGTTCGGGTGGGCCTGGACGGCCCAGCCGTCGAGCGGCCTGGTCGCTGCCCACGCGGACGCCGCTCCGGTACAGGTGAGCGCGGACTGGCTGGAGGGTCGCGCGATCCGTGCGGTCCGCGTGGCGCGCGACGGGGTCCGGGTGGCGGTCGTCTCCGCGGGAGCGGACGGCGTCCAGCTCGACGTCGCCGCGATCACCCGCGACGAGTCGGGCGGGCCGCAGCAGCTGGGGGCCCCGATCCGAGCGGGTGCCTCGCTCGTCGACGCGTCCTCGGTGGTCTGGGCCGAGGAGTCGACGCTCGCGGTCATCGGACGCTCGACGGGGAATCCTGCCGTGCACCTGGTTCCCGTCTCCGGCCCGACCAGGCCCCTGCCCGAGGTGGCCGAGCTCGCCGGCCTGGCGGGGAGCTCGTCGGTCATCTACGTGACCACGACCGACGGCGAGCTGCGTCGGTTCGTCGGCTCCACCTGGGCACAGGTGGTGGGCGTGTCCGGCGCCGCCTACCCGTCGTTCCCCGGCTGACGGGACGCCCACAGCCCACCGCCGTCCACGGGCGGCCGGCCGCCTGCGGGCGTCGGCGGGCAGTCTGCGCGGATGAGGCTTGCCCGTGAGCTGCTCGGCCTCCTGCTGCCCGTCGAGTGCGCGGGCTGCGGGGCCGACGACGTCGCCTGGTGCCCGGGGTGCGCACGGCGCCTCGGGGGTGGTCCGTGGCGCTGCGAGGACCGAGCCCCACGCCTGGACCGGATGGACGGGCACGGCCCCCTCCCGGTGTGGACGCTCGCCGACTGCACGGGCGACGTCCGCCGCGCGATCATCGCGTGGAAGGACCGTGGCCGGCTCGATCTGACGCCTCCGTTCGCGTTCGCGCTCGCGCGGGCGGCGGAGCTGCTCGCGCCCGATCTCGGTATCGAGCCGCTCCTGGTGGTCCCGTCACCGTCCACGGCAGCGGCCCGACGCCGACGGGGTGGCAACCTCGTCGACTCGCTTGCTCACGCGGTGGTCGACGGCCTCGTCCGGGCCGGGCGTCCCGCTGCGGCGGCGCCGGTCCTGGTCCGGTCCCGGGGCCGCGACCAGGTCGGCCTGGGCGCGCGTGCACGGTCCCGCAACCTCGCGGGTCACCTACGGGTGCCGGACCGGCACACGGACCGCGTCGCGGGCAGGCTCGCGCTGGTGGTGGACGACGTGCTCACCACCGGCGCCACGGTCGCGGCGTGCCGGTCCGCGCTCGAGCGCGCCGGGGCGCGGGTGGTGGGAGCGGTGACTCTCGCGTCCACCCCCGGTCCTGCGCCGGCGCCGCGGCTCCCACCGGGCCGGATCGTGTCCACAGGGTGAACCCGTGGCGGGGCGAGTGGGTCCGAGGGCAGGTCCGGGGTTAGCGTGGGGGCCTGAGCCGTTGGCACCGCTCGGATCGACCCTCGCCGGGCGTCCGGGCACGCCGCGGGAGGAGGTGACGCCGCCCGACTGCCCCTGGGGCAGCCCATTGCACTGTCACCCTCGGGCGGGCCCGACCCGCCCCCGACCCTCTCAGGAGGCTCACATGGAGATCGTGGTTGCCGGCCGGCATACCGAGGTGCTGCCGAAGTATCGGGCGCACGTCGAGCAGAAGCTCGCGAAAGTCGAGCAGCTGGCCCCCCGCGCTCAGCGCATCGACGTCGTCGTGTCGCACGAGACCAACCCTCGCCAGGCGGGAAGCAGTGAGCGCGTCGAGCTCACCGTGGTCGACCGAGGGCCTGTGATCCGTGCCGAGGCGTGCGCCGACGACAGGTACGCGGCTCTCGACCTCGCCCTCGGGAAGCTCCTCGAGAGGCTGCGGCGGACCCGCGACCGGCGCAAGGACCACCGCAACCACACTCCGATCGCCCCCGTCGACGTCCGCCCGCCCGAGCCCGAGCCCGAGGCCTCCGCGCCCGTCGATCCCGCGGCGGCCGTCGAGACGACCCTCGGTGACTCTCCCGTGATCATCCGCGAGAAGGTCCACCAGGCTCAGCCGATGACGGTCGACGACGCGCTCTACGAGATGGAGCTCGTCGGGCACGACTTCTTCCTCTTCATCGACGCCGAGACGGCCCAGCCGTCGGTCGCCTACCGCAGGCGCGGGTGGAGCTACGGCGTCATCAAGCTGGACGCCGCCGTGGTCGGCACCCCGTTGGCCGGGGTCCCGGTCTGACAGGCCCCAGCGAACCCCGCTGATACCGCTGACGCCCGGCCGGTCTGAGTGACCCGCCGGGCGTCGGCGTGTGGGTGCGCCACGGCAGGATGTCCACGTGACCTCTCCGGGAGCGCCCGAGCGCCTCACCCTGTCGCAGGCCCGTCGCATCACCCTGCGCGCCCAGGGGCTCGATCGGCCGCGGCCGGAGCGGGACGCCGCACCGACGATGCGTCAGTTCCAGCAGGTCGTCGACCGGGTCGGCCTCCTGCAGATCGACTCGGTGAACGTGCTGGCCCGGGCACATCTCATGCCCGCCTTCTCCCGGATCGGCGCGTACGACCCGGCGTTGCTCGACCGCGCGGCGGGGCAGTCGCCGCGGCGGCTGGTCGAGACGTGGGCGCACGAGGCGTCGTTCGTCCCACCCGAGACGTACCGCCTGCTCGGGTGGCGCCAGCGCGACTACCAGCGCCAGGCGTGGGGCGCGATCTCCGAGGTCCCGCTCAAGCACTCGCCGCTGGTCGAGGACATCCGCGCGATCATCGCCGACCGAGGCCCCGTCACGGCGCGACAGGTGCAGGAGGACTTCGAGGCCGAGCACCCCACCACCCGGGGGGAGTGGGGGTGGAACTGGACCGTCGCCAAGCGGGTTCTCGAGTTCCTCTTCTTCACCGGCGAGGTCACGTCCGCAGGCCGCAACGGTGCGTTCGAGCGCCGGTACGACCTCACGTCCCGGGTCCTTCCTCCGCACGTCCTGGCCGCTCCGGAGCCGTCGCGCGAGGACGCGATCCGGGCCCTGACCGAGGTCTCGGCGCGGGCGCACGGCATCGGCACGCTGCGCAGCATCGCGGACTACTTCCGGATCAAGCTGGACCAGGTCGCACCGGCTGTCGAGGACCTGGTCGAAGAGGGTGTGCTGCGCGAGGTGACGGTCGACGGCTGGAACCAGGGCACGGTGTGGCGGCACCGCGACGCCGACCTGCCGCGGCGGGCGTCGGGACGGGCGCTGCTCAGCCCGTTCGACCCGCTGGTGTTCGAGCGCCGCCGCGTCGAGGCCCTGTTCGGCCTCCGGTACCGCATCGAGATCTATGTGCCCGAGGCGCAGCGGGTCTGGGGCTACTACGTCCTGCCCTTCCTGCTCGGAGAGTCGCTCGCCGCGCTCGTGGACCTCAAGGCCGACCGCAAGGCGGGCGTGCTCCGGGTCCACGCCGCCCACCGCAGCCCCGGACCGGACACGCCGGTGGCGTCCCGGACCGCGGAGCTCGTGGAGCCGCTCGCCGCGGAGCTCCACGAGCTCGCCGGGTGGCTCGGCCTGGCGGGGATCGTGGTCGGAGACCGTACCGGGCTGCTGCGTGGTGACCTGGCGGTCGACCTGACGCACGCCGTCAAGGCCGCATGACGCACGAGACGCGACCGCGCGACTTCGCCCTCGTCGCCTTCGGCGGGGTGCTCTGGGGGACCGGGGGACTCGCCGGTGCCGCCCTCGCGGACACCGCGGGTCTGCCCTCGCTCACCGTCGCGGCCTACCGGCTGCTCGGCGGCGGGGGAGTGCTCCTGCTCGCGCTCGCGGCCACGGGTGCGCTGCGCGGGCTGGCACGGACGCGGCCGGCCGTCGTCCGCATCGTCGAGACCGCCCTGCTCGCCGCGGTCTACCAGGCCGCCTACTTCGCGGCCGTCCAGCGGGCCGGTGTCGCCGTCGCCACCCTGGTCGCCCTCGGGGCGGCGCCGCTCCTGGTCGCCGTGGGCACGGCCGTGTCGGCCCGCAGGCTGCCGTCCGCGCGCACGCTCGTCGCGCTGGCCCTCGCCCTCGGCGGTCTGGTCCTGCTCGTCGGGCCGTCGGATGCCGCCGGCCCGGGCACCGCAGCCGGCGCGCTCCTCGCCCTGGTGGCCGCAGCGGCGTTCGCGACCATGACCGGGCTGAACCGCCGGAGCGTGCCGGGACTCGGCCCGCTGCCCCTGACGGCGACCTCGTTCACGCTCGGCGGAATCGTGCTCCTGCCGTTCGCGGCGGTGGCCGGTTCCGGCCTCTCCACCCCGTCGGACGCGCAGGGCTGGGCGCTGCTCGCCTACCTGGCCGTGGTGCCCACCGCAGCGGCCTACAGCGCGTATTTCACGGGGCTCCGGCACGTCCCGGCGACGACGGCGGCGCTCCTGGCCCTGCTCGAGCCGCTCACCGCCACCATCGGTGCGGTCGTCCTGCGTGACGAGCGGCTCGGGGTCGCCGGCGTGGTGGGTGCTGTGCTGCTCGCGGCTGCGGTGGTCGTTCTTCGCCCGCGCCGTGCAGGCTCGCCTACGATGGACGCGCCCGGCCGTGCGGCCGGTCACCTCAGCCGCTCCGACGCCGCGCGCGCCCGGAGCGCGAACACGTCGGGAGTAGTGCGTGCCAGCGATCCTCGAGAAGGTCCTGCGCCTCGGTGAAGGCCGGATCGTCAAGAAGCTGTCGGGCATCGCCCAGCAGGTCAACGCCCTGGAAGACAGCTTCGTCGCGCTGTCCGACGCCGAGCTGCGCGAGGAGACGGACCGATTCCGGGCCCGCCTCGCGGAGGGCGAGTCCCTCGACGACCTGCTCGCCGAGGCGTTCGCCACGGTCCGCGAGGCCGCCCGCCGCACGCTGGGCCAGCGCCACTTCGACGTCCAGCTCATGGGCGGTGCCGCACTGCACCTGGGCAACATCGCCGAGATGAAGACCGGCGAGGGCAAGACCCTCGTCGCCACCGCACCCGCGTACCTGAACGCGCTGGCCGGCAAGGGCGTCCACGTCGTCACCGTCAACGACTACCTGGCCAGCTACCAGTCCGAGCTCATGGGACGCGTCTACCGGTTCCTCGGACTGACCAGCGGCGTCATCCTGTCCAGCCAGAACCCGGCCGACCGGCGCAAGCAGTACGCGTGCGACATCACCTACGGCACCAACAACGAGTTCGGCTTCGACTACCTGCGCGACAACATGGCGTGGAGCACGGACGAGCTGGTCCAGCGCGGCCACAACTTCGCGATCGTCGACGAGGTCGACTCGATCCTCATCGACGAGGCGCGCACCCCGCTGATCATCTCCGGCCCCGCGTCCGGGGACGCCAACCGCTGGTACGCCGAGTTCGCCAAGGTGGTCCGCCGCCTCCAGGCCGAGCGCGACTACGAGGTCGACGAGAAGAAGCGCACGGTCGGTGTGCTGGAGCCGGGCATCGAGCGCGTCGAGGACTACCTCGGCATCGAGAACCTGTACGAGTCCCTGAACACCCCGCTGATCGGCTTCCTCAACAACGCCATCAAGGCGCAGGAGCTGTTCAAGCGCGACAAGGACTACATCGTGACGAACGGCGAGGTGCTCATCGTCGACGAGCACACCGGCCGCGTCCTGCCGGGCCGCCGCTACAACGAGGGCATGCACCAGGCGATCGAGGCGAAGGAGGGGGTAGCCATCAAGGCCGAGAACCAGACCCTCGCCACGATCACGCTCCAGAACTACTTCCGCCTGTACAGCAAGCTCGCGGGGATGACCGGTACGGCCGAGACCGAGGCCGCGGAGTTCCAGGGCACGTACAAGCTCGGGGTGGTGCCGATCCCGACGAACCGCGACATGCAGCGCCTCGACCAGCGCGACTACGTCTACAAGAGCGAGGACGGCAAGTACGACGCCGTGGTCGCGGACATCGTCGAGCGGCACGCGCAGGGCCAGCCGGTGCTCGTGGGCACCACCAGCGTGGAGAAGAGCGAGCTGCTCTCCGCCAAGCTGAAGAAGCAGGGCGTCCCGCACGAGGTGCTCAACGCGAAGCAGCACGCACGCGAGGCCTCGATCGTCGCGCAGGCCGGCCGCAAGGGCGCCGTCACGGTCGCCACCAACATGGCCGGCCGCGGCACCGACATCATGCTGGGCGGCAACGCCGAGTTCATGGCCGTCGAGGACCTGGCCGCCCGCGGCCTCGACCCCGCGGAGAACGCCGAGGAGTACGAGGCCGCCTGGCCGCTGGCGCTGGAGAAGGCCAAGGAGTCCGTGGCCGCGGAGCACGACGAGGTGGTCGAGCTGGGCGGGCTGTACGTGCTCGGCACGGAGCGCCACGAGTCGCGACGCATCGACAACCAGCTGCGCGGTCGTTCCGGCCGGCAGGGCGACCCGGGTGAGTCCCGGTTCTACCTGTCCATGCAGGACGACCTCATGCGCCTGTTCAACTCGAGCCTCGCCGAGTCGATGATGACGCGCGCGGGGTTCCCGGAGGACATGCCGCTCGAGTCGAAGATCGTCACGCGCGGCATCCAGTCGGCACAGTCGCAGGTCGAGGCGCGCAACTTCGAGATCCGCAAGAACGTGCTCAAGTACGACGACGTGATGTCCCGCCAGCGCGAGGTCATCTACGAGCAGCGCCGCCGGGTGCTGGAGGGCGAGGACCTGCACGAGCAGGTGCGGCACTTCCGCTCCGACGTGCTCACCGCGTACATCACCGGCGCCACGACGGAGGGCCGTCCGGAGGCGTGGGACCTCGACGCGCTGTGGACGGCGCTCAAGGCCGTCTACCCCGTCTCGATCCTGCCGGACGAGGTCGTCGACGAGGCGGGCGGGCCCACGCGGCTGTCCGCCGAGCTGATCGAGCGCGAGATCCTCTCGGACGCCGAGCACGCGTACGCCGAGCGCGAGGAGCAGATCGGCTCCGAGAACATGCGGCAGCTGGAGCGGCGGGTCACCCTCTCGGTCCTCGACCGCAAGTGGCGCGAGCACCTCTACGAGATGGACTACCTCAAGGAGGGCATCGGCCTGCGGGCCATGGCCCAGCGCGACCCGCTCGTCGAGTACCAGCGCGAGGGGTTCCAGCTGTTCAACGCCATGACCGACGCCATCAAGGAGGAGACGGTCGCGTACCTGTACAACCTGGAGGTCCAGGTGGCGGAGCCCGACGCTCCTGCGGTCACCGCCGACTCGGCGGTCGCGGCTGCCGCCAGCGCGGGTGCCCAGGCGGCAGCGGCACGCTCGGTGTCCGACGGTCCGACGCCGGGCAAGCTGGTGGCCAAGGGCATCGACGGACCGGAGCAGCGGACCCCGTTGCAGTACACCGCTCCGTCGATCGACGGTGACGGGGGCGTGATCACCCGCGCGGACGCAGGCGGCAAGAAGGCCGGGACCCGTCCCGCGGCCCCGACGGCCGAGGACGGTGCCGCGAACCGCGAGGCGCGCCGCAAGGCCGCGAAGCAGCAGCGCAAGCGCTGAGACCACGGAAGCCCGCCCCGGGACCGGGGCGGGCTTCCGCATGTCCGGGGTCACCCGATCTCGAGCGCGGTCACCCGCCACGTTCCTCGATGTCCCTCGAGCCGGAGCGCGACGGCCCGGACGCGTGAGCCGTGGTCGGCAACCACGGTGGCCTCCAGCGCGTGGGTCCCGACCCGGCAGGATCGGGCCCGGCGGATCATCGGCGGACGGACCACGGCGTCGGTGCCCAGCACCCGCTGGGTGAGGCCCGCACGCACCTGGAGCGACTCGTACACGCCGGGCGTGAGCCAGCGCGCGAGCTGCGCGACGGAGCGTCGGCCGGTCAGCACCTCGAGCGCGGCCAGGGCGATCGCGCGGGCGACCACCGTCGGGTCGCCCTCGGGAGGTGGGCCGGGCTCGTCGTCGGCCTCCGCCACCAGCGAGCGGTCGCTCGCCCGCAGGACAGCGATGCGCGCGGTCGCGGTCAGGGGCACGCCGTGTGCCGGCCCCGGGGCGTCCTCGAGGTGCGGAGCGGCGGGGGCGGGGACCAGCCGCGCCCGGGGGTGCCACGTGCGCGCGTCGACGGGTCGAGGTTCCGGGGCGGTGTCGCGCGCGCGGGCGAACGCGTCCTCCGCCGCGGTGGCGTCGCGGGTCAGCACGAGCGCGCTCATCGGGCCACCTCGCCGGCAACCACGGGCACGGTGAGCACCTGGCCCTGCTGGATCAGGTCGGGATCGGCACCGATCACCGCCGCGTTGGCCTGGTACCACGCCGGCCACGCCGCAGCGATCTGTGCGTCGGTGGCGCCCGGTGGCAGGTGCCGTGCGGCGATCGCCCACAGGCTGTCCCCGGCGTCGACCACGACCGCCTCCGGTGCCGGTGCATGCTCCGCGGCGGGCGTCCCGACCGCCGCGCCCGAGCTCGCCACCGCCACGGACGACACGTCGACCTCCGTCGCGTCGGGTGTCTCGGCCACCGGAGCGGCCACCGGAGCGGGCGCCGGAGCGGGCGCCGGAGCGGGCGCCGGAACGGGCTCGACCCGCTCCGGCGACGGGGTGGTCACCACCCACCCGAGGTCGTCGGGCGCCGTGACCTCCGCCGGGACCTCCGCCGTGACAGAGCTTGTCGGCACGGGCTCCGGCGCCGCAGCGGTGGCTCCCGACGCCATCCCGAGCCCGATGCCCGCACCGACGGCCAGCACCAGAGCCTTGCGGACGACCTGCGGTGCGTACCGGTGCACGAGCCGCTCACCCGTCCGCCAGGTCGTCCCGGCGACCCGGACCAGCAGGCACGTCGCCGCCACGAGGGCGGAGCACGCGAGCCAGGCGGCGACGAGCAACCCGATGGAGGTCACCCCGACCTCGACGGCCGCGTCCACCCGCCACGGACCCGTGCGGCCTGCGAGCAGCGACCGGATCCGGAGGGCGAGCGGCAGGCAGAGAGAGCCTGCTGCCACCGCACCCACGAGCAGGGATCCGATGGCCGTGGCGGCCCGACCGCGTGCTGCCCGGCCGGCGTCGTGCGGTGTGACGTCGGATGCCATGGTCGCCCCTGATCTAGTCGTTTGATGCAGTTTGATGTTGCTTGAGTGCCATAGATGTACCTGAATGTCCGATGTTCTGTCCAGCCGGGTCCCGCGATGCGGGATCGGACTCGCTCGCGACCGGGCCTGGACGGAGACCCCCTACGGTGCTCACATGCGGTGGGAGGCGCTCTTCGCGGACATGGAGGCCCAGCTGGCGGCCGGCCGGCTGGCGGACGTGCGCGCGGATGTCGCAGAGCTGGCGCGGGCCGAGCGTGCTTCGGTCCCGATCGCGGCTCGGGTGCGCGCATCGGTCGGCTGCCAGGTGCGGGTGCTCGTCGCCGGCGGCGACACGGTGACCGGTGAGCTGGTCGACGCGGCGCCCGAGTGGCTGCTGCTGGGCACGCAGGCTGCCGGCCGCGCGCTGGTGCCGGCCGCGTCGGTCGCGGGCGTCGGCGGGCTCGTCGGGCACGCGGCCCCGGCGCCAGGCGCGGTCGAGTCACGGTTGGGGCTCGCGCACGCCCTGCGTGCCCTGGCGCGCGACCGCGCGGTGGTCCGGATCGACGTGGGCGGGACCGACCTCGTCGGCCGGGTCGATCGCGTCGGCGCCGACCACCTGGACCTCAGCGACGCCGGCGACGCGTCCGGTCGCGTGCAGTGGGCCGTGGCGTTCGCGGCGATGCGGGTGGTGCGGTCGGGCTGACGACCTCAGTCGGACGAGGGCGCGTCGATGGTGCTGCCGTCGCTCGAGATGCGGGCGCGGGTCTGCTCGTACATGCGCTGGATGTACTTCTCGAGCTCGGTGGACTCCACGCGCCACTGGAGCCGGCCACCGATCTGGATGGCGGGCAGCTCCCCGGAGCGGACGAGTGCGTAGGCCTGCGGCGCCGAGATGTTCAGCACCTCGGTGACGTCCGCGAGGGTCAGGAACCGCGAAGGCATGACCGCAGTGTGGCACGCGCTGGCGCTCGGACCGGTTTGTCCACAATGCTCCGTTCGCGACGTCCTGGACGCGGCAGGATGACCGTCCAGCCAGGCGCGACGAACCAGGAGATCCGATGGACACGAGCGTGCTCGACCTGCCCGCACCGGTGGCGGCCCGGCTGCGTCGGCCCGGCTGGCGCGACCCGCGGCTGCTCGCCGGCATCGCCATGGTGGCTGCGTCGGTGCTGCTGGGCTCCTGGGCGGTGCGCACGGCTCAGGCCACCGTGCCCGTGTACGTGACCCGGTCCGCCCTGGTGCCGGGGGACCGGGTGGCCGCGCAGGACCTCGCCGTGGTGGACGTGCGGCTGGGCACCGTCAACCTCGATCACTACCTGCGCGCGGACGAGGCGATCGCGCGCGACGTCGTGGCGGTCCGGGCGGTCGGCCGCGGCGAGCTCGTGCCCGCGTCGGCCGTCGGGTCGGCCGCGGACCTCGACCTGCGGCCGGTGTCGGTGACCCTCGAGCGCGCCCCGTCGCAGGACGTGGTCCCGGGTGCGCTGGTGGACCTGTGGTTCACGCCTCCGGCGCCGGACGACGACGCCGCGCCGGACGAGCCGTGGGAGCTGGCCGGCGGGCTCACGGTGGCCGAGGTCACGACGCCGACGGGGGCGTTCCGTGCCTCGGGAGGCAGTGCCGTCCAGGTGCTCGTGCCCAGCGCGCGGCTGCCGGAGGTGCTCACGGCGCTCGCCGCCGAGGGCACGGTCGACGTCGTCCCGGTCCTCGGGTCGGGGGGCTGACGTGGCCGTCGGCGTGCTGTGCGCCGTGCAGGGCGCGGCGGAGGCGATCATCGTCCAGGCGGTCGAGCAGACCGGAGGGCGCCTGAGCGTGACCCGGCGGTGCGCCGACCTGACCGAGCTTCTCGCGGCCGCGGAGGCCGGTCTCGGCCGGCTGGCCGTCGTGTCGGGCGACCTCGACCTGCTCGACCGGGAAGCGATCGAGCTGCTGCACCGGGCGGGCGTGCGCGTCATCGGCATCGGCGACGCCACCCGTCCGTGGCTCGGCGAGCGTCTCGCGGCACTGGGTGCGGATCTCGTGGCGGCCGCACCGCACGACGAGGCGTCGGCCAACGAGGTGGTCCGGGACGCCCTGGTGGTCCTCGGTACCGCGCCCGACGGCGACACCCACGACTCGTCGTGGCCCGACGAGCAGACCGTCCGCCGTCCGGCGCGCGGCCTCGTCGTCGCCGTCTGGGGCCCGACCGGTGCGCCGGGTCGGACGACGGTCGCGGTGAACGTCGCCGCGGAGCTGGCTGCGGCGGGCCGCCGGACGCTGCTGGTGGACGGTGACACGTACGGCGGGTGCGTGGCGCAGGTGGTGGGCATGCTCGACGAGGCGCCGGGCCTCGCGGCGGCGGCGCGTGCCGCGGGGCAGGGGACCCTCGACCTGACGACCCTGGCCAGGATCACCCCGACGATCGCCCCGGACCTGCGCGTGCTGTCGGGGATCTCCCGGGCGGACCGGTGGCCGGAGCTGCCGTCGTCGTCGCTGGACGCCGTCTGGACGGTCGCGCGTGGGCTCGCGGAGTGGACGGTGATCGACTGTGGGTTCTGCCTGGAGCAGGACGAGGCACTCAGCTACGACACGCGTGCGCCGCGCCGCAACGCCGCCACGCTCAGCGCCCTCGAGGCGGCGGACGTGGTGCTGGCGGTCGGCGCGGGGGACCCGGTGGGCATCCAGCGCCTGGTCCGGGGCCTGGGCGAGCTCACGGACCTGGGTCTGGGCAGCACGCGGATGGTGCTGGTCAACCGCGTGCGGGCGTCCGTGGCGGGCCCGCAGCCCGGGGAGGCGGTGGCGCAGGCGCTGGCGCGGTACGCGGGGGTCCCCGACGCGCACCTGGTGCCCGACGACGGCCCTGCGCTCGACACCGCGCTGCTCGAGGCGCGCACCCTGCGCGAGGCGGCACCTGGCTCTCCTGCGCGACGTGCGATCGCCGGGGTCGCGGTCCGGCTGGACGCCCTGCTGGTCGGTGCGCCGTCGGTGGAGCCCGTGGTCGCCGTGCGCGCCTGATCGTCGCGCCGGGCGTGGGCGCGGCACACTGGCCCGGTGCGCATCTACCTCCCCGCCTCCCTCGACCAGCTCGATCCCGCGGCCGGCCCGCTCGCGGCCCGGCGCGCCCACGCGGTGACGCCGGCGCTGCGGGCGATGTTCCCCGACGAGGACGACGAGGGGCTCGAGTTCGCGGCGCAGCTGGCGGCCGCGGACGACTCGCTCGAGCTCCTGGGCGGGCAGCCGGACGCTCCGCAGCTGCGGCTCGTCGTCTCGGTGGACGTCCCCGACAGCGAGGTCGTGCCCGTGGCTGACGGCGACGACGTCCCCAGCGCCGTCGACCTCACCAGCGCGGTGCCGCAGGACGACGTGATCTGCGTGCACGTCGACGAGCCGGGTGCCGCGGCCGACGTGGTGCTGGCCGCAGCCGGCGACGAGGCCGCCGTCGACCGCCTCGACGAGCGCGACCTGCTCTGGTACGACGCGTCGGAGCTGGCGTCGATCCCGCGCTGAGGTCGACACCTGAGGTCGGGCCGGTGGGCTTCGTCACGTCGGGGTGCGCCAGTTGGACCCGGCCCCGGCGCTCGGGTAGTGTTCACCGCCGGTACGACGTCCGGATGCGCGTCGGTCTGCCCCGCCAGGCAACCGTCGAGCTCCGGGCGTTTTACCCCCATGGGGTATGGTGTAATTGGCAGCACGACTGATTCTGGTTCAGTTAGTCTAGGTTCGAGTCCTGGTACCCCAGCGGTATGAACTCAGCGCGAGCACCGCTGGTCCGTCCTCCTCGGAGGATCGGGTAGAGTGTTCACTCGCAAGCGAGGCCCTCGGGTCGCGCAGCGTACAGGCCCCCGTTGTGTAGCGGCCTAGCACGCCGCCCTCTCACGGCGGTAGCGCCGGTTCGAATCCGGTCGGGGGTACAGAGGCGACGAGCCCTGGCCAGCGGAAGCTGGCCAGGGCTCGTGTCATGTCCGGCGAGTAGCACCGCACGCCCACGGGCGCGCGAGCTCAGTGCTGGCCAGGAGGCCCGTGCGAGGACGTGGGCAGGAGCGCGACGACGCCGTAGCCGACGACCGCGGCGATCGCGCCGAGCAGGATCCCGGTGACCACGGCGTCGCCGGCCCCGCCGCCGCCCAGGAGCGCGACGACCGCGCCGAGGACCAGCCCGACGAGGAACCCGACGATCGCGACCTTGCGGCGCAGTCGACGTCGGGACGCCGCGGCACCCCGGACAGCCATCAGTCCGCCGTTCGGCGCAGCACCTCGGTCAGCCGGTTGGCCGCCGAGACGACGGCGGCGGCGTGCAGCCTGCCGGGCTGCCGGGAGAGGCGCTCGAGCGGCCCGGAGACCGACACGGCGGCCACGATCCGGCCCGACGGCCCGCGCACGGGGGCGGACACCGACGCGACGCCGACCTCGCGCTCGGACACCGACTGGGCCCAGCCGCGGCGGCGCACCCCGGACAGGATCGTCGCGGTGAACTTGGCGCCCTGGAGCCCCCGGTGCAGGCGGTCGGGCTCCTCCCAGGCGAGCAGGATCTGCGCCGCGGAGCCCGCGTGCATCGTCAGCGTCGCGCCCACCGGGATCGAGTCGCGCAGGCCGATCGGCCGCTCGGCCGCGGCGACGCAGATCCGCTGGTCGCCCTGGCGGCGGTACAGCTGCGCGCTCTCGCCGGTGTGGTCGCGCAGCGCGGCCAGCACCGGGCCGGCCGCGGCGAGCAGGCGGTCCTCGCCGGCCGCCGTCGCCAGCTCCGAGAGGCGGGGTCCGAGCACGAACCGACCCTGCATGTCGCGGGCCACGAGGCGGTGGTGCTCGAGCGCCACCGCCAGCCGGTGAGCCGTCGGGCGCGCAAGATGGGTGGCGGTCACCAGCTGTGCAAGGGTGGCCGGGCCTGCCTCGAGGGCGCTGAGAACGGACGCGGCCTTGTCCAGCACGCCGACTCCGCTAGAGTTGTCCATAGGTCGATATTGGCGTCTCGCAGGCTGAGATGCAAGTACGACAGCAGGTGAGCCGGGAAAACCACACTCCCGGCCGACAGGACGAACGAGAGAACGGACCGAGAAGATGGCCGGCACGTTGGCGGAGAAGGTCTGGGACGCACACGTCGTGCGACGAGGCACCGACGGGGCGCCCGACCTCCTCTACATCGACCTCCACCTCGTGCACGAGGTGACGAGCCCGCAGGCGTTCGAGGGCCTGCGTCTCGCGGGTCGCCCGGTCCGTCGCCCGGACCTCACGCTCGCGACCGAGGACCACAACACCCCCACGCTGGACATCGACCGGCCCATCGCCGACGAGACCAGCCGCACGCAGATCCAGACGCTGCGCAACAACGCCGCGGAGTTCGGCGTGCGGATCCACTCGCTCGGTGACGCCGACCAGGGCATCGTCCACCAGGTCGGGCCGCAGCTGGGCCTGACGCAGCCGGGCCTGACGGTGGTGTGCGGCGACTCGCACACGTCCACGCACGGTGCGTTCGGCGCCCTCGCGTTCGGCATCGGCACCAGTGAGGTCGAGCACGTGCTGGCCACGCAGACGCTGCCGCTGGCACCGTTCAAGACCATGGCGATCACGGTCGACGGCGAGCTCCCCGTCGGCGCGACGAGCAAGGACATCATCCTGGCGATCATCGCCAAGATCGGGACCGGCGGCGGTCAGGGCTACGTGCTCGAGTACCGCGGCGAGGCCATCCGCGCGCTGTCGATGGAAGCCCGCATGACGGTCTGCAACATGTCGATCGAGGCCGGCGCCCGCGCCGGGATGATCGCGCCCGACGAGACCACGTTCGAGTACCTGCGGGGTCGCCCGCACGCACCCGAGGGTGCCGACTGGGACGCCGCGGTGGAGTACTGGAAGACGCTGCGCACCGATGACGACGCGGAGTTCGACGTCGAGGTCGTGCTGCGGGCGCAGGACCTCGAGCCGTTCGTCACGTGGGGCACCAACCCGGGCCAGGGCCTCCCGCTGTCCGGCTCGGTCCCCGTCCCGGAGGAGATCGCCGACGCCGACGAGCGCGGGGCCGCCGAGCGGGCCATCGAGTACATGGGCCTGACGCCGGGGCAGCCGCTGCGCGAGATCAAGGTCGACACGGTCTTCATCGGCTCGTGCACCAACGGACGCATCGAGGACCTGCGCTCGGTGGCCAAGGTGGTCCGCGGCAAGCACAAGGCCGACGACGTCCGCGTCCTGGTCGTGCCGGCATCGGCCCGCGTGCGCCTCCAGGCGGAGGCCGAGGGGCTCGACAAGATCTTCCTCGACTTCGGCGCGGAGTGGCGCAACGCCGGCTGCTCGATGTGTCTGGGCATGAACCCGGACCAGCTGGCGCCGGGGGAGCGCTCGGCCTCGACGTCGAACCGCAACTTCGAGGGCCGCCAGGGCAAGGGCGGGCGCACGCACCTCGTGTCGCCGCTCGTGGCCGCCGCGACCGCCATCCGCGGCACCCTCTCCTCCTTCGCCGATCTCGACGCCGGCGTTCCCGCGCCCGACGGCAGCCCCCTCACCGACCTCCAGACGGTCTGACCCAGGAAGCGAGAGACAGTCATGGAGAAGTTCAACCAGCACACCGGCGTCGGCGTCCCGCTGCGGCGCAGCAACGTGGACACGGACCAGATCATCCCGGCCGTCTACCTCAAGCGCGTGACGCGCACCGGGTTCGAGGACGCGCTGTTCGCCGCCTGGCGCGGCGACCCGTCGTTCATCCTCAACCAGGAGGCGTACGCGTCCGGCTCCGTGCTCGTCGCCGGGCCCGACTTCGGCACCGGGTCGTCCCGCGAGCACGCCGTCTGGGCGCTCAAGGACTACGGGTTCAAGGTGGTCATCTCGAACCGCTTCGCGGACATCTTCCGCGGCAACTCCGGCAAGCAGGGGCTGCTCGCGGCGCAGGCGTCGCAGGAGGACATCGAGCTCATCTGGAAGATCCTCGAGACCCGCCCCGGCACCGAGATCACCGTCGACCTGGAGTCCAAGACGATCACGTGCGACGACGTCGTCGTCCCGTTCCACGTCGACGACTACACGCGCTGGCGCCTGCTGGAGGGCCTCGACGACATCGGGCTCACGCTCGAGCACGCCGACGAGATCTCCGCCTTCGAGGCCCGTCGCGAGGCATGGCGGCCGGCCACCCTGCCCGCCAAGCACCTGCCGCCCGTCGAGATCGTCGCGGCCCGGCCGACGGCCGTGCCCGTCGAGATCGGTCGGGGTCCGCGCTAGGCGCTGACGCCGGCACCGGCGGGTCGCCCCTCAGGCGACCCGCCGGTGCGCCGCAGTGGCTAGCGTGGGGCCGGTGCCCGGCGCGGTGCGCGCCGACGGAGAAGGGGACGACCATGACAGGGAAGTCGCAGATCGCCGACCGGATCGCCGCGCGCGGTGCCTCCAGGTCTGCCGCCGCAGCCGCCGTCGATGCCGTGCTGGGCGAGATCACCGCAGCGCTCGCCGCGGGGGAGCGTGTGACGCTCACCGGGTTCGGCACGTTCGAGGCAGCCGGCCGCGCTGCTCGCACGGCCCGCAACCCGCGCACGGGGCAGACGCTCGAGGTCGCGGCGACCACCGTCGCCCGGTTCCACCCCGGTGCCACGCTGCGTGCACGGGTCGCCGGTGAGCCAGGAACGCCGCTGGAGGCCGTCGCCGACCTCGACACGCTCCGGGGCCTGGCCGCGCCGGAGCCGACCCAGGTCGGCGCCCCGGCTCCCGCGAAGCCGGCCGGCGTGCCGTCGGTCAAGGCCGCCGTCGCGACCGAGAAGTCCAAGGCGAAGGCGAAGGCGAAGAAGGCCGACGTCAAGAAGCGGGCCGACGCGGCGAAGAAGGCCGACGCGAAGAAGCGGGCGGACTCCAAGAAGGCCGACGCGAAGAAGGCTGAGGCGAAGAAGGCTGCGGCGAAGAAGGCGCAGGCCAAGAAGACGACCTCCTCCGGCAAGGGCAAGACCAAGAAGAAGTGAGCTCCTGGCCCGCCATGTGAAGGTTCCGCACCCGCACCGGCGCGCCGGTGCGGGCGCGGTCGGGAGCACCCCCGCACCTGGGAGACGATGGTTCGATGACCGATCTGCTGTACGTCAACGGTGGCACCCCGCTCTCGGGGGAGATCACCGTCCGCGGGGCCAAGAACTTCGTCTCGAAGGCGATGGTCGCCGCCCTGCTGGGCGAGACCCCGAGCGTCCTGCGCAACGTCCCCCAGATCCGCGACGTGGCCGTGGTCACGGGCCTGCTCGAGCTGCACGGCGTCAAGGTCGACGCCGACGCCGAGGCGGGGGTCCTGCACCTGGACCCGACGGACGTGGAGTCGGCGCACGTGGCGGACATCGACACCCATGCGGGGTCGAGCCGGATCCCGATCCTGTTCTGCGGGCCGCTGCTGCACCGGCTGGGCGAGGCGTTCATCCCGGACCTGGGCGGCTGCCGGATCGGCGACCGGCCGATCAACTACCACCTCGACATCCTGCGGCAGTTCGGTGCGGTCGTGGACAAGACCGACAACGGCATCCACATCCGCGCCCCGCGCCGCCTCCAGGGCACCAAGATCGCCCTGCCCTACCCGAGCGTGGGCGCCACCGAGCAGCTGCTGCTCACCGCCGTGCGCGCCGAGGGCATCACCGAGCTGTCGAACGCCGCGATCGAGCCCGAGATCATGGACCTGATCAACGTGCTCCAGAAGATGGGCGCGATCATCTCCGTCGACACGGACCGCGTCATCCGGATCGAGGGCGTCGACCGCCTCATCGGCTTCCGGCACACCGCCCTGTCGGACCGCATCGAGGCCGCGTCCTGGGCGTCGGCCGCCCTGGCCACCGGCGGTGACATCACCGTCCGCGGCGCCACGCAGCCCGAGATGACCACGTTCCTCAACACGTTCCGCAAGGTGGGCGGCGAGTTCGCCATCGACGACGACGGCATCCGGTTCTTCCACCCCGGCGGGGACCTGCGCTCGATCACGCTCGAGACCGACGTGCACCCCGGGTTCATGACGGACTGGCAGCAGCCGCTGGTCGTGGCGCTGACGCAGGCCAAGGGCCTGTCGATCGTGCACGAGACGGTCTACGAGAACCGCTTCGGGTTCACCGACGCGCTCGTCGGCATGGGCGCGACGATCCAGGTCTACAAGGAGTGCCTGGGCGGCCGGCCGTGCCGGTTCGGCCAGCGGAACTTCTTCCACTCCGCGGTGATCTCGGGCCCGACGCCGCTGTCGGCCGCGGACATCGAGGTGCCGGACCTGCGCGGCGGCTTCAGCCACCTGATCGCCGCGCTGGCGGCCAAGGGCACGTCGTCCGTACGGGGCATCAGCCTGATCGACCGCGGGTACGAGCGGTTCACCGAGAAGCTCGAGGCGCTCGGCGCCGAGTTCAGCCGCGACTGACAGATAGCATCTGCTCCCGTGCAACCACCGGCCAGATCCAACCGTGCCTACCGCTACGTCGCCCATGTGGTGCGTCCCCTGCTGCGCGCGATGACCCGCCGCGACTGGCACGGGACCGAGAACTTCCCGCGTGAGCGTGGGTTCATCGTCGCCTCGAACCACATGACGAACATCGACCCGCTGACGTTCGCGCACTTCCTGTGGGACAACGGCGTCGCGCCGAAGATCCTGGCCAAGGCGCCCCTGTTCAAGATCCCGGTGCTCGCGGGCATCCTGCGCGCGACGGGCCAGATCCCCGTCTACCGCAACTCCTCGTCGGCGGGGGAGTCGCTCACCGCCGCCATCACCGCGATCAGCGACGGCGACGTGGTCGCGGTCTTCCCCGAGGGGACCCTGACGCGCGATCCCGACCTGTGGCCGATGGTCGGCAAGACGGGCATCGCGCGCCTGGCCCTGAGCACCGAGGCGCCGGTCATCCCCGTCGCCCAGTGGGGGCCGCAGCTGCTGCTCGGCCGCTACAAGAAGCTGCTCAGGCCGTTCCCGCGCAAGCTGGTCACCGTGGTCGCCGGACCCCCGGTCGACCTCAGCGACCTGTACGGCAAGCCGCACGACACCGCGACGCTGCGCGAGGCGACCGAGCGCGTCATGACCGCGATCACCGCGCTGCTCGCCGACATCCGCGGCGAGGAGCCCCCGGCGATCCGCTACGACATGCGCAAGCCCATGGCGCAGGGCGAGAAGAGGGTCGGCGGCGACCACGCGACCCACCCGGAGCTGCCGTGACGGCCGACCAGGTGGCGCAGGACCGTCCCGACGTGCCCGGTTCCCCGCGCCTGCGTGCCGCGGTGCTGGGCGCCGGAGCATGGGGCACCACCTTCGCGGCCGTGATGGCCGATGCGGGCTGCGACGTGACCGTGTGGGGCCGGGACGAGAAGGTCTGCCGACAGATCGCCGACGAGCACCGCAACGAGGCGTACCTGCCCGGTGTCGAGCTCCCCGCGCGCGTCACGGCCTCACCCGACGCGCGTGCCGTGCTCGCCGGCGCCGACGTGGTCGCCGTGGCCATCCCGTCGCAGAGCGCGCGCGCGACGCTCACCCCGCTGGCCGACGCCGTCGCCGGCCACGCCGTGGCGGTCTCGCTGATGAAGGGTGTCGAGCTGTCGACCGACCGCCGGATGAGCGAGGTCGTCGCCGAGGCGCTGGGGATCCCGGCGGACCGCATCGCGGTGGTCTCCGGGCCGAACCTGGCGCTCGAGATCGCCCACCGGCAGCCCACCGCGACGGTCGTCGCGTCGACCAGCGAGGAGACCGCGCAGCTGGTCGCCCGGGCGTGCGCGTCGGCCTACTTCCGCCCGTACACCAACGACGACGTCGTCGGTGTGGAGCTGTGCGGGGCCGTGAAGAACGTCATCGCGCTCGCGGTCGGCATCTCGCAGGGACGGGGCCTCGGGTACAACACGATGGCCACCGTCATCACGCGGGGACTCGTCGAGATCACCCGGCTCGGTCTGGCCCTCGGGGCGGACGCCGACACGTTCCCGGGCCTGGCCGGCCTCGGGGACCTCATGGCCACCTGCGCCTCGCCCGACTCGCGCAACCACACACTCGGCGGCCACATCGGGCGCGGCATGACCCTCGACGAGGCGATCTCCGCCACCGGTGGCACAGCGGAGGGCGTCAAGTCGTGCCGGTCGGTGCTCGAGCTCGCCACGACCCTGGGCGTCGAGATGCCGATCACGTCCGCCGTGGTGCGCGTGCTGCACGAGGGTCTGCCCGTGGACCAGCTGGCTCCGCTGCTCCTGGCGCGGCCGCACAAGGCCGAGGGGGCCTAGAGCGCGTCCAGCGCCTGCGCCAGGTCGCGCCAGAGGTCCTCGACGTCCTCGATGCCGACCGACATGCGCAGCAGGTCCTCGGGCACGGTGAGCGACTCGGTGGCGAACCGGCGACGGCGCTCGAGCGTCGACTCCACCCCGCCCAGGCTCGTGGCGGGCACCCAGAGCCGCAGCGCGGCGACGAGCGCGTCCGCCGCGTCCGGTCCGCCGCGCGGGCGCAGCCCGAGGATCGCCCCGAAGCCGTCCATCAGGCGCGCAGCCCGGTCGTGGCCGGGGTCGGCCGGCAGGCTCGGGTGCCGGACCTCCGCGACCGCCGGGTGGTCGGCCAGGCGCCGAGCCAGCTCCGCGGCGTTCGCCTGGGCGCGCTCGACCCGCAGCGCCAGGGTGCGCAGCCCGCGCAGCGCGAGCCACACCTCGAACGGCCCGGCGATCGAGCCGTGCAGCGTCCGGTACGCGTGCAGGCGGGCGTGCAGGTCGTCGTCGTCGGCCAGGGCTGCCCCGAGCACCACGTCGGTGTGTCCGGCGAGGTACTTGGTGACCGAGTGGACCACGACGTCCGCGCCGTGCTCGAACGGCCGCTGCACCAAAGGGGTGGCGAACGTGTTGTCGACGCCGACGAGCGCCCCGGCGGCGTGCGCGGCCTCGACCAGCACGGGCAGGTCGGCCACCTCGAGCATCGGGTTGGTCGGCGTCTCGATCCAGAGCATCGAGGCGGGCCGGGGCTCGCTCACGGCGGCTGTCACGGCGTCGGTGTCGGCGATGTCGACCAGCGTCACGTCGATGCCGAGACGGTCGTGCAGGTCCTGGGCGTACCCGAGCGTCACCTGGTACGCGTGCCGCGGCAGGACGAGGCGTCCGCCGGGTGGGACGAGGGAGAGCGCCGCGGCGATGGCCGCCATGCCCGAGCCGAACACCAGCGCCGGGTGCGCGGAGCCCTCGAGCGTGCCGAGCGTCTGCTCGAACGGGTGCCACGTCGCGGCGTCCATGCGGCCGTACAGCGGCTCGCCCGCACCCGGGACGCCCTGCGAGACGAAGGTGGACGAGAGCACGACGGGCGGGTTCACCGGGGCGCCCTGGGTGCGCTCCGGGCGGCCGGCCGCGACCACGAGCGTCGCGGGGGAGAGGGCGTCGGCAGCGTGCGGGTCGCTCTGCGAGGTCACCGCCGCAGGCTACCCGCCGCCCGCGTGCGTGGGTGAGCCCACGGATCCTCGCGAGGACGCGGAACGAGCCCGGACCCGGCCTCGTCGCCAGGTAGGGTCGGGCGCGATGGACGCCACCTCCCAGCCCTCGGGCCACGACGACCCCTCCGCGCCGACGTCCCCGACGGGCCGACGCCCGCGCGTGATGGTCCTCTTCGGGGGGCGCTCCGGGGAGCACGCGATCAGCTGCGCGACCGCCGGCGGGGTGCTCCGCGCCATCGACCGCGACCGTTACGACGTGCTCGCCGTCGGGATCACCCCCGCGGGTCGCTGGGTGCTCGCGGACGACGACCCCGACCGCTGGGCGATCGTCGACGGCCACCTGCCGCAGGTGGAGGACACCGCCGCACACGTGCTGCTCCCGCAGGCCGTCGACGACCGTGACGTGCAGGTGCTCGAGGCGGGCCGGCTGCCGCGGGTGCTCGGCGAGGTGGACGTGGTCTTCCCGCTGCTGCACGGCCCGTTCGGCGAGGACGGCACGCTCCAGGGCCTGCTCGAGCTGGCGGACGTGCGGTACGTGGGGGCCGGCGTGCTCGCCTCCGCGGTCGGCATGGACAAGCACATGATGAAGCTCGTGCTGGCGGGCCACGACCTACCGGTCGGACCGTTCCGCGTGGTGCTCCCCGGGGAGCTGGACCGCGACGCCGAGGGGGTGACGGCGCGGATCGCCGAGCTCGGGCTCCCGCTGTTCGTCAAGCCCGCGCGCGCCGGGTCCAGCCTCGGCATCTCCCGGGTCACGGACCTGGCGGACCTGCCGGCGGCGATCGCGGCGGCCCAGGTGCACGATCCCAAGGTCATCGTCGAGGCGGCGATCCTCGGGCGCGAGATCGAGTGCGGCGTGCTCGGCGGCCACGACGGCGAGCGGGCGCGGGCCTCCCTGCCGGGCGAGATCGTCGTCACGGACCCGCGGCACGACTTCTACGACTTCGAGGCCAAGTACCTGGACGAGGCCGGTGTCACGCTCGCCTGCCCCGCAGACCTGCCCGTCGGCATCGTCGAGGCGGTCCGGGACGTCGCGGTGCGGACGTTCGAGGCCGTGGGGTGCGAGGGGCTCGCGCGCGTCGACGTGTTCGTCACGCCAGACGGCGGCGTCGTCGTCAATGAGATCAACACGATGCCCGGGTTCACGCCCTACTCGATGTACCCCCGCATGTGGCAGGCCTCCGGGGTCAGCTACGCCGAGCTGGTCGACGAGCTCCTGCGCCTCGCGCTGGCGCGTCCGACGGGCCTCCGTTGAGCCACCAGGACGTCCGCGCCGCCGCAGGTTACGCTTCGGGCCATCGTGACGGAGCGGACGGCGGCATCGCCGGTCGTGCAGTCACGGTCGGGACGTCTCACCGGCGCCCCACCGCACCCCCGATCGGGAGTGCTCCGCCTGGCCGACACGCTGTGACGGCTCCTTGCAGAATGGTTGTGACCGCCATGGGTGCTCCCCACGTCGCCTCACCGCGACTCCTGCTCGTCGAGTCCGTCCGCGGCCGCCGCGCATGAGCGCCACCGCGTCGCCGGCGCCCGCCGCGCCGCCCCGAGTGGCAAGGAACGCCCAGGACTACACCGCGCTGGCCGCCTACGTGCGCGAGTCCGGCCTCCTCGGGCGCCGTTACGGGTACTACTGGACGCGGATGATCGCGACCGCCGCCGCCTTCGCGGGCATCTGGGTGGCCGTCGTGCTCGTCGGTAACTCGTGGTGGCAGCTGGCGGTGGCCGCGGCATTCGCGGTCGTGCTCACCCAGGGCGCCTTCCTCGGTCACGACAGCGCGCACCGGCAGGTTTTCACGTCAGGGGCGTGGAACGACTGGACGGCGCGGATCTGGGCCTGCGCCTTCGGCGGGCTCAGCGCCGCGTGGTGGCGCAACAAGCACAACCGGCACCACGCGTCCCCGAACCAGCAGGGCACCGACCCGGACATCGCGCCGGGCGTCGTCGTGTGGACCGCGGACGCGCTGGCCGAGCACTCCGGCTTCCGGGCCTGGTTCGGCCGCAACCAGGGCTGGTTCTTCTTCCCGCTGCTCACCCTCGAGGGGCTGAGCCTGCACGTGTCGAGCTTGCGCCTGCTGCTGGGCAGGGGTCCGGTGCCGCACCGCTGGGTCGAGCTGCCGATGATCCTCACCCGACTGGTGGCGTACCCGGTCGCACTGTTCGTCCTGCTCCCGCCTGGCAAGGCCGCCGCGTTCATCGGCGTGCAGATGGCCCTCTTCGGCGTCATGCTCGGCGGCTCGTTCGCGCCGAACCACAAGGGCATGCCGATCATCCCCGCCGGCATGAAGGTCGACTTCCTGCGCCGGCAGGTGATCACCTCCCGCAACATCAAGGGCGGCGTCGCGGTCGACTTCGTGATGGGCGGCCTGAACTACCAGGTCGAGCACCACCTGTTCCCCAGCATGCCGCGCCCCAACCTCAAGCGCGTGCAGCCGGTCGTGCGCGACTACTGCGAGCAGCTCGGCGTGAAGTACACCGAGGTCGGCTTCTTCCGGTCCTACCGGATCATCGTCGAGTACCTCAACCGGGTCGGGCTCGCGGACCGTGCGGCGTTCGACTGCCCGGTGGCCGCGCAGTACGGGCGCTGACCGCCTACACGCAGGAGCGGGTCGGCTCCGTCAGGGCGACCGCGGGGCCCAGCTGGTCGACGAACGCGGTCGAGCGCTCGTCGGCGACCTCGGCCGGCACGTGCAGCTCGACGGCGGGCTCGCGACCGTAGGTGGTGAACGTCCAGCCGCCGTCCTCGCCCTCGACGACGACCCAGTCGATGCTGGGACCGCCGGGCGTCTCGACGCTCTGGCAGTGCTCGGTCGTCGGGCCCAGCGGCTCGACCCCGCACCGCAGGACCACGGGCGCGCTCGCGTCGCCCCAGGCGGTGGTCGCCTGCGCGTTCGTGTCGCGCTGCGGCAGACCGTCGCCGAGCGAGTCGGGCATCGCGAGAACCACGCTCGCGCACTGCGGGTCGGTCGCGTGCGGCGCCACGTCCACGGGGACCACGCTCGCGCAGCCCGCCAGGACGGCGATGCCGGCCACCGGGGCGATCAGGAGCAGTCGTCGGCGGATCCGGGGCACCGGCCCACCGTAGCCCGTGCGCCCCGCCGACCCTCTACCGTGTCCGGGTGACCGGCGACACCCCCGCACCCTCCGACGGCCCCCTCGTGTCGGACCTGTCCGAGGACGGGCTCCTGGCCCGCATCTTCCCCCTGCTGCCCCTCGGTGACGACACCGAGCTTGCCCCCGGCGACGACGCCGCGGTCGTGTCCGCACCCGACGGCCGCTTCGTGGTCACCACCGACGTGCTGGTCGAGGACCGGCACTTCCGCCGGGCGTGGTCCTCCGGGGAGGACGTGGGCCGGCGCGCGGCGGTGCAGAACCTGGCCGACGTGGCCGCGATGGGCGCGCGACCCACCAGCCTGGTGGTCGCCCTGGTGATCCCGGGCGACCTGCCGGCGTCGTGGGTCGAGGGCCTCGCGAGCGGGCTCGCGGCCGAGTGCGGGCCGCTCGGCGTGGGCGTCGTGGGCGGTGACCTGTCGGGGGGGCCCGTCGTCGTCGTCGCTGTCACCGCGCACGGAGACCTCGGGGGCCGTGCACCGGTGCTGCGCTCGGGTGCGCGGCAGGGCGACGTGGTGGCGCACGCCGGCGTGGCCGGGTGGTCGGCGGCCGGCCTGGCCCTCCTGAACGCCGGCCGCGGCGAGCTGGACCGGGAGCTCGTGGGCGCTCACCTGCGGCCCGTCGCCCCGCTGGGTGCCGGCCCCGCCGCGGCGGTCGCGGGCGCGACGGCGATGCTCGACGTGTCCGACGGGATGCTGCGGGACGCGGGACGCCTCGCGCGGGCCAGCGGCGTCGGGGTCGAGCTGGACTCCGCGGCGTTCGCGGGCGACCTGGAGCGCCTGCGGGCCGTCGCTGGTGCGCTCGGCGTCGTGGCCGAGCGCTGGGTGCTGGACGGCGGGGAGGACCACGGGCTGCTGGCCACGTTCCCCGCCGGCGCGGTGCTGCCGGAGCCGTTCCGGGCCGTCGGCCGCGTGGTCGCGGGGGAGGGCGCCGTGCGCGTCGACGGCGTACCCGGCCCTGCGCGGTCCGGGTGGGACCACTTCGCCGGCTGAGCCGGTCGGTCAGCCGCGGCGGTAGCGGACCTCAAGCAGGCTCTCCCCGCCGATGTCGTCGTACCGCTCCACACCGTCGGCCTGGAAGCCGTGCCGTCGGTAGAAGTGCCGGGCGCGCTCGTTGTCCGCCAGCACCCACAGCGTGATCGTGGTCGCACTCCCGACCTCGCCGATCACCGAGCGCATCAGGTCACGGGCGACGCCGTGGCCCCAGATGCCCGGGTCGAGATAGATGGAGAAGATCTCGTGGTCGCCGCGCCCCGCGTCCTCGTCGCGACTGGGCCCGACGGTGACGAACCCGACGATGCGGTCGCCGGCGAGCGCGACCCAGGTGCGGATCTCCTCCCGTGGGCCCTCACGCAGGTACGTGCGCCACTGCGCGACGCGGGCGTCCGCGTCCAGGGAGGCGAGGTACGCGTCGGGCACGATGCCCGCGTACGCCTCCTGCCACGACCGCACGTGCACCCGAGCGATGTCTGCGGCGTCCCCCTCGGTGGCGACCCGGATCGTCACCTCGTCCAGCTGCTCGACCATGGAGGTCACCTTGCCACACGTGTCGGGCATGGCGAAGGCCCATGAGGTGACAACCTCACGGGCCTTCGAGAACGTCTGGTGACGTCAGATGGCGCGCTGCACCTTGCCGGCCTTGAGGCACGACGTGCACACGTTGAGACGCTTGGGCGTCCCCGCGACGACGGCACGCACGCGCTGGATGTTCGGGTTCCAGCGCCGCTTCGTGCGCACGTGCGAGTGCGAGATGCTGTGCCCGAAGCTCGGGCCCTTGGCGCAGACGTCGCAGTTGGCAGCCACGGTCTTCTCCTGTTGCTCTTTGCGGATCATGAGCCGCGTGTGCGGCGAAGTCATGGGTCGGGGCGCACGAGCGACACCGTCTCCGTACCGTTTCCGGACAAGGATTCGGGGGCCGCCACCGGGCACCACCAGTGCCCAGCGAGGCCGGGCAACCGGTCAAGACTAGCCCATCGTGCACGTCGACCCAAATGTGGGTGTGATGAGGCAGGGTGGTGCCCCGTCGAGGCAGGCGGGAGCACCTGCCGGCGTGGTGGGGCGATCCGGGACGACGGAGGTGCGGTGGACCAGCTCGAGGCCGTGGCGGTGCGCGACTGGGCGCATGCGGCACGCTCCGCGCTGGACGCGGCACGGGACCGCATCGACGCCGTGAACGTGTTCCCCGTGGCGGACTCCGACACCGGCACGAACGTGCTGCTCACGGTCATCGGCGGGCTGGACGCGGTCGAGCTCGTCCCGGTGGGCGCGACGCCGGAGGAGGTGGCCCGCGCGTTCGGTCGGGGCGCCCTGCTCGCCGCGCGGGGGAACTCCGGCGTCATCGTCAGCCAGTACCTCACCGGTTTCGCGCGCTCCCTGCCCGCGCAGGCGGGTGCCCGCGAGGTCGCCCGCTGCCTCGCCGTGGCGGGGCGGGCCGCCCGGGAGGCGACCGTCGAGCCGCAGGAGGGCACCGTCCTGACGCTGGCCGACGTCGTGTCCAGCGCCGCAGCCACCGCCGCCGACGCGGGTGCCGACCTCCCGACGATGCTCGCGGAGGCGGTCGCGGAGGCTCTGCGCGCCCTCGGGCGGATCAGCGCCGTGCACCCCGTGCTCCGCGCGGCCCACGTCCTGGACGCCGGAGCCTGCGCACTGCTCGTCGTCCTGGACGCGCTGGCCCGCGCGGTGGCCGACGAGCGGCCGGTGCAGGTCCCGCTGGACTGGCTGCCGACGGCCGGTGCGCACCACGCGTCCGCCGAGCCGACCGGCGGCGCGTTCGAGGTGATGCTCTTGGTGAGCGACGAGCACCCGGTGACCGACACCGGCGCCGAGCTGCGCCGGCGGATGGGGGCGGTCGGCGACTCGGTCGCGGTCGTCGGCGGGGACGGGTGGTGGCACGTGCACGTGCACACGGACGACCCGGCCGCGGCGATCGCCGGTGCCGAGCTCGGGCGTCGGGAGCAGGTCCTGGTCCGGCTCCTCGCGGGGGCGCACGCGGGCGGCTCGGCCCTGACCGGCCGCGCGGACGGGCTCGAGAGGTGGGGTGTCGTGGCCTGCACCGCCGCACCCGACCTGGCGGCCTGGTACGCGTCGTCGGGGGCGGTCGTCCTGGTGCGGTGCCCGGAGGGGCCCGTCCGGTCGGTCCACCTGGAGCGTGCCGTCACCGACACCGGCGCGACGCACGTCGTCCTGCTGCCGGGCACCGGAGCGCCACCGGACGAGGTCGCCGCGCTGGCCGCGCCGGGGGTCGTGATCGAGCGGCTCGACGCGACCGACGAGCTGCGTGCGGTGGTCGCCTCCTTGGCGCTCGCGGGTGCGGGGCTGACCGCACAGGGCTGCGCAGCGGCCCGCGCAGCGTTGAGCAGGCTGGACGTGCACGCCGTCGACGTCGTTTCCGCACGCGCCGTGAGCGACGCGGTCGACGCCCTGCTGCTGGCCCCCCGCCAGGTCCCGGCGGAGAGCCTGACCGTGCTGCTCGAGGGGGCGCCGGACGGCGGGCTGGTCGGGGACCTGGTCGACCATCTTGCCGCTCACCACCCGGGCGTCGAGGCGACGGTGGTCGGTCCGACGGGGCACGGTCCCGCGCTCGTGCTGGGGCTGGACTGACCGTGGCCGGCCGCGACGGGCTCACGTACCCGGACAGCGTGCACACGCACGTCGACGTGCTCCACCGCCGCGTGGAGGGAAAGCCGGCGGAGCAGAAGAAGTACGCCACGCTCGGCATCGAGACGGTCGGGGACCTGCTCGCCCACTACCCGTGGCGGTACGCGGACTCGCGCGAGGTGACGGACATCGCGAGCCTGGCGGTGGGTCGCAACGTCTCGCTCGTCGCCCAGGTGCGCGGCGCGGAGATCAAGCTGGCGCAGCGGACGGGCAAGCCGCGGGTCGAGGCGAAGGTCACCGACGGCACCCGCACGCTCGACCTCGTGATCTTCATGCCGCACCGCTCGATGGCGGAGTTCCATCTCAAGCGGCTGGTCCCGGGTGCGCTCGGGCTCTTCTCCGGGCAGATCAACGTGTTCAACGGACGGCTCCAGCTGGCCAACCCCACGTACGCGATCTTCGGGCACGAGGTCGACGAGGCGGTCGCGCTCGAGGAGGCCGAGTGGCCGATCCCGATCTACCCGGCGACCGCCGGCCTGGAGTCGGACAAGATCCGCAAGGCGGTCCGCACCGAGCTCGACCGGTTGACCGAGTCCGACGTCCCGGACCCGGTGCCGGACACCGTCCGCGCCGAACGGCACCTCGCGTCGCGCTGGAGCGCGCTGCGCGGGGTCCACGTCCCGCAGACCGAGGAGGACTGGCGCAAGGGTCAGGCCCGCCTGCGCTACGAGGAGGCCTTCGTCCTGCAGGCGGAGCTGGCCCGTCGGCGCGCGCATGCCCAGCGGGAGGAGTCGACGGCCCGTCCGGCCCGGTCCGGAGGCCTGCTGGACGCCTTCGACGCACGCCTGCCGTTCACCCTCACCGAGGGCCAGGTCGCCGCGGGCGAGCAGATCGCCGCGGACCTCGCGTCCCCGCATCCCATGCAGCGGCTGCTCCAGGGCGAGGTCGGCTCCGGCAAGACGGTCGTGGCGCTGCGCGCGATGCTCCAGGTGGTCGACGCGGGCGGCCAGGCGGCGATGCTCGCCCCCACGTCGGTGCTCGCGGCCCAGCACGTCCGCACGCTTCGTGCGCTGCTGGGCGACCTGGCGGAGGGTGGGCTGCTGGGCGGCTCCGAGATCGGTACGCGGGTGGCGCTGCTGACGGGTGCCCAGAACGCCGCCGAGCGCCGCAGCAACCTGCTCGAGGCCGCGAGCGGGCAGGCGGGGATCGTCGTCGGCACGCACGCCCTGCTGTCGGACCCCGTGCAGTTCGCCGACCTCGGGCTCGTGGTGATCGACGAGCAGCACAAGTTCGGCGTCGAGCAGCGCGGGCGGCTCCAGGCCAAGGCCGCGAACGCCCCGCACCTGCTGGTGACCACCGCCACCCCGATCCCGCGCACGGTGGCCATGACGGTCTTCGGCGAGCTCGAGATCTCGGAGCTGCGGCACGTGCCGGCCGGCCGCAGCGGCGTCACCACGCACGTCGTCCCGGCCGACAACCGACCCTGGATGGACCGGACGTGGACCCGGGTGCGCGAGGAGGTCGAGCGCGGCGGGAGGGCCTTCGTCGTGTGCGCACGGATCGACGGCGACGACGACGGCGCCGACGCCGGGCCGCGGGAGACGGACGGTGCGGACCTGATCCTCGACGAGCCGACGACCGTCGGGGAGGCCCAGGCGGCGGAGGGGCGCGCGCCGAAGCGCCCGCTGCGGGCCGTGCTCGAGGTCGTCGAGACCCTGCGGCACGACGCCCGGCTGGACGGGGTGGAGATCGGTCTCCTGCACGGGCGCATGACGAGCGACGAGAAGGACCGGGCGATCGCCGACTTCTCGTCCGGCCGCACGCCGGTGCTGGTGTCCACCACGGTCATCGAGGTCGGGGTCGACGTGCCGGCCGCCACGGTGATGGTGATCCTCGACGCCCACGTCTTCGGGCTGTCCCAGCTGCACCAGCTGCGTGGTCGCGTCGGCCGGGGGAGTGCGCCCGGGCTGTGCCTGCTGGTCGCCGACGCCCCCGAGGGCACCGTCGCCGCCCAGCGGCTGGGTGCGTTGGCCGCGACGACCGACGGGTTCGAGCTCGCGCGCGTCGACCTCGAGCTGCGCAAGGAGGGCGACGTGCTCGGGTCGGCTCAGTCCGGCCGCCGGGGGGCCCTGCGGTTCCTGCGCATCGTCAGCGACGGCGCGGTGATCGACCGCGCCCGCGACGACGCCCGCGCGGTCGTGGACGCCGATCCGGAGCTGGCGGCGTGGCCCGCGCTCCGCGCGGCGATCGACCTCCAGCTGGCCGACGGCCGCGAGGGCTTCCTCGGTCAGAGCTGAACGTCGGGAGCCGGGGCGCCCGACGGATACCCTGACGCACGTGTCGAAGCCCGTCATCCGCGCCCAGGACCTGCTCGTCGGCTACGGCGGGGCGCCCGTGTGCGCACCCGTGTCGTTCACGCTGGCGCCCGGCAAGGTCATCGCCCTCGTCGGCGCCAACGGCTCGGGGAAGTCCACCGTGCTGCGGGCGGTCATCGGGCTGCTCGAACCGTCGGGCGGGTCGCTCCAGGTGTTCGGCGCACCCGTGGACGAGCGCGACGTCGGATTCCGCACCAAGGTGGCCAGCGTCCTCGACGACGACGCGTACTTCCCCGCACTCACCGTCTCCGAGCACCTGTACCTGACCGCCCGCGGGCACGGCGTGCACGGTGCCCAGGACGTGGTGGCCGGGCTGCTGTCGGAGTTCGGCCTGGCCGACCACGCCAGGTCGCTGCCGGTCGCCCTGTCCTCCGGGCAGCGGCGCCGGCTCCTGCTGGCCGCGGGGTTCGTCCGGCCGCGCTCCCTGCTCGTCCTCGACGAGCCCGAGCAGCGGCTGGACCGGGCGATGCGCGACCGGCTCGCCGCCCGGATCGTCGCGGAGAAGACGTCGGGCGGCGCCGTCCTGCTGGCCACGCACGACCCGGACCTGCTCCGTGCGGTGGCCGACCGCGCCGTGCACGTGGCCGACGACGTGACCCGCCTGCTCCCGACCGACCAGGCGGCGGACCTCATCGCTCGGGAGAACCCGTGACCGACGTCGTCGACGCCCACGGCGACGAGCCGGCCGTCCAGCCGTTCGAGGTCGGTGAGGTCCCGTCCGCGAAGAGCATCCGCCGCTTCACCGCCCAGGCTGCGAACGCCCGCGGCGGCGCGCACGTCGGTGACCTGCTGTCCAGCGTCTACTACGCGGTCATCAGCATCGCGATCAGCGTCGGGCTGGCGCTCGGCTTCGCGCAGGCCATGCGCGCGTCGCTGCCGCCGTCCCCGGACGTCGAGGCGCCGCTCTCGTTGAGCCTGGCCACGCTCGTCGTCGTCATCATCGTGGCGCTCGCCGGTGCTCTGCTGTCGCTGGCAGGCCGGCTGGGTCCGGTCGGAGCCGGGGGAGCGGAGGCCGCCTGGTGGCTCGGGCTGCCCGTCGACCGGCGGGGGCTGCTGCGTCCCGCCGCACGACGGCTGCCGCTGCTCGCCGGGTTCGTCGGCGCGGTGCTCGTCGCGCTCCTGGACGCGGGCCTGCTCGCGGACCCCGGCCTGCGCGTGGTGCGGGTGGCGGCGACCGCCGCACTCGTGGCCGCCGGCATCGTCCTGGTCGCGGCGGTCGGGCAGTCGGCGAGCGTCTCGCGGCGCTCGATCGCGCTGGCCGGCGACGTGCTGCTCTTCCTCGCCCCCGTCGTGGCGGTCGTGCTCGCACGGATGGGCTGGTCGGTGGACGAGGTGCCGAGCGCTCCGTGGTGGTTCGTCGTCGGGCTGGTCCCGGTCGTCGCCGGGCTGGCCGTGATGGTCGACCGGCGGCTCGGGCGGATGCCCGCGCGGAGCCTGCGCGAGAGCGGCTCGGTGGCCACCCAGGCCGTCGGCGCCGTGGTGTCGATGGACTCCCGCGAGCTCGGCCGCGCGCTGACGGACGGCGCGGCAGCCCCGGTGCGACGGTGGGTCTCCCGGCTGCGCACGGCGCGCGGACCGGTCTCCGCGCTGATCACGGCCGACGTCGTGGTCCTGCGCCGGTCCGCACGGCACGTGGTGCAGCTCGTGGTCGCCGCGCTGGTCCCCGTGCTCGTGAGCACCGTCCCGCAGCTCGCCAGCAGCGTCGGCGTCCTGCTGGCCCTGCTGATCGCGGGCTCGGTGGCGATGAGTGCGACCGGAGAGGGCGCCCGGCGTGCCGAGATGGCACCCATCCTCGACCGTCTGCTGCCCATCGACGCCAAGACGGTCCGTCGCCTGCGCATGGTCGTGCCGGCTGCAGCGATGGCGCTCTGGTCCGTCGTCGCGTTCGCCGCAGTGGGCCGGTGGGCGTCCGACGTGCCCGGCTGGATCGCGCTCGGGCTGGCCTCGACGCCGGTGTGGGCCGCAGCGGCCGTCCGCGCCTCGTACCGGCCGGCCCCCAACTGGGGCGGTGCCCTGGTGTCCACCCCGATGGGCGCGCTGCCCACGGGCGTCGCCACGGTGCTCGCCCGCGGACCGGACCTCGTCGTGCTCTGCCTGCTGCCGGTCTGGATCGCGGTGCTGCTGCGGACGGTGAACGCGACCCTGCTCTACTCGCAGATCATCCTGTCGATCATTGCGGTGGCGGTCGCCTCGTCCATCCGCACGCGCTCGCTCATGGAGACCCTGATGGACGCCCAGGAGCAGGAGCGGGCGGGAGCCCGCCGGTGACCCGGATCGTCGCGGGGTCGGTGGGCGGCCGCGTGCTCCAGGTGCCGCGCGCGGGGACCCGACCGACGAGCGAGCGCGTGCGGGAGGCCCTCTTCTCGCGGCTGGAGCACCTCGACGTCGTCGACGGCGCCCGCGTGCTCGACCTCTGTGCCGGGTCCGGTGCCCTGGGGATCGAGGCCGCCAGCCGCGGCGCCACGCACGTGACCCTGGTCGAGTCGGCCCGGGACGCCGCCGACGTGTGCCGCCGCAACGTGACGACGCTCGGGCTGGCGGACACCGTGCAGGTGGTCGCCGAGAAGGCCGAACGCTTCGTCCTGCGGGCACCGACGACGCCGTGGGACCTGGTGCTCATCGACCCCCCGTACGACCTCGCGGAGGCCGACCTGGCCGGCGTGCTGACGGGGATCGGACCGGTGCTGTCCGCGCACGGGGTCGTCGTCGTGGAGCGGGCGTCCCGCACCCCGGAGCCCACGTGGCCGCCGACACTGGCCAGGTTCGACCGCCGCGCGTACGGCGACACGGTCATGTGGTTCGCCGAGCTCGTGGAGGGCGCTCAGTCCTGACCGCGGTGCGGCTGCCGCGCGTTCCCGTGGTCGGACGCGACGGCTGGCCTACCCTGGCGAGGTGACCACTGCCGTCTGCCCCGGGTCGTTCGACCCCCTCACGCTCGGTCACGTCGATGTGATCCGACGCGCCCGTTCGATGTTCGACGAGGTCGTCGTGGGCGTCGCCCGCAACTCCACCAAGGCCTCGTTGCTGCCCGTCGAGCAGCGGGTCGCCCTCGTGCGTGACGTGTTCTCGGGCGTGGACGGCGTGCGGGTCGAGGCTGTCGACGGGCTGCTGGCCGACTTCGTCCGTACGGTGGGTGCGGTCGCGGTGGTCAAG
Organism: Cellulomonas sp.; assembly: GCF_965229465.1. GTDB lineage: Bacteria > Actinomycetota > Actinomycetes > Actinomycetales > Cellulomonadaceae > Cellulomonas. Next base: position 241,216 of record NZ_OZ245882.1, on the reverse strand, counting down.
GGCCTGCGCGGTGGCGCCGACTTCGACGCCGAGCTGCCGATGGCGCTGATGAACCGGCACCTGTCGGGTGTCGAGACGGTGTTCGTCGTCGGCGACCAGGCCTTGGCGCACATCGCGTCGTCGCTGGTCAAGGACGTGGCGCGCTACGGCGGCCCGATCGACGACCTCGTGCCGGGCGTCGTGGCGGACGCCGTGCGGACAGCACTTCGAGGAAGGGACGCAGGATGACCGACGAGGATCAGACCACCCGGCCCGAGGGCCTCACCGGCGTGCTGGACGCGATCGCCTCGGCGGTCGCGAACGCGCGGGCGATGCCTATGTCGTCCTCGGTGCTGGTGAACCGCGCCGAGCTGCTCGACCTCGTGGACCAGGCGCGCGACGTGCTGCCCAGCCAGCTCTCGCGGGCGGACGAGGTGCTGGCCGACGCCGACGCCGCCCGGTCGGTCGCCCAGGCGGACGCCGACGCGCTGCTGGCGCGGGCGCGAGAGCAGGCCGCTGCGCTCGTCGACCAGGAGGCCGTCGTGGTCGCCGCTCGGGAGCGCGCGGCGCAGGTGGTCGCCGACGCGGAGGAGACCGCGGAGCGGCTGCAGCGGGAGGCGGACGACTACTGCGACCGCCGGCTGGCGGACTTCGAGATCGACCTCGGCAAGGTGCTGAGCCAGGTGCAGGCGGGCCGGGCCAAGCTCGCAGGACGGCTCGGCGTCGACGAGGCCTGAGGTCGGCGGCGCGCGCGGCCGGCGAGTGAGACCTGCGCCACTCGCGACGGATTTGGGCCGCCCCTGACCTGTGCCGTAGAGTCATCCGTTGGTTCTGCCGCTCATGGCTGGACCGAGATCAACGAGGGGACCCCGGCCGTGTCGCGCCCTGTTCGCCTCGATCCCCGTTCGCCGCTCGTGCTCGATACCCACGAGCTCGGCCGACGTCCGGGATCGACGAGGACCGTGCAGCGCACCGTGCCGGCCCCCCAGGATCTCGGTACCGACGTGATCGGCATCCCCCTCGGGGCCGACGTCGAGCTGGATCTGCGGCTCGAAGCGGTCATGGAGGGGGTCCTGGTCACCGGATCTGTCCGTGGCCGGGCGATCGGGGAGTGCGTGCGCTGCCTGAGCGAGGCCGTCGTGGATGTCGACGTCTCGCTCACGGAGCTCTACGTCTACCCCGAGCGCGCGGCGGTCGCGGCCGAGGACGGCGACGACGAAGAAGACGTGCGCGAGCTCGAGGATGACATGATCGACCTCGAACCCGCGTTGAGGGACACGGTGGTGCCGGCTCTGCCGTTCCAGCCGCTGTGCCGCCCTGACTGCCCCGGCCTGTGCTCCGAGTGTGGAGCGCGACTGGCGGACGACCCTGACCACTCGCATGAGACGCTTGATCCTCGCTGGGCCGCTCTGGGCGGCCTCGTGGGCTCGAACGACGAGACGAAAGAGAGCTAGCCGTGGCTGTTCCGAAGCGCAAGATGTCGCGCAGCAACACCCGTGCGCGTCGGTCGCAGTGGAAGACCACTGCCACGACGCTCCACACCTGCCCGCAGTGCAAGGCCAACAAGATGCCGCACACGGCGTGCCCGTCGTGCGGTACCTACAAGGACCGTGCCTACGCCGAGGCCGTGCGGACCGAGTTCGAGGTCCGCTGAGGCTCGAGCTCGTGGCTCCTTGAGCCCAGCTCGTCCGCCGTGGAGCATTCGATGACCGGAGGACCGGCGTGAGTGCCGCGGCAGAACTTCTCGAGAAGCTCGGGGTCCATCTGGACCCCGAGCTTCTTGTGCTCGCCCTGACCCACCGCTCGTTCGCGCACGAGGCGGGTGGCCTGCCGACCAACGAGCGCCTCGAGTTCCTCGGGGACTCGGTCCTCGGGCTGGTGGTCACCGAGCGGCTGTACCGCGCGCACCCGGACCTCCCGGAGGGTGCGCTCGCGAAGATGCGGGCCGCCACGGTGTCGCAGCGCGCGCTCGCGCTGGTCGCGCGGGACCTCGACCTCGGCAGCTACGTGCTGCTGGGCAAGGGCGAGCTGTCTACGGGCGGGCCGGACAAGGACTCGATCCTGTCCGACACGCTCGAGGCCGTGTTCGGCGCCGTGTACCTGAGCCACGGCGTGGAGACGGCGCGGACGCTCGTCGAGCGCCTGGTCGGACCCTCGCTGGACGCGGCTGCGGGTCTCGGTGCCGGCCTCGACTGGAAGACGTCGCTGCAGGAGCTGTCCGCGGCGCTGGGGCTCGGGGCGCCGAGCTACGAGGTCACGGGCGAGGGTCCGGACCACTCCCGCACGTTCACCGCCCGTGCGGTGGTCGCGGGGCAGCCGCGGGGCGTCGGGGTGGGACCCGCCAAGAAGCTCGCCGAGCAGGACGCGGCTGCGGACGCGTACCGGGTGCTCGCGGCGCTCGAGCACTCCTGACGTGCCCGAGCTGCCCGAGGTCGAGACCGTCCGGGACGGGCTCGCCCGGCACGTGCTGGGCCGCACAGTCACGGCGGTCGAGGTGCGCCGCGACTACAGCGTCCGGCGGCACGACGCAGGTCCGCTCGACTTCGCCGGTCGGCTGCGGGGGCGCCGGCTGGACGCGGCGGTCCGGCGCGGGAAGTTCCTGTGGCTCCTGCTGGACCAGGGCGACGACGCCCTCCTGGCGCACCTGGGCATGAGCGGGCAGCTGCTGGTCCGCGAGCCCGGGGCAGCCCGACCGGAGCATCCGCACCTGCGGGTCCGACTGGAGCTCGATGACGGCGCCGCCGTCGACTTCGTCGACCAGCGCACGTTCGGCCACCTGAGCGTCCCCGACCTGGTGCCCACGACCGACGGTGCACCGGGCGGCCTCGGGTCCCCGCTGCCGGTGCTCCCCGAGCCGGTCGCGCACATCGCCCGCGACCTGCTGGACCCGGCCGTCGACCACGACGCGCTGGTCGCGGCGGTGCGGCGGCGCAGGACCGGCCTCAAGCGCGCGCTGCTGGACCAGACCCTGGTCTCGGGCGTCGGGAACATCTACGCCGACGAGGGCCTCTGGCGTGCGCAGCTGCACTACGCGCGCCCGACCGAGACCCTGCGGCGCAGCGAGGTGGAGCGCGCGCTGGAAGGTGCCGGTGCCGTGATGACCGAGGCGCTGGCCCAGGGTGGGACCAGCTTCGACGCCCTCTACGTCAACGTGAACGGCGCCTCCGGCTACTTCGACCGCTCGCTGGCCGTGTACGGGCAGGAGGGCCGCCCCTGTCCCCGGTGCGGCACCTCCGTGCGTCGCGACGAGTTCATGAACCGCTCGTCCTACACGTGCCCGCACTGCCAACCGCGCCCGCGGCGGGGTCGCTTCTAGCGCTCGACCACGTTGCGCAGCTTTCCGCCCGACAGGAACGCGGTGAGGTTCGCCGTGATCAGGTCGCCAGATCCCATGGGCCGGCCCCCGGCCGCGTGCGGGCTGATCAGCAGGCGCGGCTCGTCCCACAGCGGCGAGTCGGCGGGCAGGGGCTCGGTGTCGAACACGTCCAGCGCGGCGCCTGCCAGCCGTTCCTCGCGGAGCGCGACGAGCAGGGCGGCCTCGTCGAGCGTGGCGCCGCGGCCGACATTGACCACCCATGCGTGCCGGGGGAGCAGGGACAGCACGCCGGCGTCGACCGCGTGCTGCGTCTGCGGTGTGGCGGGCAGCAGCGAGACCAGCACGTCGGTCAGGGGAAGCTCGTCCGGGAGGTCGAACGTCGAGATCACCGGGAAGCCGTGGCGGTCTCCGGCAGTCGTGGCCACGCCGGTGACCTGGGCGCCCAGCGCCGCGAGCAGCGGTGCCAGCCGGGCGGCGATCGACCCGAAGCCCCAGATCAGCACCCGGGCCCCGTCGAGCGTCCGGATCGCCTGTCCCGGCCGGGTGTCCTGCATGCCCCCCAGCTCGCCGGCCCAGCGGTGCGCGTCCTGCGCACGCACCAGGTCGGGGAGCCGGCGGGCGGCGGCCAGGAGCAGGGCCAGCGTGTGCTCGGCCACCGGTCCGTCGTGCAGCCCGCGGCCGGACGTGAGGACGACGTCGTCGGCGAAGCCCGCCGCCAGGGCGGCGTCCGGCCCGGCGGCGAGCGTCTGCACCCAGCGCAGCCGGGTCAGCCGGCGCGCGGCGTCCGCGGTCTGCTCGGGCCCGTTGCCCCAGAGCACGAGCGCGTCGGCGTCGAGGGCGTCGTCGGGCACAGGTTCACCCACGTCGTACCGGACAACCCGGACATCGGGCGGAACGGTCGGGTCGTCGGACAGCGTGGTCGGCAGCAGCAAGGTGGTCACTCTCGTTACGATGCCACCGTGCCCCACATCAGCGCCTCCGCAGGTCCTATCACTGTGATGATCGTCGACGACCACGAGGTGGTCCGGCGTGGGATCGCCGAGGTGGTCGACCGGGCGGACGGCATGTCCGTCGTCGCGGAGGCCGGATCGGTCGCCGACGGCGTCCGGCGGGCCGCCCTGGTGCGTCCGCAGGTCCTGCTCGTGGACCTCCAGCTGCCGGACGGCACGGGCATCGAGCTGCTCAGCGCGCTGCGCGAGCAGCTCCCGTCGGCCCGCGCGATCGTGCTCACGTCCTTCGACGACGACGACGCCCTCGCGGCCGCGCTGGACGCCGGTGCAGCCGCCTACCTGCTGAAGTCCGTGCGCGGCGCGGAGATCACGGACGTCATCCGCGCCGTCGCGGCCGGCCGGATCCTGCTCGACGAGCGGACGGTCACCCGCCGCAAGGCCGGGCACGACGACCCGACGGAGAGCCTCACGCCGAGCGAGCTGCGCGTGATCGACCTGATCGGTGAGGGTCTGTCCAACCGCGAGATCGCCGAGCGCCTCGGCGTGGTGGAGAAGACCGTCAAGAACCACATCACGTCGCTGCTGGCCAAGATGGGGCTGCAGCGGCGGACGCAGGTCGCGGCGTGGGTGGCGTCGCGCAAGCACGCCGGGTGGCGGGCCGAGCCCGGTCACTGACGCGCGGGCCGCCGCTCAGCCGAGCGGGGCCTCCCACGTCAGCAGCGTGCCGCGGCCCTCGGGCGGGGCGCCCAGGCTGAACGTTCCCCGGTGCTGCCGGGCGCGCGAGACGAGGTTGCCGGTGCCCGAGGTGCGGTCGCGGCGTGCGGGCAGGCCGACGCCGTCGTCCTGCACCTCGACCAGCACGACTCCCAGAGGCCCGGTCCCGCGCACCGTCACCCGCACGGTGACCGACGCGGCGTGCGCGTGCCGGGCGGCGTTCGCCAGTCCCTCGCGCACCACCGCGACCACGTCGGAGGCCAGCGCCTGACCGACCCGCTCGTCCAGCTGGTCCTCCTCGACGCCACCGTCGACGAGCACGACGCCGTCCAGGCTGACGATGAACGAGGGCGCGAACCCGAGCCCGGTGCGCGCGAGCGACGCCTCCCGGCGCAGCCGCTCGACCAGCCCGGAGGCTGCGTCGGGGTCGTGGAGCTCGTGCACGATCTGCCGGATCTGGCGCACCGACGCGTCCACGTTGTCGAGGGCGTCGTCGACGATGCCGGTCAGCTCGGTCGCGTCCACGCCGCGCGCGGCTCGTCGCCGCACCGTCTCCAGCTGCATGCCGGTGGCGAACAGCTGCTGGATGGCGAGGTCGTGCAGGTCCCGGGCGATCCGCTCCCGCTCGTCGAGCAGGGAGGCCAGGTCCTGGGCGTGCCGCGCGCCCGCCAGCACGTACGCCAGGGCGGCCTGGGCGGCGAACGACTCGGCTGTCGCCAGGTCGCTCTCGTCGAACGGGGTGGCCCCGATCCTGCGCAGGAGGATGAGCACGCCCATGTCCTGCCCGGAGGACCGCAGCGGTGCGTAGAGCGCAGGACCGAACGCGCGCATGACCGGCACCGCGACCGTGCGGGCCGCCGACAGGGAGGGCGTGAGCAGGCCCTTGCCCTCCGTCATGACGGTCCAGGCGCGTCCGCCCGTGGGCATCCTGGCACCGAGGATGCGCTCGCTCTCGTACCCCACGGCCAGCTCGATGAGCAGCTCCCCGCCGACACCGGGAAGGGCCAGCGCGGCGGTGTCGGCTCCCGCGAGGTCGAGGGCCGTGGCCGCGATGTGGTCGAGCGCCTCCTCCTCGTCGATGCCCTCCAGGAGCATGGTCGTGATGTCCTGACCCGCGCGCAGCCAGTGCTCGCGCCGCTCGGCCTCGGCGTACAGCTGCGCGTTCGCGACGGCCACCCCCGCGGCCGCGGCCAGCGCGACCACCACGTCCTCGTCGGCCTGGGTGAAGCCGCCGGCCTTCTCGGACAGGTAGAGCTGGCCGAACACGCGGGCGCCCACGCGGACGGAGGCGCCGAGGAAGGAGCCCATCGGCGGGTGCTCGCGCGGGAAGCCACGGAAGGCCGGGTGCTCCCGCAGGTCGTCGAGCCGCAGCACGCCCGTCTCCGGGATCTGGCCGAGCACGCCCTGGGCGTGGGGCGCTGTGCGCAGGGCGCCGGCGACGGCGGTGGGGACCCCGGTGAAGACGAAGGTGGTCGAGGTGCCGTGCGAGTCGAGCACGTTGAGGGCGCCGTACCGGGCGCCGGTGAGCTCGGCGCTGACCTGCACGAACCGCTCGAGCACGACCGGCAGCTCGAGCTCGCTGGCGACCGCCAGGATGGCGCCGAGCAGGTCGGTCAGGGCGTCGCCGGTGAGGAGGAGCGCCGAGTCCGGCGCCTCGGTGAGCCGGCCCTCGGGAGTCTCATCGCGCACGCTGGGCCTCCCTGTCCTGGTCCGCGCGTTCGCGGTCCAGCGACTCACGGTAGCCGGGCGTCGAGGCGGTCAGCTCGGCATGCGTACCGCGCGCCCGGATCCTCCCGTCCTCGAGCCAGAGCACCTCGTCGGCCGCGCCGAGCGGGGTGAGCCGGTGCGTGACGACGACCACGCCGCGCGGGTCGGCCAGCAGGTCGGTGACCAGGGCATCCGCGCGGTCGGGGTCGAGGTGCTCGGCGGGCTCGTCGACGAGCAGGAGCCCGGCCGGCGACAGCAGCGCGCGGGCGACGAGCAGCCGTCGGCGCTCACCGCCGGACACGGTGCGGGCGTCGGGGCCGAGCAGCGTGTCGAGCCCGTCAGGGAGCCCCGCCAGCCAGCCGTCGAGGCCGACACGTGCGAGGACCGCCACGGCGTCCGCCTCGGTGACGTCGCCGCGCGCGACCCGGAGGTTCTCGAGCACGGTGGTGCCGAACACGTGCGCGTCCTCGGTGCCGACGACGACGGCGCCGACGACCGTCTCACGGGAGAGGTGGTCGACGTCGCGCCCGCCGAGGGTGAGCGATCCACCCCGCCGCGGGAGCAGGCCGGCCAGGGTCAGGAGGGTGGTCGTCTTGCCGGTGCCCGACGGTCCGACGATCGCGACCGAGCGGCCGGCGCGCAGGTCGAGGTCGAGACCCTCGACGACGACGGGTGCGCCGGGCCAGCCGGCTGCGAGGTCGACGGCGACGAGCGGGGGAGCGGCGGGACCGGTGTCCGTCGGGGTGGACTCTGCGGGGGCGTCCAGCAGGGCGAGGATCCGGGCGGCGGCCGCGCGTGAGCGCTGCACCTGGATCGCCGCGGCGGGCAGCAGCGCCGTGGCCTCGAACGCGGCGAGGGGCGTGAGGACGACGACGGCGAGCTCGACCGGGGAGAGCAGCCCGGCACCGACCGCCGGCACGCCGGTGACCAGCGCGACGAGCACGGCGATGCCGACGGCGAGCTGCCCGAGCCCCGCGGCCAGCGCGGCCGCACCGGCACCGGCGTCGGTCGCGGCAGCCAGGCGGCGGTCGGCATCCCGCAGCGCCGCGAGCTCGTCGCTCGCGCGCCCGCCGACCCGCAGCGGCCCGGAGTCGTCCAGCAGTCCCAGGGCGGTCGCCGTCATGTCCGCCCGGCTCGCCAGCGCGAGACGCTCGGTCACCCGCGCCGCGCGGGCCGCGACCAGCGGCGCCGCGACGCCGGCCAGCACGAGGCACCCGGCGAGCGCGAGCCCGGCCGGCAGCCAGAACGCGCACATCGCCAGGACGGTGCCCGCCCCGAGCAGGGTGGCGACCCCCGCCGGCAGCAGGCCACGCACGACGACGTCACCCACCGTGTCGACGTCCGCTCCCACGCGAGCCAGCAGGTCGCCGCGGCGCAGCCGGAGCAACGCGTCGGGCCGGGCAGCCGCCAGCCGCTCGTAGAGCGTGGTGCGCAGCTGGGTCATGCCGCGCAGGGCGACGTCGTGGGACACCAGGCGCTCGAGATACCGCAGCACCCCGCGGCCGATCCCGAAGGCCCGCACGGCGACGGTGGCCACCGACAGCTGGAGCACGGGCGGCATCTGCGAGGCGCGCGCGATGAGCCAGGCGGACACGGCGGCCAGGGCGACACCGCAGCCGAGTGCGAGCGTCCCGAGCAGCAGCGCGAGCGCGAGGCGTCGCGGATCGATGTCCAGGAGCCGCACCGCGCGCCGCAGCGTCCCGCGCGTCATGCGAGCACCTCCGCGGCCGCGCGCACCCGCACGACGTCGTCGGCGGCCGCGACCAGCGAGGGTCGGTGCGCCACCAGCAGCACGGTCCTGCCCGCGTCCCGCAGCGCCCGCACCGTGTCGAGCACCACCTGCTCTCCGGCCGTGTCCAGGTGGGCGGTCGGCTCGTCGAGGATGACGAGCGGGGTCGGTGCCAGCAGCGTGCGGGTGAGGGCCACGCGCTGCCGCTGGCCGAGGCTGAGGCCCTCCCCGCCGCGGCCCAGCGGCGTCGCCCAGCCCAGCGGGAGGTCCGCGAGCACGGCATCGAGCCCGGTGAGCGCAGCGGCGGTCGCACGCGAGGCGTCGTCGCCCCCCACCAGCTGCGCGATCGTGCCGGGCTCGAGCACGGGGCGCTGGGGGAGCCACGTCACCTGCGCCCACAGCGAGGCGGGGTCGACGTCCGCCAGGTCGACGCCGTCGATCGTGGCGCGGCCGGCGTCGGGACGCAGCAGCCCGAGGGCGACCTCGAGCGCGGTCGTCTTGCCCGCGCCGCTCGGCCCGGTGAGCGCGACGACGGTGCCCGGTCGCAGCACCAGGTCGAGCTCGTGCGGGGTGCCGGCGACGCCCACGCCGTCGAGCCGGAGCGTCGCGGTGCGCAGGTCCGGGGCGGTCGTCGTACCCGCCGCCGGGACCGGGGTCTCCAGCACCTCGAACGCCCGGCCGGCCGCCGCGACCCCGTCCGCTGCGGCGTGGAACTGGACCCCGACCTGGCGCAGCGGCAGGAACACCTCGGGCGCGAGGACGAGCACCGCGATGCCGGTGACCAGGTCCAGGTCGCCCTCGACGAGCCGCAGCCCGATGCCCACCGCGACCAGCGCCACGGACAGCGTGGTGAGCAGCTCGAGGACCATGCCGGACAGGAAGGCGATGCGCAGGGTCCCCATCGTGGCCATCCGGTGCGCGTCGCCCAGCTGCCGCACCCGAGCACCGGGACCGCGCTCGCGGCCGTGCGCCCGCAGCGTCGGCAGCCCCGCCAGCAGGTCGAGAACCTGCGCACCGAGCCGCTGCATGCTCGCCAGGCCCTGCTCCGAACGCCCCTGGGTCAGCCGTCCGACGAGCACCATGAAGATCGGGACCAGCGGCAGCACGACGAGGAGGATCGCGGCGGAGACCCAGTCCAGCCCGAGCACCACCAGCAGCACACCGGGGGTCACGGTCGCGGCCAGCACCAGCTGCGGCAGGTACCGCACGAAGTACGGCTCGAGCGCGTCGAGCCCGCGGGTGGCCAGCGTGACCACCGACGGACCCTCGCCCGATGCCAGCCAGCGCGGTCCGAGCGCCACCGCGTGCGCGACGACCTGCTCGCGCAGCTCCCCGACGGTGCGGGCGGCCGCCCGGTGCGCGAAGCGCTCCTGCAGCGCGGTCACCAGGGCGCGGACCACCACCACGCCCGCCAGCCAGGCGATCGTCGGGGCCAGCACCGCGAGCGTCGCGCCGTCCGTCACCGCGTTCCCGAGCGTGTGCGCCAGGAGCAGCGCCTGAGCGACCACCAGCGCCGCCGTGACCACGCCGAGGGCGGCGGTCAGCGCGACGTACCCGCGGGCGGCACCGGCGTGCCGCAGGAGACGCGGGTCGAGCGGTCTCACTGGTCGGAGGACGGCTTGTTCAGCACGGGGACCTTCTCGAAGGTGAGGCCGGTGTGGGCGGGGATCTGCTGCGAGGAGATGCGCTTGCGGAACACCCAGTACGTCCAGCCCTGGTAGAGCAGGACGAGCGGGGTGAGGATCGCAGCCACCCAGGTCATCACCGTGAGCGTGTAGTTGGTGGACGACGCGTTGGTGACCGTCAGCGAGTTCGCCGGGTCGAACGCCGGCATCACGTCGGGGTACATCGAGCCGAAGATCAGGACCACCGCGGCGACGATCGCGACGGCCGAGGCGGTGAACGCCAGGCCCTCCTTGCGGCGCTGCGCGGCGACCACCAGCACGACGAGCGCTCCGGCGGCGACGACCACCGCGGCCCACGTCCACGGCACCGAGTAGGCCACCTGCGCCCAGACGGCCCACGCACCGGCGACGACGAGGGTGACCACGGACGACCGGGCGGCGAACGCCCCGGCGCGCGCGCGGATGTCCCCGTCCGACTTGAGAGCGAGGAACACCGCACCGTGCGTGAGGAAGATCAGGGCCGTCGTCGCGCCGCCGAGCAGCGCGAACGGGTTGAGCAGCGCCCAGAACCCGCCGACGTACTGGTGGTCGGTGTCGAGCTGTACGCCGCGGACCAGGTTGGCGAACGCCACGCCCCAGAGCACTGCGGGCACCCACGAGCCGACGATGAGGCTCCGGTCGGCCAGGGAGCGCCACCGGTCGTCGTCGATCTTGCCGCGCCACTCGAACGACACCACGCGCACGATCAGGGCGAGCAGGATGAGCAGCAGCGGCAGGTAGAAGCCCGAGAACATCGTGGCGTACCACTCCGGGAACGCCGCGAACGTGGCGCCGCCGGCGGTGAGCAGCCACACCTCGTTGCCGTCCCAGACGGGGCCGATCGTGTTGATCATGACGCGGCGGTCGCGGTCCTTGGCGGCGCGGTCGCCGCGGGACAGCAGGCCCAGCAGCATGCCGACACCGAAGTCGAACCCCTCGAGCACGAGGTAGCCGGTCCACAGGACCGCGATGAGGATGAACCAGACGGTCGTGAGCTCCATGGTCGTCGGCTCCGCTCAGTACGCGAACGACAGCGGACGGTCGGCGGCGTCCGGGTCGTTGTCGGGGTTGTCGGGGCTGGGGTCGTGCTCGGTGTCGGCGACGCCCTCGATGGTGTAGCGGTGCATCAGGCGGTACCAGAACACGGCGAGCACCCCGTAGAGCAGGGTGAACGCGATCAGGCTGGTGAGGATCGTCCCGGCGCTGGTCACGGTCGACACACCGCGCGCGGTGAGCAGCCAGACGCCGTCCACGCCGCTCGGGTTCGGGTTGGGCGCGACGACCCACGGCTGGCGGCCCATCTCGGTGAAGATCCAGCCGAACGAGGACGCCAGGAACGGGGTGAGCAGCGCGACGATGCCGAGCCGGCCGAACCAGACGTTGCCGTTGACGCGGCCCTTGCGGGTGACCCAGAGGGCGACCAGGGCGAGTGCGGCGGACCCGGCACCGAAGCCGATCATCAGCCGGAAGGACCAGTACGTGACGAGCAGGTTCGGCTGGTAGGAGATCGGGTTGCCCTCGTCGTCGGTGAAGCCGTACTTCTGCTCGTAGTCCGACTGGAGGTTCTGGACGCCGGGCAGGGGGGCGTTGAAGTCGCCGGTGGCCATGAACGACGTGAGGCCGGGGATCTCGATGACGTGGTTGACGCCCTCGCAGGAGTTGCTCAGGTCGCCGATGGCCAGGATCGAGAACGGTGCGCCGCCCTCGGTGGTCTGGCACAGCGCCTCGGCCGACGACATCTTCATGGGCTGCTGGTCGAACATGAGCTTGGCCTGCCAGTCGCCCGAGAGCGCCACGCCGACGCCCGACACCAGCATGACGATCACGCCCAGGACGACCGCGGGCCGGTACACGTCGCGCGCCTTGTCCGCCTGTCCCGCCCGCACCAGCCGCACCATCCACCAGGCCGCGATGCCCGCGACGAAGGTGCCGGCGGTGAGGAACGCGGCGGCGATGGTGTGCGGGAACGCGGCGAGCACCGTGGGGTTGGACAGGACGGCGCCGATGTCGACCATCTCGGCGCGGCCCGTGGTCTCGTTGTAGATCGAGCCGACGGGGTGCTGCATCCACGAGTTGGCCGCCAGGATGAAGAAGGCGGAGAGGTTGGTGGCGATCGCCACGGCCCAGATGCACGCGAGGTGGATCCTCTTGGGCAGCTTGTCCCAGCCGAAGATCCACAGCCCGAGGAACGTCGACTCGACGAAGAACGCGGCGAGCGCCTCCATGGCCAGCGGGGCGCCGAACACGTCGCCGACGAAGCGGGAGTACTCGCTCCACGCCATCCCGAACTGGAACTCCTGCACGATGCCGGTGGCCACACCGATCGCGAAGTTGATGAGCAGGAGCTTGCCGAAGAACTTGGTCAGCCGCAGCCAGCGCTCGTTGCCCGTGCGCACCCATGCCGTCTGCATGATCGCGACCAGCGGCGCGAGCCCGATCGTCAGCGGCACGAAGATGAAGTGGTAGACGGTCGTGATGCCGAACTGCCATCGAGCGACGTCGAGCGTGTCCACGGGCCCCTCCGGGGGTGCGAGGCGGTACGGCGGGTCGGGTCCGAGGGTGCCCACCCGGCCCGGTGGGTCGACCGGGCCTGACGTGCGGACCTGGGGAAACGCTAGGACCACGACCAGTCTGCCCCTGGGACCAAGGTCCCGGAAGACGGCAGGCCGTCAGAAAGACGGCAGGGCGCGCCGGGTGCCGACGGGACGCCGCGCGAGATGCCCTGTGCGATACTGACCACGGCTCCTTGGACGACCACACCGCCCCGGGACCCTTGAGCTCGCAGCACCAGCATGTCGTGCGCGCCAGCCGCCGCCCTGCCGCCCGCTGGTCCCCGATCGGGACCGACGGCTCCGGCGTCGCAGGCGATGGCGCCGACCGGGTGCAGCAGCCACGACCGCCGACTTTCCGTCGCCGCGCAGCACGCGTGCGACGACCGACCGACCGAGTGCCGCCGCGAGTGTGGGTGGCGTTGCTCGGTACCCAGGAGCACTTCGCGTGACCGACGAGAACACCCCCACCACTGACACGACGACGACCGTCGGGGGTGAGGCACCGCCCGCGGCCCCGCGTCGACGCCGGGCCACCCGCGTGACCGCCGCCCCCAGCACCGAGGCTGCGGCCGACGCCGTCGTCACGGTCCCCGCCGTCGCCGAGCAGCCCGCCGCGGCAGCCCCGGCCGACGAGCCGGTGGCCCCGGCCGAGCCGGCTGCCACCGCGGCGCCCGTGAAGAAGTCGCGCCGGGTCACCCGCACCGTCGTCGCGGTCCCCGTTGAGGACGCCCCGGCGCCCGTCGTCGAGGAGCCGGCGCCCGTTGTCGAGGAGCCCGAGGCCGTCGTCGAGGAGCCCGAGGCCGCGGCCGAGGAGCCCGAGCCCGTCGCCGCCCAGCCCGCCCCCAAGGCGGCCCCGCGTCGCCGTCGGTCCGGCACCCGGGCCACCGCGGCGCCCGAGCCCGAGCCCGCCGAGCCCGTGGAGGAGGACGCCGAGCAGGCGCCGACGCTCGACGTGCTCGCCGAGCTGGCCGCGACCGCGCCCTCGGCCGAGCAGGCCAACGCCACGACCAGCTCGACCTCGACCGGCCGGCGCTTCGCGACGACCGCCCTGCTGTTCCAGGCCCCGGACCCGTCCGCGGCCCGTCCGCGCCGACGCCGCGCGCAGGCCGGGACCGGTTCCCCGGAGGAGATCTCCGAGGCCGCCCGCCGCGCCGAGGTCGAGGCCGCTGAGGCCAGTGAGGCTGCCGAGGTCACCGCCCAGCCGACCGAGGTCGAGGCCGTCGAGCAGGCCGGGACGTCGTCGTCGCGGGGCTCGCGCCGACGCGGCCGCCGTGGTCGTGGCGCCGACGCGGCGCGCGCCGAGGACGAGGTCGTCGACGAGGCCGTGACCGACGAGGTCGTGGCCGAGGGCGACGCCGTTGACGACACCGAGACCGACATCGCTGCGGACGTCACCGACGAGGTGGAGCTGGACGAGGACGACGAGGTCGAGACCACCGAGCCCGGTGCGCCCCGCCGCCGTCGCCGTCGCGGTGGCCGTGGACGGCGGAGCCGGCCCGACTCCGCCGGGTCCGCCGACGACTCCGAGGACACGGACGAGGACGCCGACGAGGCCGCCACGTCCGACACCGAGCCCGACGCCGACGACGCCACGGACGAGGACGGCGGCTCGAGCCGTCGCCGTCGCCGTCGTCGTCGCGGGTCGTCGCGCGGCGAGTCCGGCGAGCAGAACGAGCCGCGCGCCGCGCGCACCCGCGCGCCCAGCGACGAGGTCACCGCGCTGCGCGGCTCCACCCGGCTCGAGGCCAAGCGCCAGCGCCGCCGGGACGGCCGCGACGCGGGCCGCCGCCGCCAGATCATCACCGAGTCCGAGTTCCTGGCCCGCCGCGAGTCCGTCGACCGCTCGATGATCGTGCGGGAGAAGAACGCCCGCACCCAGATCGCGGTGCTCGAGGACGGCGTGCTCGTCGAGCACTACGTGTCCAACCAGGCGCAGGCCTCGATGGTCGGCAACGTCTACCTCGGCCGCGTCCAGAACGTGCTGCCCAGCATGGAGGCGGCGTTCGTCGACGTCGGCAAGGGCCGCAACGCGGTCCTCTACGCCGGCGAGGTCAACTGGGACGCCGCGGGTCTCGAGGGAGGCTCGGCGCGTCGCATCGAGCAGGCCCTCAAGTCCGGTGACCCGGTGCTCGTGCAGGTCACCAAGGACCCGATCGGGCACAAGGGCGCCCGGCTGACCTCCCAGGTCACGCTCGCGGGCCGCTACCTCGTGTACGTGCCCGGTGGCGGCATGACCGGCATCAGCCGCAAGCTTCCCGACACCGAGCGCAACCGCCTCAAGAAGATCCTGCGCGAGATCGTCCCGGACTCCGCGGGCGTCATCGTCCGCACGGCGGCGGAGGGGGCCAGCGAGGACGAGCTGCGCGCCGACATCGCTCGCCTCCAGGGTCAGTGGGAGGCCATCGAGAAGAAGTCGAAGACCGCGTCGGCCCCGGCCCTGCTCCAGGGCGAGCCCGACATGGCCATCCGCGTGGTCCGCGACATCTTCAACGACGACTTCTCCTCCCTCGTGGTGGAGGGCGCCGAGGCCTGGACCACGATCTCGTCCTACATCGACGAGCTCGCCCCCGACCTCGCGCAGAAGGTCACCCGCTGGGAGTCCGACACCGACGTGTTCGCGGTGCACCGCATCGACGAGCAGCTGGCCAAGGGCATGGACCGCAAGGTCTGGCTGCCCTCGGGCGGTTCCCTGGTGATCGACCGCACCGAGGCCATGACGGTGGTCGACGTCAACACCGGCAAGTTCACCGGCTCGGGCGGCACGCTCGAGGAGACGGTGACGCGGAACAACCTCGAGTCCGCCGAGGAGATCGTCCGCCAGCTCCGGCTGCGCGACATCGGCGGCATCATCGTCATCGACTTCATCGACATGGTGCTCGAGTCCAACCGCGACCTGGTGCTCCGCCGCCTGGTGGAGTGCCTGGGCCGCGACCGCACCAAGCACCAGGTCGCCGAGGTCACCTCGCTGGGCCTGGTGCAGATGACCCGCAAGCGCGTCGGCCAGGGCCTGGTCGAGGCGTTCAGCGAGACGTGCGAGCACTGCCACGGGCGCGGCTTCATCGTGCACGACGAGCCGATCGAGAAGAACAACCAGCGTCCCGACGCCGGCGTGCAGCAGCAGCCGACGACGTCCGGCGAGGGCGACGGCAAGCGGTCGCGCCGCAAGCGCGGCGGTTCCACGGAGCAGGTCGCGCACGCGCCGCACGCGGGTGTGCCCGTGCTGCCCGAGGCCCGCGAGGCGGTCAAGGCCACGCTGGCGACGATCGCCGCGGCGGCCGCGCACGCCCACGACCACGACCACGACCACGAGCAGCACGCCGCCGTCGCGGTCGACGAGCCCGAGGCGGTCGACACCGAGACGCCGAGCGCGCCGGGTCTCGACGTGTTCGCGGAGTTCGCCGGGGTGCAGGAGCCGGTGGGCGTCAACGACGCAGCCGTCGACGAGCTCGAGCTGACGGCGGTTCCCGCCGACCTGTTCGAGTCCGACGACGAGCCCGAGGACGAGGCGTCCGAGCCGGGGGACGGCGACGGTCTCGAAGAGCACTGACCGCGGGGCTCGTGCCGGTCGTTCCGGCACGAGCACCCCGCCGGGACGTGCGTTCGGTCACGTACCGGGCGGGGCGAGCGGTCAGGTTTGACCCTGCGCCGTGCGGTCCGTACCCTAGAACGTCGGCGCGTCGTGTACGCGCTGGTCATGTGTGCCGCCATCGCGGCGCCGACGCGAACCCCCACGGGAACCGGTGAGAGCCGGTGGCAGCGGGATGTGCGCGGGCGCAGGCAAGGCACCAACAGAACGTATCGACCCAAGTAGTTCGACGAGCAGAGATGAGCAGCAACGTGGTGTACGCGATCGTGAAGGCTGGCGGCCGCCAGGAGAAGGTCGCTGTCGGCGACGTCGTCGTCGTCGACCGCCTCGCCGCGCAGGCCGGGTCGACCATCGAGCTGACCGCCCTGCTGCTCGTCGACGGCGAGAAGGTCACCACCGACGCCAAGGCCCTGGCCAAGGTGAAGGTGACGGCGGAGGTCGTGCGGGACGAGAAGGGTCCCAAGATCGACATCCTCAAGTACAAGAACAAGACCGGGTACCGCGTGCGCCAGGGTCACCGCCAGAAGCTGACCCGCCTCAAGGTCACCGACATCTCCTGATCTCGCGCCGTCGGCCGTACGGCCACAGGCACGCAGCCCCCATTCTCTGAGCACGAAAGCAGGTTCGTCATGGCACACAAGAAGGGCGCGAGCTCCTCGCGCAACGGTCGCGACTCGAACGCCCAGCGCCTGGGCGTCAAGCGCTTCGGTGGCCAGGTCGTCAAGGCCGGCGAGATCATCGTCCGCCAGCGCGGCACGCACTTCCACCCCGGCGTGAACGTGGGCCGTGGCGGCGACGACACGCTCTTCGCCCTTGCCCCCGGCGCCGTGACCTTCGGGACGCGCCGTGGCCGCAAGGTCATCGACATCGTCGTGGCGGCCGAGGTCTGAGCCGTAGTGCAACGGACGGTGCGGGTCGCGGAGCGGCACGCGCCGGAAGTGGAACGAAGGCGATGACCGACCGTGGATCAGCGGTCTGAGCAGGTCATGACGACGCGGCATCGGTCCGCGTCGGGTCATTCGTGGAAGGGGCGCACCGATGCGGTGCGCCCCTTCCGCGTGTGAGTATCAAGAAGTAGCAATGGCAAGGGAGGTTCAGCCGTGGTGACATTCGTCGACCGGGTCGTGCTGCATGCGACCGGCGGTGACGGTGGGCACGGTTGTGCATCCATCCACCGGGAGAAGTTCAAGCCGCTCGCGGGCCCCGACGGGGGCAACGGCGGCAACGGTGGCTCGGTGATCATCGAGGTGGACCCCCAGGTCACCACGCTGCTCGACTACCACCACTCGCCGCACCGGCACGCGCCGTCCGGCACGCAGGGCATGGGCGACCACCGCTCCGGCTCGACCGGCGTCGACCTGGTGCTCGGCGTCCCCGACGGCACCGTGGTCAAGTCGCCCGACGGCACGGTCCTCGCGGACCTGGTCGGCGTCGGCGCCCACTACGTGGCCGCGTCGGGTGGCCGGGGTGGCCTGGGCAACGCCGCCCTCGCCTCGCAGCGCCGCAAGGCCCCGGGCTTCGCGCTGCTGGGTGAGCCGGGCACCGAGCAGGACATCGTGCTCGAGCTCAAAACCATCGCGGACGTCGCCCTGGTGGGGTACCCGAGCGCCGGGAAGTCCAGCCTCGTCGCCGCGATCTCCGCGGCGCGTCCCAAGATCGCCGACTACCCGTTCACCACCCTGGTGCCCAACCTCGGCGTGGTGCAGGCCGGTGGCGCGCGGTACACCGTGGCCGACGTCCCCGGTCTGATCCCCGGCGCGTCCGAGGGGCGCGGGCTGGGACTGGAGTTCCTGCGGCACATCGAGCGCTGCGCGGTCCTCGTGCACGTGCTCGACTGCGCGACCCTCGAGCCGGACCGTGACCCCCTGTCGGACCTCGAGGACATCGAGGCCGAGCTGCGGACCTACGCCGGCGACCTGACCATCGAGGGCGGTCGGGTGCCGCTGCTGGACCGCCCCCAGATCGTCGTGCTCAACAAGATCGACGTCCCCGAGGCGCGCGAGCTGGCCGAGCTGGTCAAGCCCGACCTCGAGGCTCGCGGGTTCCGGGTCTTCGAGGTGTCGACCGCCAGCCACGAGGGTCTGCGTCTGCTGACGTACGCCCTCGGGGAGATCGTCGACAAGGCCCGTCGTGACGCGCCGGCGCCGGAGAACACCCGCGTCGTCCTGCGCCCGAAGGCCGTGGACGACGCCGGGTTCACGGTGACGCGCCGCGAGGTCGAGGGTCAGGGCGTGTACTACTGGGTGCGGGGCGAGAAGCCCGAGCGCTGGGTGCGCCAGACCGACTTCACCAACGACGAGGCCGTCGGGTACCTGGCGGACCGGCTCGCGCGTCTGGGTGTCGAGGAGAAGCTGTTCGCCGCGGGCGCCGTTGCCGGCGACGAGGTGCGCATCGGCCCCGAGCACAATGCGGTCGTCTTCGACTGGGAGCCCACGCTCATGACCGGGTCGGAGTTCCTCGGCGGACCTCGCGGGGTCGACCTGCGCATCGAGGACCGGTCCCGGCCGACCCGCGGCGAGAAGCGCCAGGAGTACAAGGAGCGCATGGACGCCAAGACCGAGGCGCGCGAGGAGCTGTGGACCGAGCGCGAGGCCGGCGTCTGGACGGACGCGGCCAAGGAGTGATGTCCGGGACCCGGATATTCGCGTGACCGGCACCTGCCACGCGGCAGAATGCCGACCGTGACCGTCGATGCCCTGGTGGACCGCCAGCAGCTGGTCTCGGCGTCCCGGGTGGTCGTCAAGATCGGCTCGTCGTCGCTGACCACTCCCGACGGCCGGCTTGCCCCCGAGCGGCTGACCGCGCTGGTCGACGTGCTGGCCGCACGGCGCGCGGCCGGCGGCCAGGTGGTGCTGGTGTCCTCCGGTGCGATCGCCGCGGGTCTCGGCCCGCTCGGGCTGGCCGCCCGCCCGCGTGACCTGGCGACGCAGCAGGCGGCGGCCTCCGTCGGCCAGGGCCTGCTGGTGGCGCACTACACCGCCGCGTTCGCCCGGCACGGGCTCCAGGTGGGCCAGGTGCTGCTGACCGCCGACGACACCGTGCGGCGCGTGCACTACCGCAACGCTCACCGCGCGCTCACCCGGCTGCTCGACCTCGGCATCGTGCCCGTCATCAACGAGAACGACGCCGTGGCCACCGACGAGATCCGGTTCGGGGACAACGACCGGCTCGCCGCCCTCGTGTCCCACCTGGTGCACGCGGACGCGCTCGTCCTGCTCAGCGACGTCGACTCGCTCTACACCGGCCCGCCGACGCGCGACGGCTCCCGGCGCATCGCGTCCGTCGTCCACGCGGAGGACCTCGAGGGCATCGACGTGGCCTCGCGGGGGAGCGCGGTCGGCACCGGCGGCATGGTGACCAAGCTGGAGTCGGTCGCGATTGCCACCCAGTCCGGCGTCCCGGTGGTCCTCACGTCGGCCGCGCAGGCCGCACAGGCGCTGGCCGGTGAGGACGTGGGCACCTGGTTCACCGCCACCGGTCGCCGCACCTCGATCCGGCGGCTCTGGCTGGCGCACGCGGCGAGCACCCGCGGACGGCTGGTGCTCGACGCCGGCGCCGTGCGCGCGGTGCTCGAGCGGGGGACGTCGCTGCTGCCTGCGGGTGTGACCGGCGTCGAGGGGACCTTCGAGGCGGGCGACCCGGTCGAGCTCGTCGGACCTGACGGTCAGCTGGTGGCGCGCGGGCTGGTCTCCTACGACGCCGAGGAGGTGCCGCCGCTGCTGGGTCGATCGACGTCCGAGCTGCGCGCCGCCCTGGGCCCGGGGTACGACCGCGAGCTGGTCCACCGCGACGACCTCGTCCTGGTCCGCAAGCGCCGCTGACGGCCCGGTCTGCACCACGACGTCCGAGCATCTGATCGCTCCAGCGCTCACTTGCTCGGACGTTGTGCTCCGACCGTCGACGTCCGAGCAGATGGAGGCTCTGGGCACATCTGCTCGGACGGTGCGGGTGGTCAGACTGTTGCGCCGACCGGGGTCGGCGCGCGGCGGGTCAGGGGGTCGCGCAGGCCCAGGTGGTCGCGGAGCGTGCTGCCGGTGTACTCCGTGCGGTAGGCGCCGCGCTCCTGGAGCTCGGGGACCAGGGTGTCGACGACGTCGTCGAGGCCGCCCGGCACGATCCACGGCGTGATGTTGAACCCGTCCGAGGCGCCCGTGCGCACCCAGCGGATGAGCTCCTCGGCCACCGTCGCGGGGGAGCCGACGAAGCCCCGCTGACGCTCCTGGGCGATGACGAGCTGCCGGATGGACAGGTTCTCCGACTCGGCGCGGGCGCGCCAGGCCTGGGCGATCGCGCGCGGGTCGGGGGCGTGGCGGACGGTCCCGCGGGTCTGGCCGATCTCCGTGATGACCGGGTCGTGGCGGGGCACGGGGCCGTCGGGGTCGTAGCCCGAGAGGTCCTCGCCCCAGACCTAACGGCGCGTCTGGCGCCGCGCCGACCGGTCGTGGCCCCCTCCGGTCCGGCCGGGGACGTGCTGCGGCTGGAGCACGTGACCAAGGAGTTCCGCGTGGGCCGGGCGCCGTTCCGCGCGCTCGACGGCGTCACGCTCGCGCTGCCGCGCGGGACCACGCTCGGCGTCGTGGGGGAGTCGGGGTCCGGCAAGTCGACCCTCGCCCGCATCGCGCTGCGGCTGGTGGAGCCGACCAGCGGCACGGTCCGGATCGACGGCGAGGACGTCACGCACACCCGCGGAGCGCGACTGCGGGCGCTGCGGCGCCGCGTGCAGCTCGTCTACCAGAACCCGTACGCGTCCCTGGACCCTCGGCTGTCGGTGGAGCGGATCATCACCGAGCCCCTGCACGCGTTCGGCGTCGGCGACCGGGCTTCACGGACGCGGCGCGCCTGAGCTACCTGGTCATCTCGCACGATCTCGCGGTCGTGCGGCAGATCAGCGACACGGTGGCCGTGCTGCACCGGGGGCTGCTGGTGGAGCACGGACCGACCGCCGACCTGTTCGACCGCCCGCAGGCCGAGCACACGCGCGCGCTGCTCGACGCGATCCCCGGAGCGCGGGTGGTCTAGCGGTCCACGCGCGCGCCGCCACCGCCCGCGAGCTTGAGCACGTCGGCGGTGGTGACCATCGTGGTGTCGCCGGGGGTGGTCATGGCCAGCGCCCCGTGCGCGGCGCCGTACTCGACGGCGGTCTGGAGCGGCTGCCCGTCGAGCAGGCCGTAGATGAGGCCCGACGCGAATGAGTCGCCGCCGCCCACGCGGTCGAGGATCTCGAGCCGCTCGCGGTGGGTGGCCTGGACGACGCCCGTGGCGGGGGACCAGGCGAGGGCGCCCCAGTCGTTGACGGACGCCGACCGCACGGTCCGCATCGTCGTGCCGATCACGGCGAAGTTCGGGTACGCGGCGGCCGCGGTGGTGATCATGGCGGCGAACTTGTCCACCTCGAGCTCGGCCAGCGACGCGTCGCCGCCCTCGACCTCGAAGCCGAGCGAGGCGGTGAAGTCCTCCTCGTTGCCGATCATCACGTCGATATACGGGGCGATCGCGCGGTTGACCTCCTGGGCCTTGGCCAGCCCTCCGATCGCCTTCCAGAGGCTCGGCCGGTAGTTGAGGTCGTACGACACGACGGTGCCGTGGCGCTTCGCCGCGGTGACCGCCTCGATCACCGTCTCGGCCGCGCTGTCGGACAGGGCCGCGAAGATGCCGCCGGTGTGCAGCCAGCGCACGCCGAGCTCGCCGAACAGGTGGTCCCAGTCCACGTCGCCGGGCTTCATCTGCGACACGGCGGTGTGGCCGCGGTCGGACACGCCGACGGCGCCGCGCACCCCGAAGCCCCGCTCGGTGAAGTTCAGTCCGTTGCGGACCTCGCGACCGATCCCGTCGTACGGCACCCACTGGATGTAGGAGGTGTCGAGCCCGCCGGTGAGGATCAGGTCCTCGACCAGGCGCCCGACCTCGTTGTCCGCGAGCGCGGTGACGATCGCGGTCCGCAGGCCGAAGGCCCGGCGCAGGCCACGGGCGACGTTGTACTCCCCGCCGCCCTCCCACACCTGGAAGGAGCGCGACGTGCGGATGCGACCCTCACCGGGATCGAGCCGGAGCATGACCTCGCCCAGCGACACCGCGTCGTAGCGGCACTCGGACGCGGGGCGGATCGTCAGGTCAGACATGGCTGGGCTCCGTGGTCCGCGCCCCGGCGAGGGCGACCGCGTCGGCGGTGAGCGCGGTGATCGCGGCGACGTCGCGGGCCGCGACGAGGCTGCGCGGGCACATCCACGAGCCACCGACCGCGACGACGCTCGGCAGGGCGAGGTACTCGGCGAGGTTGGCGGGCCCGACCCCTCCGGTCGGCACGATGCCGACGTGGCCGAACGGCGCGGCGAGGGCGGCGATCGCCTTGGCGCCGCCGGAGGTTCCCGCGGGGAAGAACTTGATGGTGGTCAGCCCGAGCTCGAGAGCGGCCTGGATCTCGGTCGCGGTCACGGCACCGGGGAGCGCGAGCACCCCGAGCTCCTGGCAGCGCTCCACGACCGCGCGGCTCAGTCCGGGCGAGACGACGTAGCTGGCACCGGCGGCGACGGCCAGGTCCACCTGGGCGACCGTGAGCACGGTGCCGGCCCCCACGAGGATGTCCCCGCGGCCCGCCATCACCCGGATCGACTCCTCGGCGGCGGCGGTGCGGAAGGTGACCTCCGCGACGGGCAGTCCGCCGGCGACCAGCGCACCGGCGAGCGCGTCGGCGTCCGCCGCGTCGTCGAGCACGACCACCGGCACCAGGCGCGCGGTTCGTAGGGCTGAGAGGACGTCCATGTCGAGACTCATTTCTTCGGTGGTGTGCTGCAGGGAGTGCGCGAGCTCAGCGGGCCATCCAGCCGCCGTCGACGGCGAGGACCTGACCGTGCACGTAGGAGGCGGCAGGGGAGGCCAGGAAGACGACGACGTTGCCGATGTCCTCCGGCTGCCCCCAGCGGCCCGCGGGGATGCGCGCCGAGAGCTGCTCCAGGCGCGCCGGGTCGGCGAGCAGGGCCGCGTTCATCTCGGTGGCCATGTACCCGGGCGCGACCGCGTTGACGTTCACGCCCTTGCTCGACCACTCGTTGCACAGCGCCTTGGTCAGCTGCGCGACGCCGCCCTTGCTCGCGGCGTACGCGGCCACGGTCAGGCCGCCCTGGAAGCTCAGCAGCGACGCGAGGTTGATGATCGAGCCCTCGCCGCGCTCCAGCATGGGCCGCCCGAACAGCTGGCAGAGCTGGAACACCGCCCGCAGGTTCACGTCGATCACGCGGTCCCAGGCGTCGAGCGGGAAGTCCACGGCGGGGTGGCGGTCCTGCGTCCCGGCGTTGTTGACCAGGATGTCCACCCGGTGCTCGGCGAGCACCTGCGCGGCGGTCGCCGCGACGGCGTCCGCGTCGGCCAGGTCGAGGGCGACGAAGTGCAGCCGGCGCCCGAGCGTCGCGGCCAGGTCGACCAGCTCGGCGGGCAGGTCGCTGCGCCCGAAGACGATGACGTCGGCACCGGCCTCCAGCAGCGCGGTCGAGATGCCGAGGCCGAGGCCGCGGCCCCCGCCGGTGACGGCGGCGGTCTTGCCGTGCAGATCGAAGGGCGAGCTCATGAGTCGGCCTTTCCGGTCAGAGGGGTGACCAGGACCTTGAGGCAGCCCTGGCCGGTCGTCGCCGCGTCGAGCGCGGCGGCGACGTCGTCGAGCGCGAACGCCCGGGTGGGGAAGTGCTCGAGGTCGAGCGCGTCCGAGGCGATGAGCTCGATCGCGCGGGTGACGTCGGCCGACGTGTAGACGCGCACGCCGACGACGGTCTGCTCCTTGAAGCAGATCGCCTGGAGGTCGACCGCCGTGGGCTGCTTGTAGACGCCGACGATCACGACCCGCCCGCGCACGCGGGTCACGGCGGCGACCTCGGCCGCGACCGTCGGGTGGGCGGCGGAGTCGAACGTGACGTCCGCGCCCTCGCCGTCGGTGAGCGGTGCCAGGGTCTCGGCCATCGTCGAGCCGGGGGCGACGACGGTGAAGCCGAGCCCGGCGGCGACCTCGCGACGCCACGCGCTCGGTTCCGTGATGACGATGTGGGCCGCACCGGCGTGCCGCGCGACGAGCGCGGTGAGCACCCCGATCGGGCCGGCGCCGTAGACCGCGACGGTGTCGCCGGGACGCAGGCCGGACAGGTCGACGGCGTGCACCGCGACCGCGAGCGGCTCGGCGAGCGTGGCCGTGCGGGGGTCGACGCCGTCGGGCACGGCGTGCAGGACCTCGGGCGGGAGCGCGACGTACTGCGCCATCGCGCCGGGCGCGTCGATGCCGTACAGGCCGAGCCGTCGGCAGACGTGGGTCAGCCCGTCCCGGCACGCCTTGCACTCGCCGCAGCTGATCAGCGGCTCGACGACGACCAGCGTGCCCGCCGGTGGTCCGGTGGCCCCGGCCGTCTCGACCCAGCCGGACATCTCGTGCCCGAGGATCAGCGGCGCGGTCGCCCGCGGGTGCTTGCCGTGCAGGATCGACAGGTCCGTCCCGCAGACCCCGTCGTAGGCGATCTTCACCAGCGCCCAGCCCTCGGGAACCTCGGGGACCGGGACCTGGGTGACCTCGACGGTGTCGGCCGCCAGCCAGCGGGCCGCCGTCATCGTGGCCGGGATCATGCCGCCACCCCGCAGGCGAGGTTCCGACCAGGAGTCCCGAGCACCTCGGGGTTGACGATGTTGCGGGGTGCGCGCCCGGCGCAGACGTCGATCACGTTGGCGATCGTCCGGCGCTTGAGCTCGTCGTACGACTCCTCGGTGTACCAGGCCAGGTGCGGCGTGAGCACCACCGAGTCGAACGTGGTGAGCGGGTGCCCGGGAGGCAGCGGCTCGGTCTCGTGCACGTCGATCGCCGCACCGAGTACCGACCCCGTCCGCAGGGCCTCGACCAGCGCGTCGATGTCGACGACGCCCCCGCGGCTCGTGTTGACCAGGATGGCGTCGGACCGCATCGCGTCGAGCTGCGCCGCACCGATCAGGTGGCGGGTGACCTCGGTGAGCGGAGTGTGCAACGAGACCACCTGGGCGCGCTCGAGCAGCTCGTCGAGACCCACGGAGGCGAACCCGTGGAACGTCTCCGCGCCCGGGGCGGCCGCGGTGTCGTAGCCGATCACCTCGTAGCCCAGGCCGGCGGCCTTGCGCGCGGTGGCCGTGCCGATCAGGCCCATCCCGACCACCCCGAACACGCGGCCGCGGGTCTGGAAGAGCGGGCGGACGGCGGCCAGGTCGAACGCACCGGCACGCAGGCCGCGGTCGAGCCGGGGGATGCCCCGGGCGGCCGCGAGCGCCAGGCCGATCGCGTGGTCGGAGACCGACTCGGTGCCGTAGTCGGGCACGTTGCACACGGCGATCCCGCGGGCGGTGGCTGCGGCGACGTCGACCGAGTCGACGCCCACGCCGTAGCGGCCGATGACGCGCAGCCGGGGCAGCGCATCCATGACCTCGGCCGTGATCTCCGCGTACTGCACGAGGATCGCGTCCGCGTCGGCCGCGTTGGCGACCAGCTCGACGGACGTCCGCGACTGCGTGAGGACCAGCGCGGCACCCGCCGCGTCGGCGATCTCCTGCTCGGCCGCGAACGAGTCGTGGTCGCACTCCGTGATGACGATGTGGGGGCCGGTGACCGTCATCGGGCCAGCCATCCGCCGTCGACGGGAAGCGTGATGCCGTGGACGTAGTCCGCGGCGTGCGAGCACAGGAACAGGACTGCGCCGGCGATGTCGGCCGCCTCGGCCCAGCGACCGGCGGGGATGCGGTCCAGGATCGCCTTGCTGCGCTCCGCGTCCTCGCGCAGGTCGGTGGTGTTGGCCGTCGCGACGTACCCGGGGGCGACCGCGTTGACGTTGACGCCCAGCGGCGCCCACTCGTTGGCGAGCGCCTTGGTCAGGCCGGCCACCGCCGACTTGGAGGACGTGTACCCGGGCACGTTCACGCCGCCCTGGAAGCTGAGCAGCGAGGCGGTGTTGACGATCTTGCCGCCCCCGCGCGCGATCATCGACCGGCCGACCTCGCGGGACAGGATGAACGCCGAGCGCAGGTTGACGTCGACCACGTAGTCGAAGTCCTCGTCGGTGTGCTCGGCGGCGGGGGCGCGCCGGATCGTGCCACCGTTGTTGACCAGGATGTCGACGTCCCTGCCGACCAGGTCGGCGGCGAGCGCGGTGACCTCCGCGCGCACCGAGAAGTCGGCACGCAGCGGGGTGAACTGCCGGCCGAGGTCCTCGACGACGGTCCGCGCCGCGCTGTCTCCGTCCGGGATGTCGTAGCTCACCGCGACGATGTCGGCACCGGCTCGCGCCAGCGACTCGACGATCGCGAGCCCGATGCCCTGGCTGCCTCCGGTGACGACCGCGAGCTTCCCCTCGAGGCTGAACAGGCTCTCCGTGTAGCTGGCGATCGTCATAGGGGTCGTGCTCCTTGGTGTGCGGGGATGTGCGGGACGGACTGGTGCCCGAGCGCGGCGGAGATCCTCGCTGCCGCGTCCGTGGCCATAGATGCCATGTCCTCGATCTGCTCGAGCGTGTGCTCGAGCAGCAGGGTCGAGATGCTCACGCCGTACGCGACCCGGCCGGTGTGGTCCCGGA
This sequence comes from Cellulomonas sp., assembly GCF_965229465.1. Lineage (GTDB taxonomy): Bacteria > Actinomycetota > Actinomycetes > Actinomycetales > Cellulomonadaceae > Cellulomonas. The sequence continues at coordinate 214,457 of NZ_OZ245882.1, read as the reverse complement.
CCGGTGCCGCGACGCACCCGAGGCCGGGGACGTTCTCCTCGCGGTCGAGGGCGTAGCCGACGCGGCGGACGACGTCGATCTCGGCCTGGAGGGCCTCGAGCGTGGTGATCGTGTGCGAGGTGCGGGCGGGCAGGCCGGCCCGGGCGACGAACCGGGCGAGGTCCTCGTCCGACCGGTCGGCGAGCACGACCTTGCCGACGCCCGTCGAGTGCATCGGGACGGAGAGGCCGACCCGGGAGGGCATGACGTACGGCTTGTCGGAGTCGGCACGGATCAGGTAGACGATCTCGTCGCCGTTGACCGCGCCGAGGTGCACGGTGCAGTGCGTGGTGGCGACGAGGTCGTCGACGAACGGCCGCGCGATCGCCGAGATGTCGATCCGCTCGAGCGCCCGGCCGGCGAGCGACAGGATCTTCGGGCCCGGAAGGTAGCTGCCGTCCGCCGCGACGGCGATGAACTGCCGGGCGGCGAGCGTGCTGAGGATCCGGTGCGTCGTCGCCTTGGCCAGGCCGGTGGCGTGCACCACCTCGGTGAACCGCGAGTGGGTCAGTGCCGCCTCCAGCACCAGCAGCGTCTTCTCGCTCGCGCTCGCCGTTGCGGCGGTGCTGGTCTCGGTCGTCGTCGTCACGTTCCGTCTCTCCTTCGTCGGTCGTCGTGCGAGGGGTCAGCGCAGGTCGGAGATGGCGAAGCCGTCCATGTCGTCGAAGGACTGGTTCTCCCCGGCCATGGCCCAGACGAACGCGTAGCTCGCGCTGCCGACGCCAGAGTGCACGGACCAGCTGGGGGAGATCACGGCCTCACGGTTGCCCACCACCAGGTGCCGGCTCTCCGTCGGCTCGCCCATGAGGTGGATGACGCGCGCGTCGGCCGGCAGGTCGAAGTACAGATAGCACTCGGTCCGGCGGTCGTGCGTGTGCGCCGGCATCGTGTTCCACATGGAGCCGGGGTGCAGCCGCGTGACCCCCATGACCACCTGGCAGCTGCGGACGCCCTGCTCGTGGATGTACTGGTTGAGGGTGCGCCGGTTCGAGGTCAGGGCGTCGCCGAGCTCGCGCTGCGTGCCCTGGCCGGCCTCGACGAGCGTGGTCGGGTAGGCGGTGTGGGCGGGAGCGGAGATCAGGTAGAAGCTCGCCGCGCCCTCGTCCCCGTCGGCGTCCGTCGCGGCGAACGAGACGCCCTGCGCGCCGCGGCCGACGTACAGGCACGAGCCCTTGGTGAGCACGTGCTCGACGCCGTCCACCGTGACCGTGCCCGTGCCGCCGACGTTGACGATGCCGGCCTCCCGGTGGTCGAAGAAGTGCTCGCTGCGGATCTCCGGGAACGTGCCGAGCTCGAGCGGGGTGCCGACCGGGCTGATGCCCGCGAGCACGACGCGGTCGTGGTGGGTGTAGACGGCCTGCACCTCGCCGGGCACGAACAGGTCCTGGACCAGGTACCGCCTGCGGAGCTCGGCGGTGTCCATCCCGGGGACGTTGTCCGGGCTCGTGGCGTATCGCTGGTCCATGGGGGCCTCCTGGGGAGTTCGGGGTGGGGGGTGGTGCTCCGTGCCGGGTGCGGGTCGTCGACCTGCACCCGGCACGGGTCGGGCTACGCGTCCTCTTCGAGCAGCAGGTCGCGGTCGACCGTCTCGGGAGCGAACAGGGTGGTGACGAAGGTGATGCCCATGATCACGACCATGTAGACCGCGACGGGCCACCACGACCCGGTCGCCCAGGTGATGAGCGCCGCGCAGATGAACGGAGCGAGGCCACCGCCGAAGACGGAGGAGAACTCGCGCCCGAGGGCGACACCGGCGTAGCGGTACCGGGACCCGAAGAGCTCGGGGAAGTACGCCGCCTGGACCCCGACGGTGCCCTGCGAGGCGATCATGAACCCGACGACGATGACCAGGCAGATCAGGACGAGGTTGCCGGTGTTGAGGATGAGGAACGCCGGGACCGCGAAGAGCATGAGGAACCCGGTGACGATCAGGTACATCCGCTTGCGGCCGAACTTGTCGGACAGGATGCCGAACACGACGGCGGAGACGCAGGCGCACAAGGCGCCGAGGAGGAGGAACTTCGGGATCAGCTTCGAGTCGACGTCGAGGTAGTTGATCAGGTAGGCGCCGATGAAGACCTGGTAGATGTACGAGTGCGAGTTCGCGCCGATGTTCATGAAGAACACGCGGGCGAGGTGCTTCTTGCCGTGCTTCCACACGTCGGCCACCGGCGAGACCTTCACGGCCTCGATCGCACCCTCGGTCTTGAGCTCCTCGAAGACCGGGGACTCCTTGACCTTGCGACGGATGACGTAGGCGGCGATCGTGACGAAGATCGAGCTGAAGAACACGAGGCGCCAGCCGTAGGAGAGCAGCGCCTCCTCGGGCATCATCTGCACGAGGATCCACACGACGGCGCCCATCGCGGCACCGGCGGCGGCGCCCACGAAGACGAGCGACGAGAACCGACCGCGCTTGCCCTTGGGTGCCGTCTCGGTCAGCAGGACGATGCCGCTGGCCTGCTCCGCGCCCGCGCCGAAGCCCTGGAGGAACCGGGCCATGAGCAGCAGGATCGGGGACCAGATGCCGACGACCGCGTAGGTGGGCAGCAGGCCGATGGCGAACGTCGCGGTTCCCATGAGGAACAGCGTGGCGACCATGACGAACTTGCGGCCGAGACGGTCGCCGTACTTGGAGAAGAACAGGCCACCCAGGGGGCGCGCGCCGAATCCGACGAACAGCACGCCGAACGACGCGAGCATCCCGGAGATCGGGTCCATGTCGGAGAAGAAGATCTTGCTGAAGATGATCGCCGACGCGGTGCCGAAGATCGTGAAGTCGAAGTTCTCGAGCGCGGTGCCGATCCCGCCGGCCCACGCTGCTCTGCGCAGGTTCTTGCGGTCGACGGGGGGAAGTTCGCCGCCCGCGAGGGCGGGTGGTGGGCGGACGATGTTTCCGGTCACAGGACACCTGTCTCGTGGGAGCTCGCGTCGCCGTGCCGTCATCGGCCGGGCGGGAGACTCGGGGAACGGGCGGGGCGCCCGCTGTCGCGCAGATCGAGACGGCCTTGTCTCGCCTGGTGCTGGAACTCCTTGTTCGGCTCGGGGTGAGCAGGGTCCCGGGGGATCCTCGGTGGAGGCTCGGGCACTGGGTGCTGCGCGGTACCGGTTCATGTCCTAGATGGAACTTAGTTCCGGTACACGGAACAAGGTAGTCCGACCCGCCGACGGGCTCAGGGGACAAAGGTCCCTTCTGCACGAATCGGTCCGGAGCGACCCGGGACGGGACGCCGAGCGACGATCCCGCGATGTGAGAAGGCCGTCCCGATCGTTGACATCGTCAGGCGCGGAGCCGACCCTCCTGCGCGGGTCAGCCGCCGGCACGGCGGGTGAGCGTCCGACACCCTAGGGAAGCGCCATGTCCGTCGATCTCCTCCCGTCCGCCGTCGCGGCCCGCTACGGCGGCGCTGCGCCCGCCGACGTCGCCAGCACGGACGTCATCGAGCTCCAGCTGGCGCACCGCTCCGTGCGCCGCTACCTGCCCGACCCGGTCACGGACGCCGAGCTCGCCGCGGTCGTCGCCGCGGCGCAGTCGGCCGCCACCAGCTCCAACCTCCAGCTGTGGAGCGTCGTGGCGGTGCGCGACGACGAGCGCCGGGCGGCCCTGTCGGCGCTCGCGGGCGACCAGGAGCACATCACCGCGGCCCCGCTTCTGCTCGTCTGGCTCGTGGACCTCGGGCGGGCCCACGCGATCGCGGATGCGCACCAGGCGCCGACCGAGGGTGCGGACTTCCTCGAGTCCGCCGTCGTCGGGTTCGTCGACGCCGCCCTGGCCGCGCAGAACGCGGGGCTCGCGGCCGAGTCGCTGGGCCTCGGCACCGTGTACATCGGCGCGGTGCGCAACCGCCCCGCCGAGGTCGCGGCGCTGCTCCACCTGCCGAAGCACGTGTTCGCCGCGTTCGGCCTCGTGGTCGGGCGGCCGGACCCGAGCGAGGACGCCCGCATCAAGCCGCGCCTGCCGCAGTCGGCGGTGCTGCACCACGAGACGTACGACGACGCCGAGCACGCCGATGCCGTCGCCGCCTACGAGGGCCGGATCGGGGACTTCTACGCCGAGGAGGGGCTGTCGCACTCCTGGGTCGAACGGGTGCTCGCCCGGCTGTCCGGTCCCGGCGCGCTCAACGGCCGCGACCAGCTGCGCTCGGCCCTCCAGGCGCAGGGCTTCCAGCTGCGATGAGCACGCACGACCCCCACCCCGACAAGGAGCGCACCATGACCGACACCACCTCCCGCCCCGGCGCCCCGGCCGAGCACCTGAGCCTCGAGGAGGCCGCCGCGCTGGCGCCCGTGGTCAGCGCCGTGCAGGCCGCCGAGCTCGTCGCCGAGGGCGCGTTCCTCGTCGACGTGCGCAGCGAGGCCGGCCGGTCGCGCACCGGTGCCATCCCCGGCGCGACGGTCGGCGACCGGTACGCGATCGACGAGGAGTTCGACCTGACCGCCGCCACCCGGCACGCGCCGGTCGTGTCGCTGGACACCCCGATCGTCGTCGTCTGCGGCTCGGTGCGCGGGTCGGGCCCGGTCGCGGCCGAGCTGCGCGCCAAGGGGTTCACCCACGTGGTGCACGTCGACGGCGGCTTCCCGGCGTGGAAGGACGCGGGTCTGCCCGCCGAGGCGCCCGTCGGATGAGCACCCCGTCCACCGCGTTCCTCGACGAGCTCCACGCGCTCACCGAGCGCCGACGGGCGACGTTCGTGCCGTTGACGTCCGCGTACCCCGGTGCCGACGAGCCGTCGCGCGAGCTCGTCCGTGCGGGGGCCAAGGCCGGCGAGGGGGCCGTGCTCGACCTCGCGCACGCCATCCACTCCCACCCGGAGGAGGCGTTCCGCGAGGTCCGCTCGGTGGCCGCGATCGCGCACCTGCTGCGGGCCCACGGGGTACCCGCCTCCGTGGGGACGCACGGGCTCTCGACGGCACTCCGCGCCGGCCTGACGGCGCAGGGGCCCGACGACGGCGCCGCGCGCACCGATGCCGGACCGACGATCGCGATCCTCGCCGAGTACGACGCTCTGCCCGGGGTGGGCCACGCGTGCGGCCACCACCTCATCGCGGGGGCAGCGACGGGGGCGTTCCTCGCGATGCACCGCGCGGTCGCGGACGGGCTGGAGCTGCCCGGACGCGTGCTGCTGCTCGGCACTCCCGCGGAGGAGGGGAGCTCCGGCAAGGAGATCCTGGCGCGCAACGGGTTCTTCGCGGGGGTCGACGCCGCGATCATGGTCCACCCGTTCGGGTTCGACGTCGTCGACCACCCGTTCCTGGGCCGTCGCCAGCTGCGCGTGACGTACCACGGGGTCGCGGCGCACGCGTCGGCCAGCCCGTTCATGGGCCGCAACGCGCTCGACGCGGTGGCGCTGAACTACCAGGCCGTCGCCATGCTCCGCCAGCACATCCCGCCGAGCGACCGCGTGCACGGCGTGATCCTGGAGGGCGGTGCGCGGCCGAGCGTGGTGCCCGAGCGGGCGACCGTCGAGTACTACGTCCGGTCCGCCAGCCCGGCGACGCTCAAGGACCTGTCCGAGCGCCTCGCGGACATCGCCCAGGGCGCGGCGCTGGCCACCGGCACCACGGCCGAGCTGGTATGGGACGCCGCGCCGTTCACGCTGCCCGTACGCACCAACTCACCCCTGGCCGAGCGCTGGGCCGTGCACCAGGCGGGTCAGGGCCGGACCGTGCTGGCGGGGGGCGTGGTGCCGGAGATCCTCGCGGCGTCGACCGACTTCGGGAACGTGAGCGTCCGGCTGCCGGGCATCCACCCGATGATCGCGGTGAGCGACCCGGACGTGGCGCTGCACACCCGCGAGTTCGCCGAGGTCGCGGGCGGTCCGCGGGGGGACGCGGCCGCGGTCGACGGCGCGGTCGGTCTCGCACTGACCGCGCTCGACTACCTGTCCGATCCGGCGCTGCGCGCAGCCGTCCGGCAGGACTTCGAGGACGCCGGGGGCGTGCTGGACGTCGAGGGCTACTTCTCGTGACGGCCTCGCCAGTCGAGGCTGCCGGTGGAGCGGGAGACGCCACGAGCGTGCAGGTGCGGACCGCCCGCGACGACGAGCTGGAGGCGGTCGCCGAGCTGACCGAGCGCGGGTTCGGCGCCGGCCCGTACGGTCCGACCACCGACCCGGAGCGCCTGCGCCTGCTGCGCGACACTCCCGGGCGGGCGGCCGCGGGCGACCTGCTCGTGGCGGTCGAGGACGACAGGCTGCTCGGCACGCTCAGCCTCCTGCGCCCGGGCACCGGCTACACCCGCCAGGCGCGTCACGACGAGGCCGAGGTGCGGCTCCTCACCACCGGCCCGGAGGCGCGCGGCCGCGGCGTCGGCGCCGCGCTCGTGGCGGAGTCGATCGCCCGGGCCCGCGCCTGGGGCGTCCGCGCGCTCGTGCTCGACACCGGCCCGCGCAACGTCGCCTCGCAGCGGCTCTACCACCGGCTCGGGTTCGAGCGCGCGGTCGAGCGCGAGACCGTCGTCGTGCCCCGGGGGATCGGCCGCCTGGCCGTGTTCGTCTACGACCTCGATCGCACCGGGCTGCGCGTGCGGCTGATCGCGCCGCACGAGCACGACCGCGTCGCGCAGCTGTCGGTCGACGCCTACGGCCACGACTACGACCTGCCCGCCGACTACCGCGCCTCGCTGGCCGACGTCGCCTCTCGTGCCCGCGAGCACGAGGTCTGGGTGGTCGAGGACCTGGCGACCGGCGAGCTGCTCGGCACGGTCGCCACCCCGCGCCCGGGCGAGCACATCTCCGACCTCGGCCGCCCCGGGGAGCTCGACTTCCGCCTGCTCGCGGTCGACCCCGCGGCCCGCCGGCGCGGCATCGGGGTGCTGCTCACCGAGCACGTCCTCGCGCTCGCCCGGCAGCGCGGCCTGGAGCGCGTGGTGATGAACTCCGGCCCGCAGATGACCGGCGCGCACGCTCTCTACCACCGGCTCGGATTCGTCCGCCTGCCCGACCGCGAGACCCGCGTCGTGCACGGCGGCACCCTGCTCGCCTTCGGCTACGACCTCGCACCCCTGACGCAAGGAGCACGCTCGTGAAGTTCCAGGTCCTCGACATCGTCCCGCACGGCCCCCACCCGGTGACCGGCGAGCTGCTCGACCCGTCCACCCGCCTCGAGCGCGTCGTCGAGACTGCCGTGCTCGCCGAGGAGCTCGGGCTCGACGCCTTCGCGGTGGGGGAGCGGCACGCGGGGGACTTCCTGTCCTCGTCGCCGACCGTCCTGCTCGGCGCGCTGGCGCAGGCCACCGACCGGATCTTGCTGAGCACCGGCGTCACCGTGCTCAGCCTGCTCGACCCGGTCCGCGTGGCCGAGGACTACGCCACGATCGACGTGCTGTCCCGCGGGCGGCTGGAGATCGTCATCGGCAAGGGCAACGAGGACAAGCACTTCCCGCTGTTCGGCCTCGAGCTGGCCCACCAGTACGACTACCTCGAGGAGAACTACGGGCTGCTGCGGCGGCTGCTGGGCGAGGAGCACGTGGACTGGGAGGGCCGGTTCCACGCCCCGCTGACCGACGCGACCACGCTGCCCCGCCCGTACGACGGCCCGTTCCGCATCTGGCACGGGTCGGCCACCAGCACGATCGCCGTGGATCTCGCCGCGCGGCACGGCGACCCGATCGTGTCCGCCAACGCGTTGCAGCCGCGGGAGAACTACAAGGTGCTCATCGACCGGTACCGCGAGCAGCTGGAGATCCACGGGTTCGACCCGTCGGTCGGCTACGTCGGCTCCGGCTCGGGCGGGCTGTTCCTGGCCGACACCACCGAGCAGGCCACCGAGGAGTACCGGGCGGTGTACGAGGGGTTCGCCGCGCGGATGGCCGCCAAGCACGTCGGTGAGACGCGGCCGGGCAAGGTGTCGTCGTTCACGCACATCGAGGGCGCGGTCGAGCGCGGGCCGGCCCTCGTCGGCTCGTCGGAGCGGGTGGCCGAGAAGATCCTCGACTACCACCGCTCGTACGGGCACGACCTGCAGTCGGTCTCGCTCAACCCCGTGCTCCCGTACGAGCAGCAGCAGGATGTCCTGCGCCGGTTCGCCGAGGAGGTGGTGCCGTTGGTCCGCGCCGAGGTGTCGACCACGCTGTGGGGGCCGCAGGACGCCGGCCGCGCGCGGGGCCTCGACCGGCTCGTGAGCGTCTGACGTGCCCGTCGAGTTCCTCGGCGCCGGCTACGGCAACCCGTCGACGGAGACCACCCCGCTCGTCGGACCCGTGTGGGACCCGGGCTACGCACGAGAGATCGCTCGCGCCCACGAGCAGCACGGCTGGGACCACGTGCTGTTCCCGTACGCCTCCGACGGGCCCGACCCGGCGCAGGCCGCGGCATGGGCGGCCGCGCACACCGACCGGATCCGGCTGCGGGTCGCGCACCGGCCGAACGTGTCGGCGCCGACGTTCGCGGCGAAGACGTTCGCGACGCTCGACACCGCCTCGGGTGGCCGGGTGACCGTGCACCTGATCGCGGGCGGCCTGACCAGCGACCAACGGGCCGAGGGCGACGACCTGGACAAGGACGCGCGCTACGACCGGCTCGGCGAGTACGCGGACGTGCTGCTCCGGTCGTGGACGTCCGACGCGCCGTTCAGCCACGCCGGGCCGTTCTACCGCACGCAGGACTTCCTCCTGCGTGCGCGGTCGTCGCACCGCCCGGGCCTCTCGGCCGGCGGGGCGTCGCGACGGGCCCTCGAGGTCGGTGCGCGCGTCGCCGACGTGTTCGCGTTCTTCGGTGAGCCCCTCGCCGCGACGGCCGACCAGGTGGCGTTGCTCTCGTCGCTCGCGACGGCGGCCGGGCGTCCGACCCCACGGCTCCAGATCGCGTTCCGCCCGATCGTGGCGCCGACCGACGACGAGGCCTGGGCCAAGGCGCGCGCGATCCGGGCACGGATCGACGAGCTCGCGGCACCGCGCACCGTCCGGACGCTCACGGAGGCGCCCCGGGAGCCCGGAAGGCTGCCCGAGAACACCGCGAACCTGCGGCTGGCCGAGCTGGCCGCGTCGGGGGAGCGGCACGACCGCGCCCTGTGGACGCCCACGGTCGCCGGGGCGGGTGGGCTGCCGACGAGCGCGACCGCGCTGGTCGGCTCGTACGAGACCGTGGCCGAGGCGCTGCTGGACTACGTCGACCTCGGCTTCGAGATCTTCGGGCTGCGCGGCTACGACCTGATCGCCGACGCGGTCGAGTTCGGGGAGCACGTGATCCCGCTCGTCCACCATGGCGTCGCCGAGCGGGAGGGCGCGGGCACCGGGACTACCCTGGTTCGATGACCACCTCGCTCGACCAGCCGGTGCAGGACGCCGTCGAGACCTCGGACGTCGTCGCGCAGGTCCGCGCGGTCGCCGAGCGGGCCAAGGTCGCGTCGCGCGCCCTGGCCACCGCCACCCGCGCCACCAAGGACGCCGCGCTGCGCGGCATGGCCGACGCCCTCGTGGCGGCCACCGACGAGATCGTCGCCGCCAATGCGACCGACCTCGAGCGTGGCCGCGCGAACGGCACGTCCGCGGGGCTGCTCGACCGCCTCGCGCTCACCCCCGAGCGCATCGTGGCCATCGCCGACGCCCTGCGCGAGCTGGCCGCCCTGCCCGACCCGGTGGGGGAGGTCGTCCGCGGCTCCACGCTGCCGAACGGCCTGCGGATGCGCCAGGTGCGGGTGCCGATGGGCGTCGTCGGCATGATCTACGAGGCGCGCCCGAACGTCACCGTCGATGCGGCCGGGCTGGCGCTCAAGAGCGGCAACGCGGTGATCCTGCGCGGCGGCTCGGCCGCGGCCGCGAGCAACGAGGTCATCGTCGGCGTCCTGTCCGGGGCGCTCGTCGCGCAGCGGCTCCCCGGCGCACTCGTGCAGTCGATCGACGCGTGGGGCCGGGAGGGCGCGGTCGCGCTGATGCACGCCCGCGGCCTGGTCGACCTGCTGGTGCCCCGCGGGGGAGCGGACCTGATCCAGACGGTCGTGCGCGAGTCCACGGTGCCGGTCGTCGAGACCGGGGTGGGCAACGTGCACGTCTACGTCGACGAGACCGCGGACCTGGCCGTCGCCATCCCGATCCTGCTCAACTCCAAGACGCAGCGCGTCGGGGTCTGCAACGCCGCCGAGACCCTGCTCGTGCACCAAGCGGTCGCCGACGAGTTCCTCCCGGTCGCCCTCGCGATGCTGGCCGACGAGGGCGTGACCATCCACGGCGACGAGACGACGCTCGCGCTCGCCCCCGACGAGGTCGACTGCGTGCCGGCCACGGACGAGGACTGGGCCACCGAGTACCTGTCGCTCGACCTCGCCGTGCGCGTGGTGGACTCGCTCGACGAGGCGCTCGAGCACATCCGCACGTGGAGCTCGGGGCACACCGAGGCGATCATCACTCGGGACCTCGCGGCGTCCGAGCGGTTCGTCGCGGAGGTGGACTCGGCGGCGGTCATGGTGAACGCCTCGACGCGGTTCACCGACGGCGGTCAGCTGGGCCTCGGCGCCGAGATCGGCATCTCCACGCAGAAGCTGCACGCACGGGGGCCGATGGGCCTCGGCGAGCTCACGACGACCAAGTGGATCGTGCACGGCGACGGGCACGTCCGACCCTGAGGGCACAGTCCCTCGTGCGACACTGTTGGCTCTCGACCACCCCTGGAGGAACGACGTGCATGCTGCCCTGATCGCCGCTGCTGAGGCCGCCGAGCACGGCAACGAGCTCCCCTTCCCGCCCGTGGTGTTCGGCATCGGCGCGTTCGTCGGCCTCGTCGCGATGCTGCTGATCACGTTCGCCTTCCGCAGCGTCGGGACGCGCCACTGACCGACGACCAGTCAGGGACCGGACCGATGACGGAACCGCCACGCTCGATCCCGCGCCGGATCGGTGTGATGGGTGGCACGTTCGATCCCATCCACCACGGTCACCTGGTCGCGGCCAGCGAGGCCGCCGCCCGGTTCGACCTCGACGAGGTCGTCTTCGTCCCCACCGGCCGCCCGACGTTCAAGCTCCACCAGGACGTCACCACCCCTGAGCACCGGTATCTCATGACCGTCATCGCCACCGCGTCGAACCCGCGATTCACCGTGAGCCGGGTGGATGTGGACAGGTCGGGTGTGACGTACACCGTGGATACCCTGCGCGACCTCAAGACGGCCCGCCCGGACGCCGAACTCTTCTTCATCACAGGTGCGGATGCCATCGCGCAGATCCTGACGTGGAAGGATGCCGAGGAGCTCTTCTCGATGGCGCAGTTCGTGGCGGTCACCCGCCCCGGGCACGCGTTGTCGGTCGACGGGCTCCCCGGCGATCGCGTCCACGTCCTGGAGGTCCCCGCCCTGGCGATCTCCTCGACCGACGTCCGCGCACGTGAGCACGCCGGGCAGCCGGTCTGGTACCTCGTCCCCGACGGGGTCGTCCAGTACATCGCCAAGCACAGGTTGTATCGAGGTCAGTCATGAGTGAACCGGGAGAGCGGCGTCGTCGCCGCGAGCTCCATCGCAACCCCGAGACGGGCGACGTCTCGGCAGCCGCACCCGACGCCGGGTCTGCGGCAGGTCCGGCGACTCCGGGTGGCGCCGGTGCGGCCGGCCCGGTGTCCCGCCGAGCCATGCGCGGAGTGGGGGGCGAGGACACGCCCGCACGCGGCACCGCTCCCACCGCGCCGCAGCCCACCGACTCCAGCCGTTCCCGTCGGTCCATCCGCGACACCGCCCTCGACCCCACCAGCGCTCGCCCCGGCACGTCGGGCGCGGGCACCCCGACGTGGTCGGCGCCCGCGCCGAGCGCCGCCCCCAGTCGTCCTGCCGCACCCGCTGCGACCCCGCCGCGTCAGGCGCCGCCCACCGGTGCGCCCGCCACCTCACGACCGGCCGCTGCACAGCGTCCCGCCGCGCCGGCGCCCAGCGCGCCGCCGGCCCAGCGCCCCAGCCCCGCGGCTCCGGCATCGCCGGCCGCCTCTCGTCCCGCGGCAGCGACGTCCGGCAGCCCCGCCACCTCACGCCCCGCACCGGCGTCGACGGCTCCCGCTCAGTGGGGCCAGCGCTCCGCCGAGCCCGCCGGTCCCGCTGCACCGGGAAGCACCGGGGGTTGGGCACCGACGCCCCCTGCCAGCCGCCCGGCCCCGCAGGAGCGGGCGACCTCGACCCCGCAGTCGCCACCCGCGCCGGCGCCGCGCCGCGACGGGCCCAGCTGGGCCGGCGGAACGCCAGCCTCCGCGGGCTCGTGGGGCGCTCAGCCTGCCGCGGTCCCGCCTCCGACCGCCCAGCCCGCCCCGTGGCAGCAGCAGCCCGCCGCTTCAGCGCCTGCCGCCTGGCAGCCCACGCCGTCCGCCGCGCCGGCGCCGGCGACCAGCCGTCCCGGGCAGCCGGCGGGCCAGCCCAGCTGGTCCGCCGCACCTGCCCCCACCGGCACGGCGCCCGAGGCAGCGCCCGGCTCGTGGGCGCCCACCGGGCTGTCGTCCGGCACGGTCCCGGCGCCCCGAGCAGGCGGCGAGCCTGCGGCACCCGTGTTCGCCGCGCCCCTGGGTGGTCGGCCGGACCCCGTGCGTGACGGCGCCGCGCGGGACGACGACGACGACTACGACGACGAGGACGACGAGGAGCGCCCCCGGCACCCGTACACCTGGCTGCACCTCATCGTGCTCGCGCTGGTGGCGTTCGTCCTGGGCTTCCTGATCGTGCTCCTGCTCGGCAACACGACGGACGACGACCCCGGCTCCACGGCCGCGGTCTCCGTCACCCACTCCACGACCGGCCTCTCGGCCGGACCTGTCTGACCCCGAACCTAGGAGACCTGTGGCTGCGACCGAACGAGCGATCGAGCTGGCCCTGGCGGCCGCTCGTGCCGCGTCCGACATCAAGGCCGAGGAGATCATCGCGCTGGACGTCAGCGAGCAGCTGGTGCTCACCGACGTCTTCCTCATCGCCTCCGGCACCAACGAGCGGCAGGTCGGCGCGATCGTCGACGCCGTCGAGGAGGCGCTGTACAAGCTCGGCGCCAAGCCGATCCGGCGCGAGGGCAAGGCCGCCGGGCGCTGGGTGCTCGTCGACTTCGGCGACGTCGTGGTGCACGTCCAGCACGCGGAGGACCGGGTGTACTACGCCCTCGAGCGGCTGTGGAAGGACTGCCCCGTGATCGATCTCCCCGCCGACGCGCGGGGGACCGACGAGGGCGCCGACGCGTGACGGCGGGGCGACTGCTCCTGGTCCGGCACGGCCGGACCGCGTACAACTCCGAGGCGCGACTCCAGGGTCAGGTCGACATCCCGCTGGACGCCGTCGGCCGCTGGCAGGCCCGCACGGCGGCCGCCCGGCTGCTGACCCGGCACGAGCCCACCAGCATCGTCACGTCGGACCTCAGCCGCGCGCACGAGACGGCGGGCTTCCTCGCGCGAGCGACCGGCCTCGACCTCGTCGTCGATGCGCGGCTGCGCGAGCGCGCCTTCGGCTTGTGGGAGGGCCTCACGGGCGACGACCTGCGGCGGGACTGGGCCGACGAGTTCGCCGTCTGGCGAGCCGGAGGCCAGCCCGAGGGCGTCGGCGCCGAGACCCGCGCGGAGGTCGCGCGGCGCGTGCGTGAGGGGATCCTCGAGCACGCCGAGGCGCTCGGCGCGGACGACACGCTCGTCGTGGTCTCGCACGGCTCCGCGATCAGCTGCGCGGTCGGCGACCTGCTCGGCATGCCCACCGACTGGCACGGCTTCACGGGCATGCTCAACGTCCACTGGACCGAGCTCGTCGCCACCCGCGGCGACTTCGCGCCCCCGTGGCGCATGGTCGGGTACAACCTCGGGCCGACCGACGCGTCGAGCGACTGGAACGCCGGACCGGACACCACGCACGAGTCCGACGCCGATGCCGAGACCCGGGACCCCGATTAGCGTTTGGGCCCGCGTTCGTTCTAAACTCTCCGAGCGCCTCCGGGCGTGAGTGATCCCCCTCGGGGGGTCGCGGGGCTGTGGCGCAGCTGGTAGCGCACCTGCATGGCATGCAGGGGGTCAGGGGTTCGAATCCCCTCAGCTCCACCGAAAGTGCTGGTCAGAGGCCACGCCGGGATCCTGAACACAGGAGCCTGACGTGGCCTCTGGACGTTTGGTGACACTTGTCGTTCCATTCTCCCGTCGCTGCAGCGGTCGCGGTCCACCCGTCGCGTCGTGGAGGCAGTGCCGCACACCTGGTGGCATGACACCGACCTGGTCCCGGGGGCATGTCCGGGCCCGGAGTCGGTTCTCGCATGCCAGCATGAGGCGTGCTGAGCGTGAGCGTGATCGTGACCGCGTTCGACCAGGGCGGACTGGTCGCCGACGCGGTCGAGTCGGTCCTGCGCCAGACCCGCGTGCCGGATGCTGTCATCCTGGTCGACGACGGCTCGACCGACGACGAGTCGGTCGACGTCATCGAGCGGCTCCGCCGCGACGCTCGGGTCAGGGTGCTGCGTCAGTCCAACCGGGGTGTCAGCGCGGCCCGGAACGCGGGGATCGCCGCTGCGGCGACCGACCTCGTGGCCGTGCTGGACGGCGACGACCGCCTCGCGCCGACGTTCCTCGAGCGGACGGCCGCGGTCCTGGAGGGCGACCCCGGCGCAGTCGCAGCGTCGTCGTGGCTGCGTGCGCACGGGGTGATCGACGCGGTCGTGCGGCCCGGCGGAGGGTCGGCGGTCGACTTCCTGCACCGCAACGCCTCTCCGGCGACCGCGGTGTTCCGCCGCGAGGCCTGGGGTGCGTGCGGCGGGTACGACGAGGACATGCGCAGCGGGTTCGAGGACTGGGACTTCTTCCTGTCACTCGTCGGCGACGGTGGGCACGTCACCGTCGTGCCGGAACCGCTCATCGAGTACCGGACAGCGCCCGCCTCCGCGAACGTCCGCTCGATGGACTCCCGGCTCGAGCTCTACGGCCGGCTCGTCGACAAGCACCGCGCCGTCTTCGAGCGACACCTGCGGGAGGTGCTGCTGGCGCTCGAGGCCCGCGCCATGGATGCCGCCGGTCGGTGGGAAGACCTCGTCGCCGCGGACCGGTCACTTCTCGTCGGGGAGGTCACGTACGGCGACGGCGGCATGGCCGCGGCCGTCCGGATCGCCGTCCGCCGAAGCTGATTCGCGGATGGCGGGGACGTCCAGGCGGCGCAGGACCAGGAGCGCGATGCCCGCGGACAGGAGCTCGCCCGCGGCCAGGCCGGTCCAGGTGCCGGTGGGGCCGGTGCGGCCCAGGGCGAGCACGAGCGGGACCTTGACGAGAAGGAGGGTTCCGACGGCGATGACGTAGGACGGTCGGGGTCTGCCCAGGGCCTGGAAGTACGCGGAGACCAGTGGTGTGACGCCGGCGACCGCGAACCCGATGGCCAGGATGCGCAGTGCGTCGACGGACTCGGAGCGGACAGCGGCATCGTCGACGAAGGCGGCGGTGATGGGCTCGGCGAGAAGCGCGACGGAGCCCGCGGCGACGGTGCTGTAGACGAGGGTGGCGCGCAGCGACAGGGTCCGGGCGCGTCGCACGCGCGCGGCGAGCCGGCGACCGGCGTTGTACCCGACGATCGGCTGCATCCCCTGGCTGATGCCGAGCTGAGGCATCGCGACGAACGTCTGGATGCGGGAGCAGATCGCGAAAGCGGCGAGCGCCGAGAGCGCCGTGGTGGCGGCGGCCACCCGGGACAGCGAGGTGTTGACGACCACGACGAGCAGGGTGGCGCCGAAGCCGGCGAGGAACGAGGGGGCGCCGATGCCCACGAGGGTGCGGACCGTGGGGAGGTGGGGACGCAGGTCGGACCTGCGGACGCGGTAGGGCCGGTGCCGCTGGGCGAAGAAGAACCACATGCTCATGGCGGCGGAGACAGTCTGGCCTCCGACCGTTCCCAGGGCGGCTCCACGGACGCCCAGGTCCAGGCCGAAGATGAGCAGCGGATCGAGGGTGATCTGGACGGCGACGGGGACGACCCACAGCATCGTGGCGAACCGCATCCGACCCTCGGCACGGACGAGGCTGGAGAACCCGGTCGAGACGATCGCGCCGGCCAGGATGATCTGGGCGTACTCGCGTGCGTAGCCGAGGGTCGCGCCGTGGGCGCCGAGCAGCCGCAGGAGCGGCTCGAGCCCGGTCAGCCCGAGCACGGTGATCATGACGGCGGTGGCCCAGAACGCGGTGAAGGCGTTCCCGGCGGCGCGTGCGGCGGTGCTCGTGTCGCCGGCGCCGAGGTGCCGCGAGACGACCGAGGCTGCTCCGACGCCGACGGCGGTCGAGACCGCGCCCAGCGCCAGGAGCAGAGGGGCGACGAGGTTGACCGCCGCCATCGCGGTCGTCCCGACGCCGCGGGCGACGAACCAGGCGTTGGTCAGCGCGTAGATCCCGTAGACCCCGACCGCGATGGTGGTCTGGGTGCAGGCGTGCCACAGCAGCCGCCCGACGGGCCGTTCGCCCAGGGCGGCGGTATCGAGCGTGCGGGTGCTCACGGCTCAGTGAGCAGGCGCATCATCGTGTCGATCTGCTTGCATGCCCAGTCGTACTGGGTGGGTGTCGTGTGTCCGCGGTACACGGTCTCGATCGCCATGATCACGACCAGGTGCAGGCAGTACAGGCCTCGGCGCGTCTGCTCCCTCGGGGTGAGCTGCTCCTGGCCGTAGCCGCGCATGAACGCGCTCGGGTCGCCGAAGTCGGACAGATAGGTGCCGGCGAAACCGGCCTCCATCAGCGGGTCCCCGTACAGGGCGCGCTCGTGGTCGATGATCGTGACGATGTGGCCGTCGCGGACCATGACGTTGGAGTCCCAGAGGTCCCACTCGACGAACCTCGGCTCGACGACGTCGTCGAGGACGTCGGAGTGCAGGGCGACCACCTTGCGGATCTCGTCGTAGTCCCGGCCGATGTCGACGTTGCGGGCCTCCCCGGCGGCCAGGACGTCCTCGACGAGGCCGGTGAACACGACCCGCCACGACGGGTCACCCGGGCCGGCGAGCGGTCCGAAGCAGCTCCCGCGGATCGAGTTCAGCTCGCGGTTGGCAGCGCCCAGCGCCTCGTTGTACGCGTCGCGCCGCTCGGTGCTCAGGCCGTCGGTGACGATGCCGAAGTTCTCGGCGTCGACGAACGGCATGAAGAAGTAGTCGGCGTCGACGAGCTCGTGGCTCAGGTCGGCGTGGTCGACGTGCGGGACCGGGACGTCGGTGCGTGCCGCGATCAGCGCCAGCGCGTCGAGCTCGATGCGCATCGCGCCACGCTCGGCGGGCATCACGGGCACCCCCCGCGGCGGCGCGATCTTCACGACCACGGCCCGGCCGTCGCGCAGCAGGATCCGGTAGGCGACGTTGAACCAGCCGTGCCCCAGCTCCTCCAGCCAGGTGTCCGGCTCGCCCGTGGGCACCTGCTCGGCGCCGTAGGCCCGCTCGACCATCGCCCGCAGCGTCGCGGGCGTCTGGCGGTTCTTCGTGATGCTCTCCATCGAGTCCTCATGGTCGTGCGGCGGGATGTGCGGCCTGGGTTCAGCGTGGAGGGGGTCCAGTGCTCGCCCGGACGATGAGCTCCGTGGGGACGACCGTCAGAGCCGGCGGTGGGACGGACCTCGACCGGAGCTGACCGAGGACGAGGGTGATGAGCGCGCGGCCGATGGCGTGGAAGTCCTGCCGGACGGTCGTCAGGGGCGGTGAGGTCCAGCCGGCGACGGCGATGTCGTCGAAGCCCACCACGGACACGTCGTCGGGCACGCGGCGACCGGCCTCGTGCAGCGCCCGCACGAGGCCGAGCGCCATCTCGTCGTTGGCGCAGAACACGGCGGTGACGTCGGGGTCGGCCGCGAGCCGTAGCCCCGCCTCGTAGCCGTCGTGCGCGCTCCAGTCCCCGTACACCGGCTCGGGCGGACGGATCCCGGCCTCGAGGAGGCAGCGGCGCCACGTGCCGCTGCGCACCAGGGCGTGCTCCGAGTCCCGCGGCCCGGCGAGGTGGTGCACGGTGCGGTGTCCGAGGCCGAGCAGGTGGCGCATCGCGTCCTCGCTGCCCTGGACCTGGTCGGCGGAGACGGTGGGGTAGTGGCCGGCGAACTTGGAGAAGGACACCGCCACGGGCATGCCCGCGGGGAGCGCCAGCGTCGCCGGCGACGCCTGCTCGGCCCGCATGATGACGAGGCCGTCGATGGCCTGGTGCGAGATGCGGTGCGCCGCGCTGTCCCAGCTCTCCCGCGCGGGGTTGCGCACGTGCAGGAGCGTGACCGAGTAGTCCTCGAGCGCGGCGGCCTCGACCAGGGCCTCGACGGTGAGGGCCTCGCCGGTGCGCTGGAAGCCGGTCGAGAGCACTCCGATGGCGCCGAAGGTGCCGTTCCGCAGCGCCTGGGCCGCACGGTTCGGGGAGTACCCGAGCTGGTCCATCGCGTGCACGACCTTGGCGCGGGTGCTCGGTCGGACCGAGTCGGCGCCGGTCGATACGCGCGAGACCGTCTGGGGTGAGACGCCGGCAAGACGGGCGACGTCACCGATCGAAGGACCTGAGCGGCGGCGGCCAGGTGCTGACGCGGTTGTCATGGCGAGATGGTAGTGGTGATTCACGATGTTGACGTCACCATCTGGCGAACGTGCACAGCAGACCGTTACCAAAGCGTCGCATAACGAGCCGTTTGGCGCTGCTATGGTGACGTCACCAAAAGCCGGACAGGGTCGAGCGACACAGATGTTTCTCGTGGTCGATGCAGACCAGACCCCACGGCGCAGAGCTGGTAGACCGCCTGACCTTCAGCACGGCGCACGACCTCCACACAGCACAGTCGACCTGTCCCGCCCACCCGCCGCGACGTCGCGGAGGGCGAGCGGGAGCCGGCGGCTCGGCGAGAGCCGACGGCGGTCCACGGACGACCAACAGCACGAAGGGATCACCCGATGAAGAAGACACGCACGCTCGGCGCGCTGGGCGCAGTCCTGTCGCTGAGCCTCGCCCTCGCCGCTTGCAGCGGCGGAGACGGCGGCTCGGGCGGGGATGAGACGACTGGCGCGAGCGGTGGCACCGGCGACAACACCCTCACGGTCTGGGCCTGGGACCCGGCGTTCAACATCTACGCCCTCCAGGAAGCCGAGAAGGTCTACCAGGCCGACCACCCGGACTTCACGCTCGACATCGTCGAGACGCCGTGGGACGACCTGCAGACCAAGCTGACCACGCTGGCCCAGTCGGGC
This sequence comes from Cellulomonas sp., assembly GCF_965229465.1. Classification (GTDB taxonomy): domain Bacteria; phylum Actinomycetota; class Actinomycetes; order Actinomycetales; family Cellulomonadaceae; genus Cellulomonas. Next base: position 195,328 of record NZ_OZ245882.1, on the reverse strand, counting down.
GAGACCGACCAGCTGCCCGACATCTTCCTCATGCAGAACAACGCGTTCCAGAAGAACGTCATCAACTACCCGGACATCTTCGCCAACTTCGCCGACTCCACGGTGGACTTCAGCGAGTTCCCCGAGTCCGTCGTGGCGTACTCCACGGTCGACGACACCAACTACGGCGTGCCGTTCGACAACGGGGCCGCGATCGGCGCGTACCGGACGGACATCCTCGAGCAGGCCGGCTACACGGTCGACGACTTCACCGACATCACGTGGGACCAGTTCCTCACGCTCGGCAAGGACGTGCTGGCCAAGACGGGCAAGCCGCTGCTCACCGGCCAGGCCAACTCGGCCGACACGATCATGATGATGCTGCAGAGCGCCGGTGCGAGCCTCTTCGACGACGAGGGCAAGCCGACCATCACCGACAACGACGCGTTGCTGGCCGCCATCGACATGTACGGGCAGCTGGTCAAGGCCGGTGTCTTCGTCGAGGTCAACTCGTGGGACGAGTACATCAACACGATCGTGAACTCGAACACCGCCGGGGTCGTCAACGGCGTGTGGATCTCCGGTTCGATCCAGTCGGCCGCGGACCAGTCCGGCAAGTGGGCCGTCACCAACGTCCCGAAGCTGGACGGCGTCGACGGCGCCACCAACTACACCGCCAACGGTGGCTCGTCCTGGGCGATCACCCCGAACGGCAACGAGGCGCTCGCCGCCGACTTCCTCGACGCGACGTTCGCCGGCTCGACCGAGTTCTACGACACGATCCTCCCGAAGTCCGGGGCGCTCGCCAACTGGCTCCCGGCGGGCGAGTCGGACGTCTACAACGAGCCGCAGGCGTTCTACGGCGGGCAGCCGATCTACGCCGACGTGCTGAAGTTCGCCGCGAAGGTGCCCAGCAACAACACGGGTGCCTACTACTACGAGGGTCGTGACGCCGTCAGCGTCGCCATCACCAACATCCTCAACGGCGCGGACCCGAAGGCCGAGCTCGACCAGGCGCAGCAGACCGTCGAGTTCGCCATGGGGTGACCTCAGGGCGGGCGGCGGAGGCCAGCACACGTCTCCGCCGCCCGCTTCTGCCCCGTCCGTCGTCAGCGAAGAAGAGGTGAGCCGCTCGTGTCCGCTCCCACCGCACCGACCGAGGGCCGCGCGTCGAGCGCGCCCCCGCCCGGGACGAAGAAGTCCCGTCCGTCCAGGCCGCCCAAGGCGGCACCTCTGTCCGCGATCCAGCGCCGCCGCAGCCTGACCGGGTGGACGTTCATCATCCCCGCCGCGGCCATCATCGTGCTGGTCAACTTCTGGCCGATGATCCAGGCGCTCTTCCTGTCGCTGAAGACGGGACGCGGGACCCAGCTGAACTGGGCCGAGCCGCTGTGGCTGAACTACCAGCGGCTGTTCCAGGACGACCAGTTCGTGCTGACGCTCAGCACGACGTTCATCTACCTGATCATCCAGGTCCCGATCATGCTCCTGCTCGCGATGCTGCTGGCGAACGTGCTCAACGCGCCGTGGCTGCGGTGGAAGGGGTTCTGGAGGACGGCGATCTTCCTGCCGTGCGCCGTGGGCCTCGTGTCGTACTCGCTGGTGTTCCGGCAGATCTTCGCGACCGACGGCCTCGCCAACGACCTGCTCACGCAGTTCGGGATACTCGACTCTCCCGTCAACTGGCTCGGCCAGACAGGCACCGCGCGGATGGTGATCATCCTCGGCCTGCTGTGGCGGTGGACCGGCTACAACATGATCTTCTTCCTGGCCGCCCTGCAGAACATCGATCGCTCGACCCTGGAAGCGGCCCGCGTCGACGGCGCGAACGGGTTCAAGACCTTCTGGTACGTGACGATGCCGCAGCTCAAGCCCATCATCCTGCTCTGCGCGATCCTGTCGACCAACGGAACGCTGCAGATGTTCGACGAGTCGTTCAACCTCACCGCTGGTGGTCCGGGCAACACGACGATGTCGGTCTCGCACTACCTGTACAACGTGTCGTTCCGCAACAGCCCCAACTTCGGGTACGCGGCCGCGATCTCCTACGCGATCCTCATCATCGTGGCCATCCTGGCCGCCATCCAGCTGAAGGTGGGCGACAAGCGTGACTAGGACAACCCTTCGCCGGATCCCTGCATACCTGTTCCTGTCGGTGGCCGTGCTCCTGTCGGTCTTCCCGCTGTACTTCATGACCGTCTCGGCGACGAACACGAGCAACGAGGTGATCGCGTCCAAGCTGCTTCCGGGGGGCCACCTCCTCGACAACTTCCGGGCGCTCGTCGACGCCCAGCCCCTGGGGACGGCGTTCTACCACTCCGCGGTCAACGCCATCGCGACGACCCTGCTCGCCCTGGTGCTGTGCTCGATCGCGGGGTACGCGTTCGAGATCTACCACTCGCGGGCGAAGGACGCCGTCATGGGGCTCCTGCTCCTGGCGATCATGATCCCGTTCGCGGCGACGATGATCCCGTTGTTCCGCCTCTTCGCCCAGCTGGGACTGGTGAACTCGACGGCCGCGGTCATCCTGCCCCTGATCGCGACACCGTTCCTGATCCTGCTGTTCCGGCAGGCCTCACGGACGTTCCCGCACGAGATCATCGAGGCGGCGCGCCTCGACGGGCTGGGCGAGGTGAGCATCTTCGCGCGCATCTACCTGCCGACCATGAAGCCCACCCTCGCTGCCGCGGGTGTCATCACGTTCCTGTTCTCGTGGAACAACTTCCTGTGGCCGAAGGTGATCCTCGTCGACAACGCGTACCAGACCCTGCCGATGCTGCTCTCGAACATGCGCGCCGGGTACGTCACCGACTACGGGAGCCTCATGCTCGCCGTGTTCATCGTCTCGGTGCCGACGGTGGTCGTCTTCCTGCTCCTGCAGCGCAGCTTTGCCGAGGGCGTCACGGGGGCCATCAAGTGACCTTCGACCTCGACCGGATCGCCGACCCCGAGTACGTACTGGAGAACCGGCTGGACGCGCACTCCGACCACCGGTGGTTCGCCTCCCCGCAGGAGGCGGCCACCGGGACGAGCTCCTTCGAGCAGTCGCTCAACGGGCTGTGGAAGCTGCACTACGCGAAGAGCCCCGCCCTCGTCGTCCCCGGCTTCGAGCGGGTGGACGTCGACGACTCCGGGTGGGACGACGTGCCGGTGCCTGCCCATGTGCAGCTGCTCGGCTACGACCGCCCGCAGTACACCAACGTGCAGTACCCGTGGGACGGCTACGAGCAGCTCGAGCCGGGGCAGGTTCCCCAGCGGTACAACCCGGTGGCGACGTACCGCCGGACGTTCACCCTCGAGCACCCGCTCGAGCCCGGCGAGCGGCTGAGCGTCAGCTTCCACGGCGCGGAGAGCGCCGTCGCCGTGTGGCTGAACGGCTCCTACGTGGGCTACGGGACGGACTCGTTCACTCCGTCGGAGTTCGACCTCACCGACGCCCTGGTCGACGGCGAGAACCTCGTCGTGGCGCAGGTGGTCCGGTGGAGCGCCGGGTCGTGGATCGAGGACCAGGACTTCTTCAGGTTCTCGGGCCTGTTCCGGGACGTCGTCCTGTACCGCCGGCCCGCCGTGCACGTCGAGGACGTCCGGGTGGCGACCGACGTCGCCGACGACCTCTCCGAGGCGACGGTGCGCGTGCGCGTGGCCCTGGCCGGCGACGGCACGGTGGACGCTCGGATCGCCGGCGCCGGAGAGCTCGCCGGCGACGACGAGCTCGTGCTCCGCATCGAGAGCCCGCGGCTGTGGAGCGCGGAGGACCCTCACCTGTACGACCTCACGCTCGACGTGTACGACGCGTCGGGCCGCCTCACCGAGCACGTGCCGGTGCGGGTGGGGGTGCGCCGGTTCGGCATCGAGGACGGCCTGCTCAAGGTCAACGGGTCCCGCGTCGTCTTCAACGGGGTCAACCGCCACGACTTCGGCCTCCAGGGTCGCGTGATGACCCGGGAGCAGACGGAGGCCGACATCCGGCTGATGAAGCGGCTGAACATCAATGCGGTGCGGACCAGCCACTATCCGAACAACTCGTACTTCTATGAGCTGTGCGACCAGTACGGCCTGTACGTCATCGACGAGATGAACCTCGAGTCGCACGCGATGTGGGACGTGATCAGGTTCGCCGAGGCCGGGATCGACGTGGCGTTGCCCGGGGACCGTCCCGAGTGGCTGCCCACCCTGCTCGACCGCGCGGCGAGCATGCTGGAGCGGGACAAGAACCACCCGAGCGTCGTGATGTGGTCGTGCGGCAACGAGTCGTTCGGCGGGACGGGGATCCTGGAGGTCGCGGAGTACTTCCGTCGCCTGGACTCTCGGCCGGTGCACTACGAAGGCGTCCACTGGGACCCGCGGCACCCGCAGACCACCGACGTCGTCTCGCGGATGTACGCGCCGGCCGCCGAGATCGAGGAGTTCCTCGCGACGCACCGCGACAAGCCCTACCTGCTGTGCGAGTACGCCCACTCGATGGGCAACTCGTTCGGGGCGGTCCACAAGTACGTCGACCTGGCCTACCGCGAGCCGCTGTTCCAGGGCGGCTTCATCTGGGACTTCGCAGACCAGGCGCTCCGGCGGACCGACCGCAGCGGCCGGGAGTACTTCGGCTACGGCGGCGACTTCGGTGACGCGCCGCACGACTCGGACTTCAGCGGCAACGGCATCGTCTTCGCCGATCGCACCCTCAAGCCGATCGCCCAGGAGGTGCGCTACCTCTACCAGGGCTACCGGCTGTCGGTCGAGGGCGACAAGGTCACGGTGGAGAACCGTCACCTCGCCACCCCGTCGTCGGCGCACGAGTGCGTGGTGACGGTCGCCCGGGAGGGCAGGGTGCTGCAGGAGGAGGTGCTCGAGACCGCCGTCGCCCCTGGGGCTTCGCAGGTCTACGCGCTCCCTGTCACGGTGCCGGCCGCACCCGGGGAGTACACCGTCGACGTGTCCTTCCGGCTGCGTCGCACGACGCGCTGGGCGTCGGCCGGGCACGAGGTGGCGCACGAGCAGACGGTCGTGGTCGTCCCCGGCTCGGTGCCGGCCCGCCGGGCGGCAGCGCCCGAGGTCGTCCACGGCATCCACAACGTGGGCGTGCGAGGGCGGCACTTCACCGCCCTGTTCTCACGGCTGCACGGGGGGCTGGTCTCGTACCGCTACGGGCTGACGCACGACGGCGGGCGCGAGCTGCTGCGCTCGGTGCCTCAGCCGAGCTTCTGGCACGCACCCACCTCCAACGAGCGCGGCTGGGGCGGCCCAGCGAAGGACGGCGCGTGGCTCGTCGCCAGCCGGTATGCGACGGCCGTCCGCGGCCCCGAGGAGCCCGCGGTCGAGCAGACCGACGACGGCGTGCGCGTCCGCTTCCGGTACGAGCTGCCCACCGCGCCGGCGGGGGAGTGCGAGCTCTCCTACCTCGTGGACGGCGACGGTCGAGTCGAGGTGACCCTCACGGTGCGACCTGGTGCGGGGCTGCCGGACATGCCGGAGCTCGGACTCCTCCTAGCGACCGACGACGCGTTCCACCGGCTGCGCTGGTACGGCGACGGGCCCGAGGAGTCCTACGTCGACCGTCGAGCAGGAGCCCGGCTGGGTGTGTGGGAGGCCGACGTGCGTACCGCGCTCACGCCCTACCTACGTCCGCAGGAGGCGGGCAGCCGGACGGGCGTCCGCTGGGCGACCGTCACCGACGAGCGAGGGGCGGGCTTGCGGTTGGAGTCGGACCAGGGCATGGAGCTGTCGGCCCTGCCGTGGACGCCGTTCGAGGTCGAGAACGCCGCGCACCACACCGAGCTGCCGCCGATCTACCAGACCGTCCTGCGGCCGGCGCTCCAGCGGCGCGGGGTCGGCGGCGACGACTCCTGGGGCGCGCAGACCCATGCCGAGTACCGACTGCCCACGGACACCGAGCTGACGTTCCGGTTCGCCTTCCGCGGGCTCCTGTAGGTCCGGCCTGGGACAGCGTGTGAACGGCCGGACGGAGAGCGGTGTGCTGCGGGTCAGCGCACCTCCTCGAGGATGGTGAGGTCCCAGGCGCCGATGGTGAGGTCGGTGCCGTCCTCGACGGTGGCGCCGTCGAGGACGGACCGGGCAATGACGGGGCTCGTGACCTGCACCGGGCTGTCGGAGTAGTTCAGGAGGTAGGTCAGCGGCGCTCCGGCGGAGTTGACGCCTCGGCGAACGGTGACGGTTCCGGCGAGCTCCTGCGGCCAGTCCCACAGGCCGGCGTCGCGCACCGCCAGGGCGAGCACCTCGCGGACCAGGGCGGGACCGGTCATCGTGCCGAGGTGGATCGCAGTCCCGGCCCCGGCGCGGTGCCGGGTCACGGCCGCCTGACCGCCCCACGCAGGGTGGTCGTACGACGCGAGCACCTCCGCGCCGTCGGGCTGCAGGAGCTCCATGAAGCGCAGAGCGGAGCGGTCGTCGGGGCTCAGCGCGGCGGCGCCGGGGGCGGCCGCCAGGTCACCGTGCAGGGTGAGCTGCACGTCGACCGGGACGGTGAACTGGTTGTAGGTGAGCCCGAGGACGCCCGTGAGCGAGTGCGGCTGCCGGTCGTGCCAGACCTTGACGTGCTCGTCGGCGACGAACGACTTGAACGTCGAGACCAGGTGGCCACCGACGCCGACGAACTCGCCCAGCCGCTGCAGCGTCGACTCGGGCGCCGAGTACAACGCCGGGACGACCACCATCGCGTACCGGCTGAGGTCGTCGGTGTCGGCGGGGACGAAGTCGCACTCGACGTTCAGCTCGAACAGGGCGTCGTACACCCAGCGGAGCACGTCGTTGTAGCCGATCGAGGGGCCGAGGAAGGCGGGGAACCCGGTCTCGACGCTGAACCACCTCAGCGCCGTCAGGGCCTCGTTGCTGACCATGACCGCGACGCGGTTGGACTTGCGCAGGTGCACGAGCGACCGTCCCACCCGCCGGAGCTCGGCACCGATCACACCGGCCTCGGCGTAGGTGGGGTTCGCCTCGAGGTCGTGGCTGAGCAGTCCGCGCCAGTACGTCTCGAAGGAGTTGTGGATGGAGTGCCAGTGCCAGTACATGACGGCGTCGGCACCGCTCGCGAGGTGGCTGTAGGCCTGCAGGCGCAGCTGGCCGGGGTAGGGCAGCCAGGCAGGCTGCCCTTGGGCCTGGGTCTCCAGCACGAGGTAGTTCGCGCCGCCCTTGATCGAGCGGGTCATGTCCCCGCCGAACGCGATCTCCTTGCCGGTGAGCGCGGACTGCGTGGGGTGGTAGATGTCGACGCCGGCGATGTCCACGTGCGCCGCAGCCCGGAAGTGGTCGACGGACGGCTGCAGCCCGTAGGACCAGCCCGGCCCCCAGTCGAAGTCGAAGTTCTGCGTGAGGAACTGGTCGCCCCGCGCGTACTCGCGCACGATGGCGGCCTGCCAGGCGAGGAAGTCCTCGACGAGGGAGCGGCGGAACCTGTCGAACGAGGCGGCCAGGGAGCCGTTGATGGTGCCGCGCACGTCCGGGAAGTCGTCCCAGGCGTCGACGCGGTTGGACCAGTAGTCCAGGCCGAAGGCCCGGTTCATCGCGTCGAGGTCGTCGTCGAACGTCTCGCGGAGGTGCGTGACGAACGTGCGTTGCACGTCGGCCGAGGCGACGTCGTAGTACTTCGTCTCGTTGTCGAGCTGGAAGCCGATGACCGCACGGCGGTGCGCGGTGTGCTCCAGGAGCGCGCGGATGACCCGCTCGGAGTGGAACAGATAGGTCGGGTTGGTGATGTTCATGATCTGGCGCCTGCCGTAGCGTCCCTGGCCCGTGCTCGTCTCGGCGAGCACGTCCGGGTGCGCCTTCACCAGCCACGCCGGCACCGCGTAGGTGGGGGTCCCGACGATGACGTGGATGCCGGCGGCCTCCATCGCGTCGAGGGCCCGGTCGACGTGCGTGAAGTCGAACACGCCGGGCTGCGGCTCCAGCGTGCTCCAGGTCGACTCGGCGATGCGCACCACGTTGAGGTTCGCCGCCCGCAGCATCGCGACGTCGGTGTCGATGCGGTCGGTCGGCATGTACTCGTCGTAGTAGGCGGCGCCATACAGGATCTCGTCCATGCGTGTCAGGCCTCCGTGCCTCTGGTCCGTGCGATCAGCTCGATCCCGGCCTCCGCGACGCTACCTGGACCGGGCGAGGTCCGGTTCACACGGGTGCCGAAGGTCGACCTCGCCGCCGCCGAGGTTCACGGCGTGACTTGTGACCTCGGTCCCCTAGAGTCTCGTGCGATGGGACCGACGCCCGCGCCGCGCAAGCGCCCGACGATCCGTGACGTCGCGGCTGCGGCTGGCGTGTCCCGGGGCACGGTGTCGCGCGTCATCAACGGTGGGCACTGGGTGTCCCCGGACGCGCTCGCGGCCGTCGAGGAGGCGATCCGGACCACCGGCTACTCCGCCAACCAGCACGCGCGCAGCCTGGTCACCGGACGGTCGAACTCGGTGGCGTTCCTGCTCACCGAGCCGCAGCACCTGCTGTTCGAGGACCCGAACTTCTCGATCCTCCTGCGGGGAGCCGCCCAGGCGCTGGCCGCACGGGGCATGCCGCTCCTGCTCATGGTCGCGGGGACCCCGGAGGAGCAGAAGCAGGTCTCGTCGTACGTGGGCGCCGGGCACGTCGACGGCGTCCTCGCGATCTCGTCGCACAGCGGCAACCCCCTGCTCGACGCGCTGGTGCGGCAGGGCATCCCGATGATCTCCTGCGGCATCCCGCTCGGCTTCGAGGGCAGCCTCGGCTACGTCTCCGCCGACGACCTCGGCGGCGGCCGGCGGATGACGCGGCACCTGCTCGACATCGGTCGCACCAGGATCGCGACGATCACCGGGCCCCTGGACACCCCCGGGGGCAGGCTCCGGCTCGAGGGCTACCGCGACGAGCTCGGGTCGCTCTACGACGAGTCGCTCGTGACTCACGCGGACTACTCGCGCGACGGCGGCGCGGCCGGGATGCGGACGCTCCTCGAGCGCCGACCCGACCTCGACGCGGTCTTCGTGGGCTCCGACCTCATGGCGGCGGGCGCCCTGCAGGTGCTCCGCGAGGCCGGCCGACGCGTCCCGCAGGACGTCGCGGTCGGAGGGTTCGACGACTCCGGGCTCGCAGCGACGCTCGACCCGCCGCTCACCACCATGCGGCAGCCGCTGAGGCGGATCGCCGGCGAGATGGTGCGCCTGCTGATCGAGCTGATAGAGGGCGGTGAGCCGGCCGCCGTCACGCTGCCGACCTCGCTCGTCGTGCGCGCCAGCACCGGATCGGCTGCTCCCCCCCGTTCCTGACGAGGGTCGGAGGCGTGCATGTCGTGCCTGCGCAGAAGCCTGTGCACGCTCCCATTGCGGTCCGGACATTTGCGCCATCTTGACGGCGCTTTCGTGCGCTCTTACGGTGGCTGAGTGCTGTGCACGTGCACACTCCGATGAGACAAGGATGTCCCATGCAGCCGATCAGCCGCCGCCGAACCTCCATGCTCGCCCTCCTCGCCGCGGGCGCCCTCGTCCTCGGCAGTGCGGGCCCCGCCCCGGCCGAGGAACCCGACGGCCTGGTCACCTTCGCACCCGTGCGCAGCAACCTGGCCGCGAAGGCCTGGGTCACGGTGAGCGCCACCGCCGCGCAGGCTCTCGCGGGACTCGCCGTCGACGGCGACCCGACGACCGCGTGGACGGTGCAGAGCAGGGCTGGCAAGGGCCGGCAGTCCCTCGTGCTCGACCTCGGCGGGGCGTACGACAACATCCGGAAGGTCGGTCTCGTCTTCCCCGACGCGCACGGCACCTACCAGTACGTGGTCGAGTCCTCCGCCGACGGTCACCGGTGGAAGACCCTCGTCGACCGCAAGAGGAACACGCAGGCGGGTCGGGGCGAGGAGCACCTCGTCGCGCGCCCGGGGATCGCCTTCCTGCGCGTCACGATCACCGACGTGTCCCCGGGCGCCGTCGCCGGCATCAGCGAGCTGTCCGTGTGGAACTACCTGCGCGACGACGTCGTGCTGGGCGCGGACATCTCCTACGCCGACCAGAACGACGCACAGGGCCTGACCTACGTCGTGGACGAGGGCGCGGCGCCGGTGCCGATCCTCGAGGCGGCGGCCGACGCCGGCATGGAGTACGTCCGGCTGCGCGTGTTCAACGACCCGCGTGACGAGCGGTCGGGGGAGTACCTCGAGCCCGCGTACCAGAGCCCGGAGCGCACCCTCGACGTCGCGCGCAAGGTCGTCGATCAGGGCATGGGCCTGGGCATCGACCTGCACTACGCCGACTCGTGGGCCGACCCGAGCAAGCAGGCGAAGCCCACCGCGTGGCGCGAGCTGCCCTTCGACGAGCTGACGCAGGCGGTCTACGACTACACCTACGCGACCATCGACGCGCTCGTCGCCCAGGGCACCACGCCCGACAAGGTCGCCGTGGGCAACGAGCTCATCAACGGGTTCATGTGGGGGAGCGAGCGTCCGCAGCCCTGGTTCGACGACTCGGTCTGGTGCGGCACGTGCTTCTTCAACCACGACCCGTCGTTCGTCTCGCAGCCCGGCGGCGCCCTGCTCTGGGACTACTGGGGCTCGGACGACCCGGCCGAGCAGGCCGCCTACGACGCCGCCTGGGACCGGTTCACCACCCTCCAGGCGTCGGGCATCAAGGCCGTCCGGGACGTCGCAGCGGCCCACGGCGAGGACATCCAGGTCGAGACCCACGCGATCATCGACAACGGGAAGGTCGACAAGACGCTCGAGTTCTGGGACCAGTTCCTCACCCGGCTGAACGCCAAGGGCCAGGACATCGACGTCATCGCGCACTCCTACTACCCCGAGTGGCACGGGACGCCCGAGCACTACGAGGCGAACCTGCACCAGGTCGCCGCGGCGCACCCGGGCTACGCCATGGAGATCGCCGAGACGTCGCACCAGTCGAACGACTGGGACGGCCTCCCGGTCCCGAACTCGCCCTACCCCAAGACGGCGGAGGGCGCCGGCCTCTTCCTCCAGGACGTCTTCCGGATCGCGAACGACCTGCCCGGCAACCGCGGCGCCGGCGTCCTGGTCTGGGAGCCCGCCAACTGGCAGGAGATGATCGACTGGTCGAACAGTGCGTGGCCGGTGCTCACGTTCCACGAGACGATCGAGGTCTACGAGGCCAGCGACGCCGAGTTCGTGGTCGCCGACACCGTCTACCGGACGGTCCGCACGTCGAGCCCGCTCAGGCTGCCGGCCACCGTCGAGGTCCTCGACTCCGACGGCACGCGCCACGCGGTGCCCGTGACCTGGGACGCGGTCCCGGCCCGCGCCCCGTCCAGCCCTGGACAGGTCGTCTTCGGCGGCACCACGGTCGAGCACGGTCCGGTGACCGCGGTCGTCGACGTCGTCCGGAGATCGCTCGCCCACTGAGCGCTCGCGCCTGACGCACGGCACCGGCGGTGGCCCCTCGCGGTCACCGCCGGTGCCGTGTCGGCTTCCGCCTCGGTTGCGCCGCAGCGCACTGCGGGGTCAAGATCGCCCGACGGCGTCAGCCGTCCCATGAAGGAGGTCGCAGATGGCCACGACGGAGACGGCGATCCTCGCCGGAGGGTGCTTCTGGGGTGCGCAACAGCTGCTGCGCCGCCGCCCGGGAGTGGTCTCCACGCGCGTCGGGTACTCGGGCGGCGACACCCCGAACGCCACCTATCGCCACCACGGCGACCACGCCGAGGCCGTGGAGATCGTCTTCGATCCCGAGCAGATCTCCTACCGGGACCTGCTGGAGTTCTTCTTCCAGATCCATGACCCGTCGACGAAGGACCAGCAGGGCAACGACATCGGCCGCAGCTACCGGTCGGCGATCTTCTTCACCTCCGACGAGCAGCGTCGCGTCGCGCTCGACACGATCGCGGACGTCGACGCGTCGGGGCTCTGGCCCGGCAAGGTCGTCACCGAGGTCGAGCCGGCCGGTGAGTTCTGGGAGGCCGAGGAGGAGCACCAGGACTACCTGGAGAAGCTCCCGCACGGATACACCTGCCACTACGTGCGCCCGGGCTGGCGGCTCCCGCACCGCGACGAGCAGCGGGTCGGGTAGCGCCCGAGATGCGCACAATCTGGTGAGTCGTGCGCCCGGCGGCGGCCCGAGTCCCCCCGTCTGGCGGGTCGACGGACGCGGTGCTGCGGTGGGATCGTCGGACGACGCATCGCGGAGGACACCAGTGCTCGGACCACGACGGACGACCCAGAGTCGTCATTCGGCGCGCCCGCGGCAGGGTCGGCGGCCGTGGGAGTCGGTCGCGATCCTCGCGTCGATGGCGTTCCTGACGGCGGTCCTGGCCGCGCCCCCCATCGACGCGTCCCACTCCGTCGACGTCGCCCAGGCGTCGTCGCGCGCCGGGACGCACCTCGCGCGGCAGCCGACCGGACCGGCGCACACGCAGGCCCTGACGCGGCTCGACGACCGCGTCGCGGCGGTGGAGGCGGCGACCGCCACGCTCGTCGGCCACCCGCTGGTCGACACCACGGAGGCCGCCTCGCGGACGCTGTTCCGTCCCGACCTCGTCGACGCCGATGCCGCTCCCGTGACGTCGGGGCTGACCGTCGAGAAGCTCCCGGACCGGGTCCTGGACGCGCGCCAGCAGGTGGCCTCGGGCGATGTCGCCGCCGCGGCGCTCGTGGTCGAAGGGGTTGAGACCGACGTCCTGCTGGTCGCGCTCGACCTCGTCGACCAGTCGGCGCAGAACGCCGCGATGACCCGCCTCCTGGTCGCCGCCGACCCGCAGGTCGCCGTGCTCGACGCAGCCGTCGGTGCCACCCACGCCGCCGCCGAGGTCCGGGACGTCGTCGCGGCTGCCACCTCCGCCGTCCAGGCCCGGGACGCCGCGGCCGGCATCACGGTGGCGGCGCAGCAGATCGCGGTGACCGGGGACGAGGAGGCCAAGGCGGCGGTCGCCAAGGTGCAGGAGCAGGCCCGGTCGACCGACGGCTACACCAACGGGTCCATCCCGCTGAAGGTGCTCTGCGCGGTCGCGTTCGCGCCGAGCCAGCACCTGCGCTGCGACGCGGCGGAGGCGCTCGCGCGGCTGAACGCGGCCTATCGCGCCGACTTCGGCCGCGACCTGAAGATCACGGGCTCCTACCGCACGCTCGAGGAGCAGATCAGCACCCGGGCGGCCAAGGGGACCATGGCCGCGGTGCCCGGCACGTCCAACCACGGCTGGGGCCTGGCGATCGACCTCGACCAGGTCAGCGGCTACCGGTCCGCGCAGTACGTCTGGCTCAAGGCCAACGCGATGACCTACGGCTGGCACCACCCGACCTACATGGACGAGGGCGGCCGCGGACCCCACGAGCCGTGGCACTGGGAGTTCGGCACGTCGGACGACGCCGGCACCGGCACCTCGGTGCCGATCACCGTGGGCGTCGCTGCGCCCACCACCCCGCCCGTGACCTCGCCTGCCCCGCCCGTCGTCGAGCAGCCCAGCGTCGCTCCGGCCGAGCCGGTGCCGACCCCGAGCGCCACGCCGACCCCGACGCCGAGCAGCAGCCCGACCGCGTCCGCGGAGCCGCCCGTCCCGTGACGCGGCCCTGGTCGCCGCGCATCTCCCACGGCGCGTGCCGACCAGACCGTCGGCCGCGGTGGAGCCTGTGCAGATGCCTATCGGTCCGGACTCGGCCTCGGGGTGGTGGATCGCACCGCGACCCCAGCGCGTCTGGCCGGTCGCGACGCGACTGCGGGACCGCCACGCTCGGCGGGGCGTTCGCCGTCCTCGTCGGGCCGGGCGACGAACAGCACCGACGGTGACGCGGAGCCTCCCGCCTGCGACTCCTTCGTCGGCATGGCGTCGACCAGCGACTCCGCCTTCTTGTCCAGCACGGAGGTCAGCACCTGCTGTGCGAAACCGAAGAGCAGCGCGTAGGCCAGGATCTGATCCTGCGAGTCCAGAAGAGTGAGACCTGGTACGAACTGACCGCGGATGGCGACGATGCCCAGGATCGCCGTGACAGCACCGAGCGGAACCTTGAGCCACGCGAGGGCGACGGGGACGTCGTACGCGCCGGTCGAGCCACCCAGCTTGCGGATCGACAACGTCGCGGCGACCGTTCCGCCGAGGAGACCGAGAAGCGCGACGACGAGGACGTCGCTCGGGCGGGGCTCGGGCACGGCGCTCGCGGTCGGGCAGTTCAGGAGCTCGTCGTCGCCCGTTGCCGCCGCTGCCTCGACCGTGTCGCCGGCCGGGAAGCACAGCGGGACGTCGGAGGGGTTCGCGTTGATGTAGAGCACGGCGGCCCCGGTCAGCAGGATCACGACGATCGCCGCGCTCAAGACGATGTTCCGGAAGTTGCGGAGGCGTGCGTGCTGCATGTCCAGCGCCTCGTAGCCGTCCTCCATCAGCTTGCGCAGCCAGGCGCGCCGGTCGCTCAGCGGCAATGCGTACAGATTGTGCTGGGTCACGCGGCGAGGGTCGTCGACATGAAGCGTCGCGTGGATGCGCGCCACAGCGCCGGGGACCTCGGCATCCACCTCCTCGTCCGTCATCAGGTCCACCATCTGCGCGCGCGCGGAGTGGAGGTTGCGGTACGCCTGCTCGACGAGGGCGCCGCGCCACCAGTTCACGAGCCGACTGGGGACGGGATCGCGCCGATGCGCGGCTCTGACGGCACGGCCGATGAGATCCCGCACGCCGTCCGCCACGATCCGCTGCTCGTTGGCGGGGAGCTGACCCCGCGCCACGGCGGGCCCGTCGCCGAAGGACTGCCGCTCCACCGTCGCACGCTCCGTGGCGACGTCGACCCGGAGCCACAACGCACGCAGCTCCGAGTCGACGTGCGGAACCCAGATGCGTTTGCGCGGCTTCTGCCCGTCGATCGACCGCCACGGGAACGGCACGGCCGCCGGCCTGTCCTCCGCCGTCGTGCTCATCGACTCCTCCTGCGCGCCGCCGCTCTGCGAAGGTGACGCCCCTTCTCTGAGTCGATGGTGGCAGCGGCGTCTCACCGCCACCGCGACCTTTCGGGCACCCCTTCGGGAACGGCGCCAGCAGCGGGCGAGCGCAGGGGAGTGCCGGAGTGCCCCCGAAAGGCTCAAGTCGGGCGTGGCCGACACCGATGTTTCAGGCAAGTCACCCAAGTTCCTCGGAGGATCCGTGTCCGTGCTCACCCTGCCGTCTCGACTCGGTCTGCCGGCCGCGGCGCTCGTCGCCGCCGGCGCGGTCGCGCTCATCGGCGCCGTGCCGACCTCGGCCGGTGCGACGGCCCCCAGCACCGCTCAGAGCGCCGTCGGGCTCGTCGTCCCTGTCGGGACCCTGTCAGTGGGCTGGACCTTCAACGGCTCGGGCTACTGGCTCACCGCGACCTCGAACACGGTCGACGTCGCGCAGTGGACCTACCAGCTAGAGGGCGGGCCGGTGTCCACCGTGCTGGGGACCGACGCGCGGCACATGACCGCCTACCTCGGCATCCCGAGCGACGGGACCTACGACGCGACGATCTGGGCGCGGAACGCGGGCGGAGAGCTGCTCGGCACCGCGACGGTGGTCGTCACCGTCGCGACCCCGGAGGGCTTTGTCGAGCACCTCGACTCCGGAGGCGGCTTCTACGACGGCGCCGTGGAGTTCGGGTTCGGCGCCAACTACTCGGACGTCGCGCGGTGGACCTATCAGATCGACGCCGGTCCCGGCGTGGAGTTCGCGGCGACCGACGCGCGGAACGCGACCGTGCGACTGACGTCGCCTCCTGCCGGGGATCACACCCTGACTGTCCGCGCGTGGGACGACGCGGGCGCGCTGGTCGGGATCGGGGCCTGGGACTTCGACACGGAGGTGCCGCCCGCGGGCGCCGAGGTGCTGCACTCGTGGTACTCCAACTGGCCCGACGACCACCACTACGAGCTCGGCTACACGGCGCTGCACTCGGACGTGGCGCAGTGGTCCTACCAGCTCGACGGCGGCCCTGTGACGGTGTTCCCCGGCAGCGCGCTGCGCGAGGCCGTCCTGAAGCTGGCGCTCGCCGACGGCGACCACACCGTCGTCGTCCGGGCCCGTGACGGCGGGGGCAGCATCGTCGGCGTCAAGACCTGGAGCCTCGCGGTCGGGACGCCCTGGATCGGGGTCTCGATCCTCGACTCCGGCGGCGGCGCGGCGGAGAACGGCTGGGAGTTCGGCTTCGAGGCGAACAACGCCGACATCGCGCACTGGTCCTACCAGCTCGACGACGGTGCGGTCACCGCGATGGAGGCCACCGACGCCCGCCACGCCGGCGTCGTGCTGCCCGACGTGGAGGCGGGGGAGCACACGTTGTTCGCGTGGGCCCGCACCGCGCGGGGCGAGCTGGTGGGCATCTCCGGCTGGAACTTCACCGCCGGCGCCCCGGCTCCGCTGCTCGTTGCTCTCGGGTACGGCGGTGGCCCGATCACCTGCGTGGGCGGTCGCCTCGTGGGTGCCGAGTTCGGGTGGGGGTACGACTCGATCCTCGGGGCGCCCGGCACGCCGGAGCAGCAGGAGCAGCAGTCGCGCGACGGCATCGAGTCGGTGAGCTTGACGCAGGGCGGTCACCCGGTGACCGGCGTCCACGACCTGGCCGCGGGTGACCTGGTCGTGAAGGTCGTCGTGCGGGACGGCTATCAGTACGACCCCTCGCGCCTCGGCGCCACGACGACCGTGAACGGGAACGTCGTCACGATCGTCTGGAGCATCCCGCCGTACGCCGGGCAGTGTGCCCCCGTCGTCGTCCCGACGCCGCCCGCGCCGGTGCTGGACCCGGTCCAGGCCTATGTCACGAAGGTCTACAGCGACCTCTTCGGGCGGACCCCCGACCCCGTGGGACTCACCAGCTGGTCGGCGAGCCTGCGGACGGGGACGCCCTACGGCCAGGTGGCCAACGGGATCACGTACTCCGACGAGTACCGCGGGCGGATGATCGCGGAGGCGTACGCGACGTACCTCGACCGTGCGCCCGATCCGGCGGGTGCCGCCAGCTGGCTGTCCGCCATGCGCTCCGGTCTGCACATCGAGCAGATGCAGGCCGGCTTCATCTCGTCGCCCGAGTACTACGCCCGGGGAGGCGGCACCGACACGGGGTGGATCGTCCGGCTGTACGGAAAGGTGCTGGGCCGCGCCCCCGCGGCCAGCGAGATCGCGTTCTGGCAGGGTCGGCTCAACGCCGGCGCCAGTCGGGAGTCGGTCGCCCGTGGGTTCCTGTACTCCGACGAGCACCTGACGAGCGTCGTCGACGGCTACTACGGCAAGCTCCTCCGGCGGAGCATCGACGCCACGGGCCGTCAGACGTGGGTCAGCGCGATCCAGCGTGGAGCGCGCGACGAGGAGATCATCGCGTCGATCGTCGCGAGCGCGGAGTACCGCTCGAAGGTGTGACGGTCTCGCCCTGGCTGTCCGGTGTTCGCCGTTTCGCCCGGTAATGCCCTCGTCTCGGGGGTGGATTGCTGGGACGATCGACGTGGTGCTCGGTCGGCGTGCCGTGCACCGCCCAGGGGGGGCGAGGCTGCGATGGCGCAGGGGATCGAGGCCGTCGCCGCTGCCGTGATCGGGTCGGGCGTGCCGGCTGCGCGGCGGGGCGTCGTTCGGCGTGCGCTCATGAGCGCGCTCGACGACGTGCTGGACGCGGGGACGGGCATCGTCGTCGGACCTCGCGGGTCGGGGAAGACGACGGTGCTGGCGCAGTGGGCGACCGCGTGCGGGCTCCCGGTCGTGTGGGCGCGCTGCACGCGCGCGGGGATCTCGGTGCGGTCAGGCGCCCGGGCCGTGACTCTCACACCGACCGAGGTCAGCGGAGTGCTGAGGTCCTGCGCCGGGCCGACCCTGCTGGTGCTCGACGACGTGCACGAGCTCCTGGGCGCCGGTGCCGCTGCCGAGCTGGAGCAGCTGCTGCTCACGTCGGCACCGTCCGTCCACGTCGTGATGGGGACGCGACGCCAACCCACGTTCACGCTCGCCCGTTCCGAGATCGACCCGCCGGTCGTGGTCACCGGGGCGGACCTGCGGATGCGCACGTGGGAGGTGGACCGGCTGTTCCGCGACGTGTACGGCCACCCGCTGACGACCGACGACGTGGAGACGCTCACCCACGAGACGGAGGGGTGGGCCGCCGCGGTCCACCTGTTCCAGCGCGCGACCGACGGGCTGCTCCCGGCCGACCGCCGCCGGGCCGTCCGGTCCATGCGCGGCGACCCGTACTACGCGCGCGACTACCTCGTCGGTGAGGTGCTGGCGGAGCTGGACCGGCCCCTGGTCGAGCTGCTGCACCGGGGTTCCGTGTTCGACGAGCTCACCGCGGACCGCTGCGACGCCCTGACCAGGGCGATCGGCGGGGCCGACGACGCCCCGCCGGCGACCCGGCTGCTGCGCGAGCTGGAGTGCACGTGGTCGCTGGCGAGCACAGAGGACGGTGTGCACTACCGGTTGCCGCGGGTGCTGCACCAGCACCTGCGGGCCGCGCACGCCGAGCACCTGGGCGCCTCCGCACGGGTCTGGCACGACCGCGCGCAAGCCGTCCTCGCCGACGAGCCGCCGCCGCGCACCGCCGCCGGACGCGCTGCGACGTGGGCTGAGTTCGACGGGATCGAGGAACTCGTCGACGGGCACGAGTGGGTCGGGCTGGTCCGTGCCGCCCTCCGCCGCGACCCGGCAGCGCAGGCGGAGCAGGCCCGCCGGCTCGGGGGGACCGGCGGGGCGCTCGCGGAGGGCCTGTGCCTGCTGCTCGCGGGACGGCAGCACGAGGCCGCGGCACCGCTGCGTCGGGCGGCCGCGGATCCCGACGGTCCGCGGCCGCTGGTGCTGGGTGCCGCGCTCGCCGAGGCCGCGCTGGCCGGCGGCCGTCTGGGTGCGGTGCTGCGCACGATCGACCGGGTGCAGGCGGAGGCCGACCGGCAGGGGCTGACCTGGCTGGCTCGGCTGGCGCACGGGCTCATCGTCGGGCTCGACGGCACGGGTGCTGCTCGTGCGCAGTCCCGCGCGTTCGCCGCCGACCGGCAGTCGGACCACGACGCCTGGGGGTCCGCGCTGATCCTCACGTGGTCGGCGCTGGCCGGGCTCTCGCTGGGCGCGGCCGAGCCGGACGCGTGGGAGGAGCTGGTGCGACGGTGGCAGGCGCTCGACGCGGCGGTGCCCGCGGCGTGGGCCCGCGCGTGCTACGCGGTCACGGCTGCCGCTCAGCAGCTCCCGGACGCGGGGCAGGACGCTCGGGTGGCAGAGGCAGTGGCCCGAGCGGCCGGCGTCCCGGGTGCCCTCGCCTACGCGTACGCCGCGCTGGCGGCCACCGACCCCGAGGACGGTGGCGAGCTTGCTGCGCTGGCCGAGTCGTCCGGGCTCGAGACGGGCGTCGACATGCGGCCGGTCCGGGCCGTCGGGCTGTGCGGGGGCCGGGCGCCGGTCCGACTGACGCACGCGCGCGCGTCGGCCGTCCCGACGCCGACCGGTCCCCGAGTCGTGCCCGGTACGGCCGGGACGGAGGACCGGGCACCCGAGCTGCAGGTCCGCTGCCTCGGGGAGTTCCGCGTGGCCGTCGACGGCTCGGCGGTGGACCTGTCCGGGGTGCGGCCCCGGGCCCGCAGCGCGCTGCGCATGCTCGCCCTGCACGCCGGCCGGCCCGTGCACCGTGAGCAGCTGGCCGAGGCGCTGTGGTCCGAGCTCGACCCCCGGGCGGCGATGCACAACCTGCACGTCAGCATCTCGGCGGTGCGCCGGGCGCTCGAGCCGCAGGTGCCGACGCGCTCCAGCCGGCTGGTCGTCCGCGACGGTGAGGCGTACACGCTGGTGCTGCGGCCGGGGTCCGGGTGCGACGTCGACGAGCTGGAGCGCGCCGTCCGTGGCTCGGCGCGGCGACGTGCGGCGCAGGAGTGGGATGCCGCGGCGGACGAGCTGGGGCGGGTGCTCGACCTCTACGGCGGGGACCTGCTCCCGGAGGACGGGCCGGCCGAGTGGGTGGTCGGGCCGCGCGCCCGCCTCCGCCTGATGGTGGCCGACGCCGCCGCCGACCTGGCGCAGCTGGAGCTCGACCGCGGACGACCGGAGCAGGCGATCGCGGCGGCGGCGCGCAGCATCGAGCTCGACGAGTGCCGCGACCACGCCTGGCGCCTGCTCGTGGCCGCCTACACGGCGTCGGGGGACGCGGCCGCGGCGCACCGGGCGACCTCCGGCTACCGGGCGATGCTCGACGCGCTCGGCATCCCGACCGTCGCGCCCGTCCCGGCCCTCGCGCCGTCCGCCGACGTCACGGCCGGCCGCGGAACTCCACCTCGGCGATCGCCACGTACGTCTCCGGTGTCGCCCGGTACGTGGAGCTGATCGTCAGGCGCACCGCGACGACGTCGTCGATGCCGACGGCAGCGCTCTGGAGCCCCACACGGTCGGCGAGGGGGATCTCGACCACCTGTTGCGTGCCGGCGGCGGTGACGGCCGTCAGCGTGAGCACCTGGGGGCTCGAACCCGTCAGGTACTCCTTCTCGACGGTCGACGCGCCGGCGTGGACGATCACGCGGGTCAGCCGGAACGGCTGCGCGAACGGCAGGTCGAGGTACTGGCCCACACCGTCGCCGGGGTCCGCCGGGCTCCAGGCCAGGTTCGTCGCACCGTCCCTCGCCTGCGAGGCCGGGCGGTCGGCGCGCGCGCTCGACGCGACGACGTCGGTCGGGTTCACCGCGACGTTGCCCTGCACCCGGTCGATCACGATGATGCGGGCGCGCTCGATCTCGGGCCGGAAGGTGAGTCCCAGGGCGACGAGTGCGCCGAGCACGACCACCGCGACGACCGGGCGCGTCGGGAAGCGTCGTCGGCGCAGCGTCGGGCGGTAGCCGGCGACCGGGCCGTGCGTGGGCTCGGGCCGCCACAGCCTGCTCCACCACGACCGGCGCGCCTGGACCCGCGCGTCGGCGAGGCTCGCTCCGCAGCGCCGGCAGAACTTGCGGGTGTCGGAGTTGCCGGCGCCGCAGGTCCCGCACACCAGGTCGCCGGGGGAGGGCTCGGACTCGCCGAGCACGGGCGGTCGTGCCGTAGGTGCCGGCTTGGGCACGCCGGGTCGGACGGCGGCGGGTTGCTGCGGCCGGGCCTCAGGGGGCGCGGGCGGTGGTGTCGCGAGCAGCGCTGCGGCCGCGACGGGCGCGTCCTGCGATCCGGCCTCGCGGCGACCCGCGGGCGCGGTGTCGTCCGGGAGAGCGATGCCGTTCGGGAGAGCGGCGGGCGGGGGCTCGCTCGTCGGCTCCTCGGACGGGGCAGCCTCGGGTCCCGACGCCGGCTCCGGCGTCCCGGCGTCCCACACGAGGTACGCGCCGCACACGCCGCAGAACTGCTCGTCGTCCTTGGTGGCACTGCCGCACTGCGGGCAGACGATCACGGCTCCTCCTGGACGATGTCGAGGGTGAACGGGACGTGCGCCGCACCGACCGCGGCGATGACGCGCTCGATGCGCCGCCGGTCGACCTCGCCCCGGGCGGTCACCCGCACCTGGAGCGCCGGCTCCGCCGACCCCGGGATCGGGCCGTGGGGAGCCGCCGACCACGCGCAGCCGCCGTTGTCGCGCACCTGCACGTCGCCCTCGACGACCAGCCGCACGGCCTCCGCGACCCCTCGCGCCGTGCCTCGCCAGCGGTGCACGGACGCGGCGTGCGCGACGATCTCGCGGCGCCGCTCGGTCGTCCACGTGTCGTCCGGCTCGATCCCTACCCAGCCGCACAGCCACTCGAGGAAGTCGGCCGGCGCGAGGTGCGGGTCGACGTAGCAGGCCAGCGCGTCGAGCGTGAGGTAGACGGGTGCGAGGGCGTCGTCGAACGCCCCCGTGAACCGGTGCAGCAGGTCGTCCTCCTGGAGCACTGCGGGCAGCCGGGAGCTCACCGGGACCGGCGACGTCAGACCCTCGACCATGCCGCGCACGTCAGGGCTCCAGGACCCGGACCTGGTGGCGGAACGAGAAGACCAGCGCGTGCGCGTCGAGGTCGATGCGCTGGAGGGGCTCGCCGCGGCGTCCGGTCAGGGGATCGGCCGCGAACAGCTTGACGTCCTCGACGAGCTCGGTGCCGGGCAGTCGCTGGAGCACCGCGTAGACCTCGCCGGCCTGGACCGGGCGACCGAACGGCCACCCGACGCCGTCGGGGCCTCCCCGGAGGGGGTCGAAGTAGCGGTTCAGTGCGCGGACGGCCTCGGCCTGGAGCAGCGGCACCGAGGCCCGGGGACGCGGGGTGATGCGCGCCACGACGGTCACGCCCTGGTAGAACGGCGGCTCGACGCTCACGCGCGCACCGACGGGGCGGCGGTCGTCGAGGTGCTCCGCGATCGCGGCGAGCTGGGCGGGGTCCGGGACGAGCTCCTCGAAACGGAGGGCGCCGTCGGCGTCGGCAACCGCGGCGGGCACGACGAGCACGCGCACGCCGCCCGCGTCCGCGCCGTCCCCTGCCGCGACGCACCGCACGCGGGCGACACCGGTCACCGCGGCGCGCGCGAGCTCCTCGTAGTCCTCGGCGGTGACGGCCCGGTCCCGGACGCGGAGCGCGAGCGGCCCGCGCTCCTTGGCCTCCTCGATGGTCTCCGCCGCGACGCCGCCGGACGCAGGTCGGCGGTTGGAGACCCGGTCGACGAAGGGCACCGTCCCACGCAGCACCTGCACGGTGCCGGCCGCGACGTTGCCGCCCGGACCACCTCCGGTCCGGTAGCGCGGCACGCGCAGGGGCGCTCCCTTCGGCGGCACGGCACCGTACGCGCGCAACGTCCCGTCCGGCTCCCGGACGGCGGGCGCCAGCTGGACCTCTCCCGCGGCCCGGTCGACCACGAGCACCTGGTCCTGCTCGTCGTGCCCGGCGAACGAGTCGACCTCGGTCCAGATGTCCCACCCGGACCCGGCCGCGACCTCCAGCGTGAGCGGGGGGCCCGCGACCACCGGCCGGTGCTCGAGCGGGAACACCTGCCCGTGCACGCCCTCGGACAGCCCGATCACCTCGTCGGCCACCGTCTCGGCGTGCACCGCGGCCACCGTGCCCCCGATCGTGAACGCGCTCGCCTCCCGGACGGTCGGGGACGCGCTGTACGGCGAGTAGTCGTCGTCGGGGACCACCACGCGGCAGCGCAGCCAGCCCGCGCGCCGGTCCGCCAGCACGGACGCCGTGTGCGACGCCGGCACGTGCAGCACGACGTCGCCCGGGCGGTTCAGCCCGCCCGTGCCGTCGCTGTCCACCTCGCACTCCACCCAGCCGTGCCCGTCCCACGCCTCCCAGACGAGCGGCGGGTGCCGCGGGTCGACGCCGACGCCCTGCACGTCCGAGTCGAACCGCAGGACGACCACGCACGACGGGGCGCTGTCGTCGAGCCCGAGCAGCAGCACGTCACCGAGCTGCGGCTGGTCGGCGAACACGGGGAACGGCTGGCGGAAGCCCAGCTGCTCGTCGTGCCCGACCGGTTCACCGCCTGACCGCTGCGTCAGCAGGTGCGCGAGGTGCCGCGGCGGCACGTGCAGCTCCACGGTGGTGGTGAAGACCACGGCCTCGTCGCGCTCCGAGTGCGCCGTCGCCACCTCCGTCCCCTCCGGCACGACGACCGTCTCGGGCTGAGGGGCGGACAGCCACATCGTGACGTCCGCGATCGCCGCAGCCGCGGGGTGCAGCCGCACGCCGAGCAGCTCGAGGAACGCCACGTACAGCCGGTCGGGCACCCGGTTCAGGCGGTAGAAGAGCTCGTCGGTCATGAACGCGACCGTCTCGATGAGGGTCACGCCGGGGTCGGACACGTTGTGGTCGGTCCACTCGGGGCAGCGGCGCTGCACCATCCGCTTCGCGTCGTCGACGAGGTCCTGGAAGCGGCGGTCGTCGAGGTTCGGTGTGGGCAGCACGTCAGGCTCCGATGCTCGTCGCGGGGCGCTCGTCGGGGATCGTGTAGAACGGGAAGACGAGGTTGCGCGGGTCGTTCGTGCCCCGCAGCGCGTAGTGCACGTCGATGTACAGCACTCCGCGCTCCACCTCGTCGTACCGCACCGTGACGTCGCGCAGCTCGATGCGCGGCTCCCAGCGGTCGAGCGCGACGCGCACCGCGTACGCGACCGCCCCCGCGGTGGAGGAGTCGGCGGGCGCGAACACGTAGTCGTGCACCGCGCAGCCGAACTCGGGCCGCATGGGTCGCTCGCCCGGTGACGTCGCGAGGATCAGGCGGATGCTCTCCTCGATCTCGCGCCCCTCGCGGGACAGGGCGATGCGCCCGGTCGCGTCCGTGCGCACGGGGAAGGCCCAGCCGGCCCCGACGAACTCCTGTCCCACGTCGTCGCTCCTTCCCGCCGTCGCTCAGTTGATCTTGACGATCGCGCCGCGGATGGTGGTCGTCGCGCTCGCGGAGAGCTCCGCGGTCGCGGTCGCGGCCACCTTGACGTTCGGCGCGGAGACCTCGGCGCTCGCCGTGCCGTTGACCGTGACCTTCGGGGCCTTCAGCGCGATCGACGACGTGCCCTCCAGCACCAGGTCGGTCCCCTTGACGGTGACCTTGCCGGAGGGGGTGCTCACCTCGATGTCCTTCTGTGCGGTGACCTGCACGTTCTTCTTGGCGGTCACCGTCACCGGGCCCTCGGAGATGATCTCGATGCTGGCGTCCGGCTTCTGCACGAGCCGGACCTTCTGCGCGCCGCCGTTGGTGCTGAGCACCAGCTCCTCGCCGTCGGGCTTCTCCAGGTGCTCGACGCGCATCCCCGTGCGGGAGACGAACACGCGGCGCTGCACCTTGCCGTCGTTGGCGTTGACCTGGTCCGGCTCGGGGGTGTCCTTGCCGTTGTAGAGCCCACCGAGGACGAACGGGTGCCCCATCTCCCCGTTGCCGAACGCGACGAGCACCTCGTCGCCGACCTCCGGCAGCAGGGCGGTGCCGCGGCCGGCGCCCGCGCCCGGGGCGACCGTCCGCGCCCACCCGCTCTCGTACTGGTCGGAGTGCACGGGGAGCTTGACCTTCACCCGGCCGAGATTCTGGGGGTCCTTGATGTCGGTGACCACCGCGCTGAGCACGCCCGGAGTCGCAGCCGGACGTCCCGCGCCGACGACCGAACCGTAGAGCGACCGCTCGGACGCACCGGCCACGGTGAACGACGTGACGTACCCGGTGTCGGCGGTGAACTCGTGCCGCACGGCGCTCAGGGTGTAGCGACCGTCGAACGGGCTGCCCATCCCGCGCAGCGTGACCGGCTCGCCGGCCCGCATCGCGGGGTTGCCGTGCGCCGCGCCCTCCAGCTCGGCGAACCCGGCGGCGATCCGGTCGGCGAGGGCCTTGGCGCGTGCGTCGCACTGTCCCTGGTCCGCCACCGACGGTGCCGGCTGCACGTAGCGGGGGCTGGCGAAGGAGGTCGCCAGCGTGGCGGGGTCCGCATCGGCCAGCGTCACGGTCGTCGTGGCCGCCGGAGCGACGGCCACGACCGCCCTCTTCTGCGCGACGTCCCAGCCCCGCACCTCGACCTCCGGCACCTGCCCGGCCGCCGTGACGGTCGAGCGCAGCCACTGCACGTTGACGCCC
The DNA here is from genome assembly GCF_965229465.1 of Cellulomonas sp. Taxonomy (GTDB): domain Bacteria; phylum Actinomycetota; class Actinomycetes; order Actinomycetales; family Cellulomonadaceae; genus Cellulomonas. Next base: position 169,963 of record NZ_OZ245882.1, on the reverse strand, counting down.
TTCTCCAGCACCAGCGGGTTCGTGCGCGCCCCGTCGCCACCCGTGGGCGCGGTGGACGCCTGCGCCGGACGCGTGAAGTCCAGGGCGCCCTCGACCACCCGGACGACGGCCCCCCGCTGCGCGGCCAGCGACGCCAGGAAGTCCCAGTCGTTGACGTTCTCCTGCACCGTGTGCTCGAGCACGCCGCCGCCCGTGTTGCACGCGCCCTCCTTCAGACCGGCACGCTTGGCCACCTTGCGCGCGATCTCGTCGGCGGTCATGTTCCGGTACGCCTCGATGCGACGGCCGCGGAACAGCCGGTGCGACCGGTCCAGCCCCCGCACCACGGTGTGGAAGCCGTCCGCGTCGAGCTCCGCCTCGAGGGCCGTGACCTCGCCGTCCAGCAGCGGCGCGGGTCCACCGGGGCCGCTGTTCTGCACCCGCAGCCGGACCTTGGCACCGATGGTGAGCTTCCCCTTGGCCAGGACGATCGCGTGCTCGTCGCTGAAGCGCAGCACGAACATGTCCGGCACGTTCCGACTGCTGTCCACCGACCCGCTGACCAGCAGCGCCATCACGTCGACGGGCAGCGGCGAGCCCTCCACCTCCACCAGCAGGGACGCGCTGTGCTCCTCACCGTGGGACACCGGCCACCTCCTGACCGCGTGACGGCACCGGCACCGGGAGGCCCGGGACCGGGAGCCGGCTGCGCGCCGACGGGGAGGCGGGCCGCACGAGCTCCTCGGCGGTCGGCAGCAGCAGGCGCTGCCCCGGCCGCAGGCGGGACGGGTCGTCGACCTTGTTCACGTCGGCGACGGCCCGCCACAGGGACGCGTCGCCGTACTCCGCGTACGCGATCCCGGCCAGCGAGTCACCGTGCACGACGACGTGCTCTCGGTAGGGCACCCGGCCGCCGGACGTGGGGTTGGTGCCGGGCGGCTCGCCGGCGAGCTCCTGGAGCACCACGGTGCACACGGCGCGCACGGGCAGGCCGGCGGGGGTGAAGAGCGTGTACTTCGCCTGCACGCTCTCGATGTACCCCATGAAGCCCGTGACCCCGCCCCAGCGCAGCTGGACCCACGGCGGCGAGTCCTTCTTCTGCCCGTGCGAGGCGTCGGTCGGCACGCAGCACGTGAAGAGCCGCTCGACCGTCTTCACCACGTAGTCGTCCTGCGTGCGTCCCGGTGCGAAGAACACCGACGCGTCCAGGAACATCTCGAGCGTCATCTTGGACGGCTGCGGTCCCTGGTACTGCGGCGGGCTCGCCTTCTTGCTGCCCTTCGTCGTCGGCCGCGTCCACTTGGCCGACTTGCTGAGCGTGAGCTCCTTCGGGTTGAACTGGAAGTCGACCGTGCCGATGAGGTCGCCTGGCTTGTCCAGGGAGCCGTCCTTCGAGGGTTCGTGCAGCTCGAGCATCGCCTTCTTCAGCGAGCCTTGCGAGCCGCTCGCAGCGGTGGCAGCTCCGGCGTCGAGCCCGGTGGGTGTGCCGCTCATGGGTCGCTCACCACCCCGCGCCGTCGTGGAAGCCGTGGTGCGCGAGCTCCAGCGTCTCGGTGGCCACCTTGGCGTTCTCGGACGTCAGCGACGGACCGGTCCAGCGCACCGGAACCACCCCCTGGAGGTTCCACGTCACGATCTCCTGCCCGGACGTCGACTGGGCGGTGATGGTGGCCGTCGTCGCGACGAGCCCCTGGCTCACCTTGGCGAGCCAGCGCGCGACGTCTCCGGTGCCCTCGCCGAGCGGCCGCGACAGCTTCACGTTGGGGTACTTGAGCCGCGTGGGGAGCTGCCAGACGCCCGTGTTGAACCCGCCCTCCTCGCGGCTCTCGAGCACGACCTCCACTCCCAGCCCCTCGCACGAGCTGAAGTTGCCGAGGCTCTCGCCGTCGACCTTCACGAGGTAGGACACGCCGACAGCGGTGTTGACGTCCTCGAGCACCTTCACCTCAGCCATGGTGTGTCTCCCGTCGTCCCGGTCACAGGTCCACGCGTACGCCGCGGCGCTCGCGGTCGACCAGCAGCTGTCCTCGCACGCGACGCAGCAGCGGCGGCGTCAGGCGCCGGGCGAGCTCGTCGAGGTCGGCGGCCGACGCGGACGCGAACGGGGAGGTGGATCCGCCGCCCGGGCCAGGTGTCGACGCCTGCTCCGGGGGCGTGGCCGCCTGGACCGTCGGCGGGTCGGTGAGGGTCTGCACGGCGGCGTCGTCCGTGCTCTCGTCGGTCTCGAACGTGGAGTGCCCTGTCGTCCGCTGGACGGGGTGGGCCGGCACCGCGACGACCGCGTCGACGCGCTGCACGGGTAGGGGCGGTATCGGCACACGCTGCACCGGCATCGGGGCGCCGGCCGCGGAACTCGGCGGGGGCGTCACGACCGGATGGATGTGGGGGGTGCTCGGCATCGCGGCGGCGGACGGGACAGGCGCGACGAGCGCGTGCGACGACACCGGCACGGGTGCGACGTCGGCGCGCTGGACGACCGTGGACCGGGACGGCGAGACGGGCGCCGGGCGACCGGCGTGGGGGGCGAGCGTCCAGGGCGGTCGTGGGGAGCTGGCGAGCAGGGGTGCACGGGCGACCGACAGCAGGGGAGCGCGCTGCACGGCCGGCGTGCCGGGCCGAGACGGGTCGCTCGTCGCGGGGGGCGGGTCGGTGGGCAGGGGCATCGCCTCAAGGAGCTCGGTGGGTGCCTCGCCGAGGCCGGGCGCGCCTTCGGCCCGGGGAGGGGCGACCGCGCGGCCGGCCACCGGCGCCTGAGCAGGGGAGCGCTGGACGACGGGCGCAGCAGTCGGGTTCAGAGGGCTGACCGACGACGGCAGGCTCGAGCGCTGGACGACGGGCGCAGCAGCCGGGCTCGGCGGGCTGGTCGACGACGGCACGCCCGAGCGCTGGAGCAGCGGCGCGGTCTCCAGGGCGGCATCGTCGGGAGCTGGGGACGGGCCGCTCACGGGTCGGACGGGAGGCGCCGTCGTCGGGATCGTCGGGCTGGCCGGCGCGCCGGCACGCCGGACCGGTGGCGCGACGCTCGGCAGCGTGCCGCTGACCGGAGGCGAGTCGATGCTCGCGCGCTGAACCAGCGGCGGGACCGCGGGGCTCGTCCTCGGGTGGCCCGGGTGCGGTTCCGCAGGGGAGTGGAGCGGACCCGACGGAGCCGGCAGCTCGCCGACTCGGTGCTCGCCGACTCGGTGCTCGCCCGCTCGGTGAGTGGTCTCCCGGGCGACGACCGGCGGCGCGGGCACGGCGGAGGGGATCGCGACGGGAGCGTCACCGGTGGACCGTGGTCCCTCTCCGTGGGGGAGTGCCGTCATCAGGTCGACCAGCGTGCCCGTGGTCGGGGTCGGGTCCGGAGCTGGCGACGCAGCAGAAGCGGCGGGCTGGTCGGGCAGGTCGACCGGGGGCTCGGCCTCGGGCGGCGACGACTCGGTCGGTGCGGTGTCCGAGGGATCCGTCGAGCGCTGCACGAGGGGCAGGTCGGCCCGCGGTGCGACGGCCGGCTCGGCCGCAGCACGCGTCGGGCGCTCGTGCGCAGGCTCCACCGAGTCGTTCCGGGCGGTGGACGTCTCCTCGCCCGCCCGCAACGGTGCGCCGAGCCCGATGCGCCGCTGGACTGTCGGGGGTGTGGGTGGGGTGTGGTGGGGGGCCCGTCCCGCGGGCCGGGCCGGCAGCTCCACGAACGTCGCGCCGTCCTCGGAGCCCGCGCGGTCCGCCGCGGGTGTCGCCGGGACGAGCGGGGTCGTCGAACGCTGGACCGCCGGGCTGGCCGGCACGCCGACGGCCGCCGACGGCATCGGCAGCTCACCGCCCGGGGTCGACGGGATCGGGACGCCACCCACCACCGACGGGTTCGACACGTCGCCGTCGGGGGCCGACAGGATCGGGACGTCACTGACCGGGGCCGGCCACTCCGAAGCTCCCAGGCCCTCACCGTCCGCCGCCGCTTCCTCCGGGTCGACGTCGGGGGGCGGAACCACGGGCACCGCGTGCAGCGGGGGGACGTCGGCCGGAGGCGCGCCGAGGCCCACCAGGGTGCCCGCGGACCGCCGCTGCACCGCCACGGCGGGCCACCCGAGAGTCGGTCGGGGGGTGGGCGGCACGAGCGCCAGGTCGACGTCCGACGACCGCGTGGTGGGCGTGGCCAAGCGGCGGCCGTCGCCGTCGAGCACCCCGGACGGAGCGTCCGGGCTCACGACGTGCGACAACGGGCCGGTGAGCATCGGCTGCGCCCGGGTGGGCAGCGCGTCCACGAAGGCCATCGGCGCGCTCGTCAGCTCGGTGTCGCCCACGGTGCGCTGGAGAGGCGGCAGGAAGGCCCACCCGGCCCGCGACTCGGCGGGCGGACCTGCGGCACGCTGCACGGTCGGCGCACCCGGCGCGGGCCGTGCCCGCTGCCACGGCCAGCGCATCTCAGCGCTCCTCGGTCGTCCGGCGGTTGATCGCCGCGATCTCCTGCACGTAGCGCAGGCGCTGGGGGTGCTCGAGGTCCAGGATCGCGTCGAGCGACCAGTGGAAGTGGTAGGCGACGTACGCGACCTCCTGGTGGATCCGTTCGGGCGCGTACGTCACGATTCCCCCAGGCGCCCACCGGAGAGGTCGACGTCGAACCGGTGCGCGCAGGACGGGCAGGTCACCGCGGCGCGGGTGTGCCCCTCGGCGTTGATCCGGCGGTACAGGTCCTGGAGGAACGCCACGTCCGACGCGAACATGTTCTCCACGACGCTCGAGGAGACCGCGGTCAGCGACCCGAGTGACGTGATCACGCGGCTGAGCAGCACGACGGTGGTGAACGCCGGGTTCTCCTGCACCCGCGCGTCGTACAGGGGGAGCAGCTCGTCCCGCGCCGTGGCCAGCCGCATGGTGCCGGCGCGGTGCAGCACCCCGTCGGCATCCAGGTAGCCCCGCGGAAGCAGGAAGTCGAACTCGGTGCGCAGCGCCTCGCGCCGCGGCGGGCGGCCGTCGGGCTGCTCGTCGACGGCCTGCTCGTCGAGGGCGAGCGGGAGCGAGGAGCGTCGCATCAGGCGAACTCCATCTCGTCCCAGCAGACCGTGAACGTCTCCGACAGCGGCTCGGTGGACCCGGCCTTCAGGGTGCCTCCGAGCTCGACGTCCTTGACCCAGACGTTGCGGAAGTTCATCCGCTTCAGGATCTGGTTGTCGGACGTGTAGATGGCCACCTCGGCGGTCTTGCGGGCCTCGGAGAGCTTGCCCTCGAACACCGCCTTGAGCCAGTCGGTCACCGTCGTCGAGTCGGTGAGGCCGCGCTTGACCTTGAACTCGCCGGCCTTCTGGCGCCCCATCATCTGGCGCGTGACGAACTTTCCGTCCTGCCCCTGCTGCTGGAAGGTCACCTTGTCGACCTCGGCCTTCAGGCCGCTGACCTCCATGACGTGCGGGATCTGGATGCCGTCGATCTTCACGCTGAACGCGTACGCGGTCGCGAGGTCGAAGTCGTCGGGGAGCGCCATGTCTCAGTCACCATCCTTGGTGGTCGTGGGTCACTCGGCCGCGAGGCTGGTGCCGCCGGAGAACTGCGAGAGCTGGAAGATGACGAACTCGGCCGGCTTGACCGGGGCGACGCCGATGCGGCAGGTGACCTGCCCGGCGTCGATGGCCTCCGCGGGGTTCGTCTCCCGGTCGCACTGCACGAAGAACGCCTCCTCGGGACTGAGCCCGAACAGCGCCCCCTTGCGCCACTCGTTGACCAGGAACGCGCCGATGGTCCGGCGGATGCGCGCCCAGAGGGCGTCGTCGTTGGGCTCGAACACCACCCACTGGGTGCCGACCAGGATCGACTCCTCCAGGTAGTTGAAGAGCCGCCGGACGTTGATGTACCGCCAGGCCGGGTCGGACGAGAGCGTCCGGGCACCCCACACCCGCACCCCACGGCCCGGGAACGCACGGATCGCGTTGATGCCCACCGGGTTGAGCAGGTTGTGCTCGGCGCGCGTGATCTGCGTGGCCAGGGTGATGACGCCACGGACCACCTCGTTGGCGGGCGCCTTGTGCACTCCGCGCGACTCGTCGTTGCGCGCCCAGATGCCGGCGATGTGCCCCGACGGCGGCACGAACCGGTTGGCGCCCGAGGCGGGGTCGAACACCTTGACGTACGGCCAGTAGACGGTCGCGTACTTCGAGTCGTAGCCGGCGCCGTCCACCCGCCAGTCCTTGATCTGCTGCGGGTTGAGGTTGGGCGGCGGGTCGAGGATCGCCATGCGGTTCCCCATCAGCTCGCAGTGCGCGATCATCGCGAGCTGCACGGCCTGGAACGTCTCCAGGTCGATCGCGCCCTGCTCGAGCGCGGCCACCAGGTCGGGCACCGCCACCATCGTGACCTCGTCGATGGCCTCCAGGCCGCTGAACCCCGTGCGGTCGGCGGCGTCGCCGATGTAGTCGTCGGCGCCGAGGTCCTCCGTGGCGGGCGGCTCGGGCTCGGGCTCCGGCACCACCAGGTCGGCGGTGCCCTTGTCGGGCTTGGCCAGCGCGCTGCCCGACGCGAGCTCCTCGATGGTGATGAGCTTGCTGAGCTGGTTCACCTTCGTCGCCACGTTGTCGTCGCCACGCTTGGTGGTGACGTTGTCGTACGTCTCGGACTCCTTGCCGTCGACGTGGACGACGAGCTTGAACTGGTCGTCCGGCGGGTTCTCGCCACCGGGGTCCGCGATCTCGACGCTCAGCTTCTTGCTCTTGGGCGCCTTGTCCGACGCCTGCACCCGGTACGCGCCGATCACGGCCTGCGCGCCGGCCGGGAGGGCCTTCGGCGTCGCCCTGCCGCGGATCTCCTCGGCGCCCTCGACGGCGTCCTGGCCGATCCGGACGACGTACGCGGTGCTGCCGCCGTTCAGGAAGTACCCGTACACGGCGTGGGCCAGGTACGAGCCCGGCAGGAAGTCGCCGAACGCCTCGGAGAACTGGGTCCAGTTGGACACCAGGGTCGGATGGTTGAACGGGCCCTTCGCGGCCATGCCGACGAACGCGGCGACCGAGGTCCCGACCCCTTCGATGGGTCGAGATCCCGCCTCCACCTCTTCGACGTAGACGCCGGGCGACAGATAGGTCGGCATGTCCCCTCCTCGGGCACAGGGAGTAGATGTTCAGCGTGCGGCGGTGCGGTGGTGGGCCGTGAGGCCGGTGGGACGCCCGTCCGGGCGAGGTCGGTGCCCGATCGGGCGGTGTCAGGCGGACTCGGGCTCCTCCTCCTCGGCCTCCTCCCGCTGGACGAACGAGCCCTGCACCTCCTCGTCCTCGGGCGCCTCCTCGCGCTGCACGACCGGGGCACCGCCGTCCGTTGCAGGGGTGGGGGCGGGCGTGGCCATCACCTGCTCGGCGTTGGCGGCCGCGGCCGTCTCGAACCGGTCGCTCGGGTCGGACACCTGCACCCCACCGCCGGTGGGGGTCCCGTCCACCGGCCCTGAGCGCTGCTGCACCACGTGCGTCAGCTCGTGCGCGAGGGTGGTGCGGCCGGCCTGGGACTGCGGGTCGTACGCGTCGCGCTGGAACACGACGTCCCGGCCCACGGTGTAGGCGTGCGCGCCGACGGCAGCCGCGGAGTCGGCGGCCGCGGAGTCCGTGTGCACGCGCACGTCGCCGAAGTCGTGTCCGAGCCTGCCCTCCATGTCGGCGCGGGTGTCCGCGTCGAGTGGGCGTCCGCCCCCCGACGACAGCACGTCGAGCACCGGCGAGCGTTCCTCGTCGACGAGCCCCGCGGTCGACGCGTTCCCGGCGGTGCGCTGGAGATAGGTCAGGCCGGCGCTGCCGAGCAGCTCGGGCCGGCCGGCGGCCAGCGCCCGCGAGACCACCGGTGCCGCGCGGTCGTCGTCGACCCGTGGCGTCGACGTCCGCAGGCCCTCGGGATGGTCCAGGTGGTCGTGGGAGTGCATCGTGGGCCCCTCTCGACGGTCGTCGCAGCCGACGCTGCCAGCCACGGGCGCCGTGCGGGACGACCGGGTGGACGCCGGTCGGGGCACCGCCGGGTGCACGTTCGGGCAACGCTCAGCGCAGCACGTCCCAGTACGGCCCGAACTCGCTCTCGAGCGTGAGCCGGCCGAGCTTGCGGTACTCGCGGTAGACCGCCGCGACCACGTGGCGCATCGCGACCGTCCCGCCGTCGTCGGCCGCCAGGTAGGCGGCGGTCACCGCGGCGGACCGGATGGCGCCGCCGGCCAGCTCGAAGGCCTCGGCGCAGAACGTCAGGTCGATGTCGTAGTCCCGGGGGACCCGACGCCCCAGGCTGCGGTCCCACAGGGCCACCCGCTGCGACGCGTCGGGCAGCGGGAAGTCGACGAGCACGTCGAGCCGCCGGATGAACGCGTCGTCGATGTTGGCCCGCAGGTTCGTCGCCAGGACCACGAGCCCGTCGAACGTCTCCATCCGTTGCAGGAGGTACGCGCTCTCGATGTTGGCGTAGCGGTCGTGCGCGTCCTTGACCTCGCTGCGCCGGCCGAAGACGGCGTCCGCCTCGTCGAACAGCAGGACCGCGTTGACGCTCGCGGCACCCGCGAAGATGCGCTCGAGGTTCTTCTCGGTCTCGCCGATGTACTTGTCGACGACCGTGGCCAGGTCGACGACGTACAGCTCGAGCCCCAGGTCGCGCGCGACGACCTCCGCGGACATGGTCTTGCCGGTCCCCGAGTCGCCCGCGAACAGGGCCGCGACGCCGTGCCCGCGCCCGCCGCCGGGACGCATCCGCCAGTCGCCCAGCACCTGCTCCCGGTAGCGGGCCCGGGTCGAGATCTCGTGCAGCGCCGTGAGCGCGCTCGCCGGCAGCACCAGGTCGTCCCAGCCGACCGCGGGCTCGATCCGGCGCGCGAGCCGCTCCAGCTCGGTGCCGTTCTCGGCCCGCGCTCCCACGCGCACGTGGTCGACCGTGAGCGCGCCGTCGAGCGTGGCCTGCTGCCTCGCCGCTCGAGCCGCCCGGGTCACCTGCTCGGGCCGCAGCCGGAACGGGGCCGTCGCGGCCGCGGTGTCCTGGAGGTCCGCGCCCAGCGAGCGCAGCCAGAGCTCGGTGCGCTCCGCGACCGTCGACGGGGGCACGTCGAAGAGCAGAGGGGGCCAGTCGCTCCAGACGGGGTCCCAGCTGCGCCGGCCGACGACGAGCACCGGCACCTGCGCGGCGACGAGGGCGCGCAGGGCGCGCGGGTGCTCGACGAGGTCCTCCACCCCGCCGACGACCACCCCCGACCGGGTCAGGTGGGCCTCCCGCACGGCGGTCCGCACCGTGCGCAGCAGGTCGGGGGTCGCCGCGAGCGCCGACCCGTCGAGGACGAGCGCTCGGTGCCCCGTCGCGTGCAGAGCGCGCACGGCCAGGACCCGCCCCGAGCCGGTCGGCGGCTCCCGCAGGTAGACCAGCCGCGCACCGCCCGCCAGCGCGCTCGCCAGCCGGGCCGGGTCGCCCCAGAGCACCTCGTCCACCTCGACCAGGACGCCGTCGAGCCCTCGGTCCGGTGCGTCGTCGCCCAGCAGGTGACCCACCACGCGGTCCGGCACCCGCAGGGGTCGGCCGGGCAGCGGCCGGTCGGGCTCCTCGAGCTCCAGCAGGCCGGACGCGACGAGCGGCCCGTGCTCGAGCCGGTGCCTCCCGTGCGACGACGCGAGCGGCACGCCGCACAGCGCGAGGGCGACCGCGGCCGAGGGCCGCCGCCGCGTGACGTCGTCGTTGAGGTAGCCGAACAGCTGCTCGAACCGGGAGTCCACCTCGCACGCGAGTGCCACCAGCAGCAGCTCGACGTCGAGCGGCTCCAGGTCGAAGACGCGGGCCAGCTCCCTCAGCCGGAGCCGCTCGCCGGCCGCCTCCGCCGCGTCCGCGGCCTCCTCGCACGCCCGGGTGCGCGCGCCCACGATGCCCGACAGGGGCTCCAGGGCGCCTCCGCTCAGCAGGCGTTCGACCGTCTCGTCGCTCAGGTAGAGCCCCCTGAACGGGTCGTCCGGCTGCGGGTCGTCGCGGCGCCGGCGCTCGATGAGCTCACGCACCCGCTCCTCCACGACCCCGAGCCTGCCGAGCAGGTGCGCCGTGCTCCGGTCGACCACCGCGGGACCGGAGCTCATCGGGCCCTCCGGGAACGTGCCGTGCGCTCCGGAGGCGGCGCGTGCCGGTGCGCGCCGACGTCCGCGGCCTGCCCGTCGCGGTCGGCGAGGTCGAGGCGCAGGCCCGACTCCACGGGTGGGCCGACCGGCGCGCTCACCGGGGTGAGCACGGGCACGTCGACCACGACGTCGATCGAGGGCTTGAGCTCGCCCCCGAGCGCCGTCCACACGTCCGCGAACCCGCGGTCCTCGGGCGGCGGCAGCCCGACGAAGAGCGGCACCCGCGCCCCGGCCGCCGCCAGCTGCTCGTCGAGGACGCGCGCGGGCAGGGCGTCGAAGCGCAGCAGGTGCCGCAGCACCGAGTCCACCAGCCGGTGCTCGTCCTCGGGCCGCTGCGTCCAGGCGGTCACCAGGTAGGAGAGGCGGAAGTGCCGCGGCGGCTGGTAGCGGGCGCTGACCTTGCCCTCGACGCGGTTCGCCAGCTCGCCGCGCGTCCGGCGGCGCAGGTCCTCGCGCAGGTCGTACAGGTAGACGTCCACCGTGGGGGCGTTGCGGCGCGCGGCCCAGTCCTTCGTCGGGGCGTCGAGCACCACCTCGACGTCCGGACTGTCCACCGCCTCGCGCACCAGGGTGCGCAGCGCCTCGTCGACCTCACCGATCATGCGGTCACCCGGATCCTTGCGGTCACTTGCGGAACAGGAACGTCGGAGCGTCGATCGACGTCGGCACCACGAGCAGCGGTGCCGTCACGTCGCCGTAGAGCGGCGGCACCTGGCCGTTGCGCGCCTGGAGGAGGCGCTGTACCACGAGCGAGTCGCGGATGAGGGGCACCGCCAGCGCCCAGCGGCCGTCCGGCCCCGCGGTGAGGGGGTTCTGGACCCCCATGATGCCGAGCGACCAGGAGAGGTTGACGTCCGAGCCGGGCGGGAAGTCGGTGCCCGCGACGAACACGACCTCGCCAGGGCGCGCGACGGCCGGCTGCAGGTCGACGTGCGGTCGTCGGACCTCGAGGGTGGCGCGGGCCGAGTTGTCCGCGGGAACGGGGTCCGGGGAGGTCGTGCCGACGGTGGCCGTGACGTCGCCCAGCTGCGGCGGCCCCTCGAAGACGACGTCGGGCGTCAGGACGGCGGTCAGTACCACGGCACCGAGCCCGGGCAGGGTGCCCAGCGCGCACGTGCCCGTCGGCGCGGCGCAGGGCGCCAGACCGCTGGGCGTGACCGTGCCCGGGTAGGTCGTCGTGAGGGTGACGCCCTCGGACGGTGCCGAGCCGGCGTTGCGCACGGTGAACGTGGCGCTGACCGGCAGCCCACCCACCCACGCGACGGGGGGAGCGGAGAGCGTCATGTCGACGCTGACGCCCCCGGGGACCCCGACGTCGATCGTGGCGGTGTTGTTGGTGACGACGCGTTCGGGGCTCGCCGTGAGGGCCACCGCGTCCACGGTCGACACCGCCGCCAGGGTCACGCCGAGCACCGGGATGTCGAAGGTCGTGGTCGCTCCGGGTGCGAGCTGCGACGCCGCAGCGCAGGTGAGGACCTGCCCCCCGACGAGACACCCGGCCGCGCCGGGCGTGGAGACGCCGAGGGGGAGCCGGACGGTGACCGAGGGGCGCGCCGCCCGACCCGGGCCCGCGTTCGTGGCGGTCGCCGTCACCGTGGCCGAGCCGTCGCCACCGACCACCGAGGTCGCGAGCGTGAGGACCAGGTCCGTCCACGGCTGGTACGCAGGCTCGCGCTGCACGCCGGGCGGGTCGACGACCAGACGCAGGCCCGACCCGTCGGCGGCGGCGACCTCCGCGATGCCGCGGTGCTCCCAGGGCAGGCCGACGAGGACCTCGGAGAACGCGATGCGGCTCCCGTCGGCGGACCACTCGGGGTCTGCGGCGTGGGCGACCTGCGCGACGGTCGGGGTCGCGGTGCCGTCGTCGGCGACGCCGGTGAGGGCCCGCGCCCGGACCACCTCGACCCCTCCGTCCGACGGGAGGTCGACGATGCCGATCCCCCCCGGCACCTCCAGCCGACGCGGGTCACGGAAGTCCGGTGGTCCGTAGTAGCCGCCGGCGAACCAGTGCGGCATGGCGACCAGGTCGGCCGCGGCGATCTGGGTGCCGTCGGGCGACCAGTCCGGGGACCGGCCCTGGACGTCGAAGACGCAGTCGTCGCCGTAGTAGTTGCACTCCGGGTAGGTGACGCGCAGGCGGGACGACACTCCGGAGCGGACGTCGACGACAGCGAGGTAGGACGCCCCGGACGGGATCTCGTCGTCGCCGTCTCCGGTGCCGGTGGCGTAGACCACGCGCGTCCCGTCGGGGGACCAGGACGGGTCCACCGCCCAGACGTCGTCGCCGAGGCCGACCGTGAGCTGCGTGACGGCTCCGGACCCGACGTCGAGCGTGAAGATCCGCGGCAGCGTGTAGCCGTCGCCCCAGTAGTGCCAGCGGACGAACGCGATCGTGCCCCCGTCAGGCGACCACGTGGGGTCCAGGTCGACGTCGCCCTCGTCGTCCGGCACGTACGTAGGCCCGACGACGGCGAGCGTCGTCGCGTCGGCGATGACCAGCCGCTGCCCGTACGTGGGCACCAGGGCTGCCGCGAGGATCACCGGTTCGTCCTCCACCCCGGGGTCCGGAGCGACCGGTGCGCTGTAGGCGACCCGGGTGCCGTCGGGCGAGTACTCGACGCCGGCCTCCGCCAGACGCTCGGCGTCCCACGTGGTCCCGAGGCTCTCGATGAGGCGCAGGTCGGACCCGTCGTCGGCCACGACGTCGCTCACGTCCGTGCTCGGCACCTCCTCGGTGAAGACGATCCGCGCAGTCGCGTCCCACCCTCCTTCGCCGCCGGTGACGCTGTCGTCCACCCAGGTGGCGTGCGACTCGGAGACGCCGAACGTGTCGACGACCGGCGTCTCACCGAGCACGCGGAACGTGCGCGCGCCGTCCTGCGTCGCCCACCGGGTCACCCACACGTCCCCCGCGGGGTCGTTCTGCGTGCTGGTGAACGCCACCGAGCCCCCGCCCCGGCTCCAGCTGCCCTCCGACCCCTGCGGGCGGCAGCACGAGGCCGCGTAGGGGTCGACGACCGTCGCGGGAAGCAGGTCCGGGCCACCCATCACGAGGATGCCGAGCGAACCGTCCGCCCGGAACTGGGTCGTTGTGAACACCAGCCGCCAGCCGCCCGAGATGACCTGGGCCGCGGGTTGGGTCTCCGCGATGCCCGGTGTGGCGGTGAGCTGGGCGACCGGCGTCGCGTCGGTGGTCACCCCGAACAGGTCGGGCTGCCCGCCGTCGCGTGCCGCCGCATAGACGATCCGCTGGTCGTCGAGCCAGGTCGGCCACGTGTCCTGCGTGCCGGGGCCGGTGAGGAAGGTGTACCCCGCCGACGCGCGGCACCCCTCGCCCTCGGTCGGCACCGGTGCGATCGCGATGTCCCAGTCACCGCGCGCGTCTGTGGCGAAGGCCACGAGCGTGGCGTCCGGGGACAGCACGGGGTGGGACTCGCGGGCGGGGTCGCACGTGACGCGCTGGGCGGTGGGCAGCTCGGCGGCCGGTTCCGGCAGCACCGAGACGTACACGTCGCCGTCGTCGTCCGGGCCGGCCGCGTCGACGGTGCTCACCCACGCGACCCGCGGCTGTCGCTCCAGGGACACCCACGACGAGCCCTCGCCGTCCTGGCGGCGCCCGGTGGCCAGGTCCTCGGACGACACCCTCGTGCCGGCGACCCAGGTGTGGTCGCCCGGGCCGTCCTCCTCCGCGGACAACGTCGCCTCCCGTAGGAGGCTGGACCGGTCGACGAACCCGAGCCGCGGTTGCGACACCACCGGCAGGGGGAGGCTGGGTGGGTCGGCCTTAGGGAGTGTGGGCAGGGCGACGGCGGCGCCGCCGACGGGCAGCAGGAGCAGGGCGCACGCGCCGAGACCCACCCACGCCCGCGCTCGTGCCACGAGTTCGCCCCTCCCTGTCGGACGCCGTCAGCGCTCGACCCACCCTGCACGTCCGCGGGCCGCGACCGCAGCCGGCCCCGGTCAGCCCTCCGGGCACGCGTGCCTTCCCGAAAGTGCAGGTGTCTCAGATCAGCCCCTCGCGCAGCGCGTAGGCCACGGCGTGCGACCGGTTGCGCAGCTGGAGGCGGGTGGTCACGTCGTGCAGCACGTTCTTCACGGTCCGCTCGGAGTACGCCAGGTGCTGGGCGATCTCCGCGGTGTCGTACCCGTCGGCGACGAGCTTGAGCACGTCGATCTCGCGGGTCGCCAGCCCCGTGAACGTCAGCCCGCGCGGGCGCAGCACCTGCCGCTGGAGGGTGCCCACCTGGTCGAGGAGCCTGCCGAGCAGGTCGGGGGGCACGCTGCCCTCGCCGGTCGCCGCGCCGCAGATCACCCGGACCAGTCGGTCGGGCGTCGCCTCGCTGCGTCGCACCAGCCCGAGCACGCCCGCCTCCACCGCGGTCACGACGTCGCCGTCCTCCAGGCGTCCCGCGACGAGCACGGCCTGGCTCGGGCTCTGCCGGCGCACCATCCGCACCAGGCGCAGGGCGTCGTCGTCGACGGCGTCGGCCACCACGACGGCGACCTGCGACGACGCGGCCTCGTCGGTCGGCAGCACGCGCACCTCCGGCCGCGGACGCAGTGCGCTCACGACGCCCGCCTCGGAGATCGGGTCCCGGGCGCTCACCCACACAGCCACGCGTTCCATGTCCTGCTCCTGCCCCCCTGCGGCACCCCGTCCGGGTGCTCCGTCCGGCCAGCATGCGCGGCGGGACTGATCGTGCAGTCAACATCGGCTCAACGGGCAGGGGCGGTGCCCCATCGGCCGTGCGGGGAGCCGTTCTCGCGCGCGCCTGGTCGGCCTAGCGTCCGCAGCATGACGACGACGGCGAAGCTGGACTCGGCGCGGGTGGAGCTCAGCCCGGGCACCGAGGCGGTCGTGCCGCTCCAGATCCGCAACACGGGTGAGCGCGTGGAGGGGTACCAGATCGAGGTGCTCGGACCTCCCGCGGCCTGGACGACGGTCGAGCCCGCGCTCATCGAGGGCCTGTACCCGGGCACCGCGACGACGGCCACGGTGCGGTTCTCCCCGCCGCGCTCGTGGTCCGTGCCCGCCGGCCAGCTCGACTTCGGCATCCGGGTGGTTCCGTTCGGGCACGCCGAGGAGGCGGTCACCCCCGAGGGCGTCTGCGAGGTGCTGCCGTTCCTCGACACGACGGCCGAGCTGCTCCCTCGCTCGTCGCACGGTCGCAGCGGGGCGAAGCACCAGGTCGCGCTCGACAACCGCGGCAACGTGCCGGTGACCATCTCGCTGACGGCGGCCGACGACGGAGGCGTCCTGGGCTTCCGGGTGCGCCCGCAGATCCTCACCGTGCCCCCCGGGACGGCCGAGTTCGCCGACGTCCGCGTGAAGCCGGACGGACGGGTGTGGCGGGGCGCGGACCGGACGATGCCGTTCATCGTCACGGTCGCCGCAGAGAACTCCTCGCCGGTGCTGCTCGACGGCACCCACGTGCAGACCGCGACCATCCCTCGGTGGTTCTTCAAGGCGCTGCTCGCGGCGCTCGCGCTGCTGGCCCTGCTCGTGCTCCTGTGGTTCACGGTGCTCAAGCCGGCGGTGGTCTCGGCCGCGGAGTCGTCGGTCGCGGACGAGGTGGCCGAGGCGCAGGCGGCGGCCGACGAGGCCAAGGAAGCCGCCGCGGCCGCCCAGCAGTCGTCGGCGGGCGCCGGTCAGGCTGCCGCCGCGGCGCAGCAGCAGGTGGCCGAGATGCAGGACCTGACGGAGAACTTCCTGCCGCCGTCCGAGATCCTCGCTCCCACCATGCAGCGCATGACCGTGCAGACCGGCCCGGGGACCTCGGCGTCCGCGGACGACTTCGTCGTCCCTGCCGGCTCGACGCTGCGGCTCACCGACCTGGTCCTCAGCAACCCGCAGGGCGACTTCGGCCGGCTGGTCCTCTCGCAGACGCCCGCGGGCAGCAGCGACGCCGTGGTGCTCTTCGACGTGGCGCTGGAGAACTTCCGGGACAACGACTTCCACTTCCAGACGCCGATCGTGCTGCCGACGGGCACGGCGCTCACCATGACCGTCCAGTGCCGCCTGCCCGGGACGCCGCAGAACCTCACGCCACCGCCCGGCCAGTGCGACGACGCGCTCGTGTTCAGCGGGACGCTCGCCACCCCGGCACCGGCACCGGCGCCCTGACATGCCCGCCGGCCCGGCGCTGCGCGTGGGTGACATGGCGATGTGTCCGCTGATGGACGGTCCCAAGCCGCACGTCGGCGGCCCGATCACCCCGGCCGCGGGGGTGATGACGGTCCTGATCGGCGGTCAGCCGGCCGCGGTCGCCAACTCCGTTCCGGGGTCGATCCCGTGCGTGTCCCCGGCGCCCAACGGCATCGCGATGGGCTCGCTGACGGTCCTGATCGGCGGCTTCCCGGCCGCGCGCGTCGCGGACCTGAGCCTGCACGGCACGCCCGTCGTACCCGGACCCGGCCTTCCCACAGTGATCATCGGCGGCTGACAGGAGGACCTGATGGCGGACCGCATCTGCCCGGCCTGCGGGGCGCCCAACACGGCGACCGCGACCTTCTGCCGCGTCTGCGACACCTACATCGACTGGACCGACCCGGCGGCGACCGCACCGTCGCCGGACCCGGCCGACGGGGGGACGGCCGAGCCCGACGAGTCGTCGGCGGAGCCCGGCGAGGCGGAGGCGGCGAACCGCCGGGACCCGCGCGCCGAGGTCCCGGTCGCGACGGTCGACGACGCGGTCGTGGTCGTCGCGCCCGGTGCCCCCGGCACGACGACGGTCGACCTGCGGAACGCGTCGGACATCGTCGACGGCATCGTCATCCACCCCGAGGCGGCGCCGTCGTGGCTCGTCGTGACGCACGACGACGCCCACCTGATGCCGGGCGAGTCGCGCGCGGTCGGGGTGACGTTCACCACCCGGCCCGGCGTCCTGGTCGTCGCGCAGGAGACGTCGGTCCCGCTGGTCGTGCGCTCGTCCGTCGACCCCGAGAAGCTCACCCAGGTGGTGGTCCGCGTCGCGGTCCCTCGGGTGGGTCCGCCCCCGACCGTGTCCCCGCGACCCGCGCTGGTCCACCTCGAGGACACCACCGACGGATGGTTCACGGTGTCGTTCGACAACCGGGAAGCCAACTTCCCGCGGCGGTACCGGCTCGCGATGCAGGATCCGGAGGACGTCGTCCGCGCGCACTTCCTGCCGCCCGTGGTGGACGTGCCCGCCGGCGAGACCGTCGACGTCGGCGTGCGGTTCGTCGCACCCGCCCCCGAGCCCGGCCGGAACGTCACCCGGCAGCTCACGGTGACCGGGACGGGCGACGACGAACCGGTGAGCGCGACGGCGACGCTCACCCAGCGCACGTCAGCCGCGCCCGTGCACGTCCCCGTGACGCTGCGCCTGGAGCCTAGCCACCTGCGGGCCACCGACGGCGAGGCCCCCGTGTTCGACGTCCTGGTCGACAACCGCGCGGGTCACAGCGGCGCGAAGGTCACCCTGACCGGTCGGGACGCGCAGCGGCTCGTCGCGTTCTCGTTCGCCGAGACCAGGGTCGTGGTCGCGCCCGGCACGGTCGCGACGGTCCGTGCCCGCGCGCGATCGACCCCGCCGGCCCCCGGGACCACCGAGTCCCGACCCTTCGCCGTCGTCGCGAACGACGGCACGTCCGAGGTGGAGACGGCGGGGATCCTCGAGGTCTCCGCCCGGGCCGCGCCGATCACGACGGCCCGGATCCGGGTGGAGCCGTCGACGCTGGCCACCGAGCACCGGCAGGGCACCTTCCTGGTCCAGGTGGACAACCGCCACGGCGCGGACACGCTGCAGGTCCAGCTGGCCGGTGCCGACGAGTTCGGTCGCGCCCGGCTCACGTTCACGCCCCCGGCGATGGCGATCGCACCGGGGCAGGTCGGCACGGCGCGGCTCCTCGTGGACAGCCCCACACCGCCGGCGGGCACGACGTCGTCGCGGCGGCTGCGCGTCTCGGCGAGCGACGGCCGTGCCGCGGTCGAGGCGGAGGCCGTCCTGGCCCAGTCCACCCCCGACCACCGCCCCGCAGCCAAGCGCTGGCTCGTGGTGCTGGGCGCGCTGCTTGCGATGGTGGGGGCGCTGATCCCGTGGCTGGGGGAGATGATCGACCCGGACAGCATCGTGCGGGACGCGACGAACGCGTTCGGGGGCGACGCGTCGGCGTACGCCGGGACGGCCACCGCCGGTTCGACCGTCCTCGTCTTCCTGCTGGCTCTGCTGATGCTTCTCGGGCTCAACGGCTCGTCGGGCCGGGGGATCCGCTTCGCGGCTCTGCTCATGGTGATCGTCGCGGTCGCGGCGGCCGTGGTCGGCGCGGACACCCGTGGGCTGCCGCTGGTGCTGCTCGGCGCCGTCCTCGGGTTCGTCGGCGGCGTGCTCGCCCGTTCCCGCAGCCCCAGGTGACGGGCGCCCTGCGCGACGGGCGCGCAGATCAGGGCGTCGGGACGACGCGCAGGGTGACGCCCGCGACGCTCGGGCCCGTGATGGCCCGCACGGGTGCGGGTCCGTAGCGGTCGTACTTGGCGTGCAGCGCCTCGTCGAGGGCGGCGTGCGGCGCGTCGTCGCCGTTCTCGAAGGTCACGTCCTTCTCGACGGCGCCGACGCGCACCCGGCCGGTGCCCGACTCCGTCGCGCGACGGAACCAGCCGTTCTGCGGCCCGTGGGCGGACCGGATGTAGAGGTCGTCGCCGAGGACGGTGAACCAGATCGTCACGAACGGTCGCAGGCTGGCGTCCGCTCGCCGCGAGGCCACCTCCAGCTCGTCGACCCTTCCGATCGTGCGCAGCTCGTCCGGCGTCCAGCCGCTCATGCTCCTGCCCCCTCGTACTGCTCGTCGGTGACCTCGTCGGCCCACTCGGTGTCGGGTCCCGTGCTCCCGTCGCCGGCCTCCCACATGGCCAGGTGGGTCATGAACCGGTCGGGTGCCGCGCCGTGCCAGTGCCACTCGCCCGGTGGCGTCCAGACCGACTGGCCCGGCTGGACCTCGATGACGCGCCCGTCGCGGGTGCCGACGCGCGCGGTGCCCTCGGTGACGTGCAGGGTCTGGCCGCTGGCGTGGCGGTGCCAGAAGGTGTGCGCACCGGGCGCGAACCGCACCGCGTTCACGCGCAGCCGGGCGGGCTCGGGCGGTGCACCGAGGACGTCGAACCACACGTCACCGGTGAACCACTGCTCGGGGCCCTTCTGCGTCGGCGGCAGGGGAGTGATCTCCATGTCGGCCTCCTTCTCCTCTCGGTGCATGTCTCAGGGCTGGAGCAGGACCTTGATCGCCCGCCGCTCGTCCATCGCGCGGTACGCCTCGGCCACCTCGGACAGGGGGAGGGTCAGGTCGAAGACCTTTCCGGGGTCGATCTGGCGGGTCCACACCAGGTCGATCAGGTGCGGCAGGTACGCGCGCACGGGCGCCGGGCCGCCGCGGATGCCCGTGTTGGACCAGAACAGCCTGTCGGTGGGCAGGTCCCCGTGCGGGACACCGACCAGGCCGATCATGCCGCCGGGACGCGCGAGGTCGACGGCCTGGAGCCGTGCCTCCTCCGTGCCGACGCACTCGAGCACGGCGTCCGCGCCGATGCCCTCGGTCAGCTCGCGGACCTGGGCCAGGCCGGACTCGCCGCGCTCGGCGACGATGTGGGTGGCGCCGAACTCGGTGGCGACCGCCTGCCGGTCGGCGTGCCGGCTCATCGCGATGATCGTCGTCGCGCCGAGCTGCGCAGCGGCCAGCACGCCGCTCAGGCCGACCGCCCCGTCACCGATGACGACCACGCTCGTGCTGGGGCCCACCCCGGCCGAGACCGCGGCGTGCCAGCCGGTGGCCATCACGTCGGAGAGGGCCAGCAGGCTGGGGATCAGGTCGGCGGCCGGCTGCCCGGGGGTGGCGATGAGCGTGCCGTCGGCGTTCGGGATGCGAATCAGCTCGGCCTGGCAGCCGTCGAACCCGCCGCCGTGCTGGCAGGCGGAGTGCATGCCCTTGCGGCACACCGGGCAGGTGTTGTCGCTGTGCAGGAACCCGCCGACGACGAAGTCCCCGGGCGTCACGGTGGTGACGGCGTCGCCGACCTGCTCGACGATCCCGACGTACTCGTGCCCGATCGGGACCGGCTTCGCGACGTCGGCGAGGCCGCGGTACCGCCACAGGTCCGACCCGCACACGCACGCGGCGACCGTGCGGATCACCGCGTCGGTGGGCTCGACGATGGTCGGGTCGGGGCGCTCCTCGAAGCGCACGTCGTTCGGTCCATGGATGATTGCTCCTCGCATGCCCCCATCGAACCCGGCTTCGCGGAGGTTCGGGAGGGCCTGTTGGTACCCCCCTGACTCGCGTCGCCCACACGGGCAGCCGTCACCAGTGCCGCTCAGTCGAGCGGCGCCGTCCACCGCAGCAGCGCCCCACGGCCCGACGGCGGCCTCTGCAGCGAGAAGGTGCCGCCGGACTGGCGGGCGCGGATCGCGAGGTTCTTCGTCCCGGAGGCGCGGGTGGGCGCGGCCGGGACGCCGACGCCGTCGTCCTCGACCTCCACGACGATGGAGCCCTGGGGCGGGGAGGTGAGCATGAGCCGGACCGCGACCGAGTTGGAGTGGGCGTGCCGCGCGGTGTTCGACAGCGCCTCCCGGACCACCGCCACGACGTTGTTCGCCCGCCCGGGCGCCACGAGGTCGTCGAGGAGGGACGGCGCGGGCGCCCACGGGACGCCGTCGTCCAGGGGGTCGCCGTCGACGCTGATCAGCAGCGACGGGGCAAAGCCCAGGGAGGTGCGGGCGAGCTCCACCTCGGCGGCGACACGCTCCACGAGCGGGGTTCCCGTCCCGCCGTCGTCCAGGGTCCGCACGACCACGCGGATCTGCTGGATCCCGGCGTCGACGAGGCTCAGGGCCGAGTCCAGCGTCCGGGCGAGCGCGGGCGGGAGGGGCTCGTCGGTGCTCGTGCGGGCACTCTCCAGCTGCATCCCCGCGGCGAAGAGCTGCTGGATGGCGAGGTCGTGCAGGTCACGGGCGATGCGGGTGCGCTCGTCGTCCAGCACGGCCCGGCCCTGGGCCCGTCGGGCCTCCGCGAGGACGAACGCCAGCGCGGCCTGGGACGCGAAGGTACGGGAGAGCGCGAGGTCGCTGTCGGTGAAGGGTTCCGCGCCCGCGCGCCGCAGCAGCAGCATGACGCCGACGCCCTGACCGGCAGCGCGCATCGGCGCGAACAGGGCGGGCCCGTACCGGGCGAGGGCGTGGTCGGCGGCGCCCTGCATGGTGGGGACGAACTGTCCGGTGCCGTCGTCGAACGCCGAGCGGACGCGCTCGTCGTCCGTCAGGTCGAGACCGAGGAGCTCCTGCTCGCCCGCGCCGGACACGATCTCCACCACCAGCTCGCCACGACGGCCGGGAAGCACGAGCGCGGCCGTGTCCGCCTGGTCGATCTCTCGTGCCGACGAGGCGATGCGGACGAGCACGTCCTCGTCGCCGGCGTCCTCGAGCAGCATGGTGGTGATCACCTGCGCGGCGGTCAGCCACTGCTGGCGGCGCCTCTCGAGGGCGTAGAGCTGCGCGTTCTGCACCGCGACCGCGGCGGCCGCGGCCAGCGCGAGGGCCACCGACTCGTCCCGGTCGTGGAACCCGCCTGCCTTCTCCGAGAGGTACAGCGTCCCGAACCTCGCACCGCCGACGCGCACGGCCGCACCCAGGAACGAGCCCATCGGAGGGTGACCGGCTGGCAGACCTCGGAACGCCGGGTGGGCCGCGAGGTCCTCCAGGCGGAGGACGCCGACGTCGGGGATGCTGCCCAGCACGCCCCACGCGTGCGGCGGGTGCCCCAGGAAGGCGACCGTGGCGTCGTCGACGCCGCTCTGCACGAACGTGGTGGAGGTGCCGCTCTCGTCGACGATGTTGATGGCGCCGTACCGAGCGCCCGTCAGCTCCGTGCTCGCCACCACGAACCTCGTGAGCAGGCTCTGGAGGTCCAGGTCGGCCGCGAGACCCAGGATGGCGTCGAGGAGTGCGACCTCGCTGTCGGAGGGCGCCTTGCCGCTCGACTCGTCGACGCTCACGATCGGCCTCCCGGAGTCGCAGCGCACCGGGACGCGGTGCGCGAGGGACCAAGGTCCCATGGCCGAACGTCAGCAACCAACTGCCGCGCCCCGCCGCCGAGCGTCCGCCGGGACCTTCGGCTCGGCGGGCGCTCCTTCGTGACCCGTAGGGTGCGTCCAGGTCAGGACCGTCGCGGGCGCACGCCCGGCGCCGAGGATCCCGGCTGGAGGAGGCGGCAACGTGGCGGACCCCCGGGGATTCCTGAAGACCCGGCAGCGCGAGCTGCCGACGGACCGGCCCGTCGACGTCCGCATCATGGACTGGCGTGAGGTGCACGCCCACCGCGCCGGCAACCCCGACGACCTCGCGATGGTCACGCGCCAGGCGGGTCGCTGCATGGACTGCGGCATCCCGTTCTGCCATAACGGCTGCCCGCTCGGCAACGTCGTGCCCGACTGGAACGACCTCGTCTGGCGCGGGCAGTGGGCCGACGCCAGCGACCGCCTGCACATGACGAACAACTTCCCGGAGTTCACCGGGAGGCTCTGCCCCGCGCCGTGCGAGACGTCGTGCGTGCTCGGCATCAACGCGCCACCGATCACCATCAAGAACGTCGAGGTCACGATCGTCGACGAGGCGTTCGACCGTGGCCTCGTCCAGCCGCAGCTCCCGCAGTGGATGACCGGCAAGACGGTCGCGATCGTCGGTTCCGGACCGGCGGGGCTTGCCGCGGCGCAGCAGCTCACCCGGTCGGGGCACACCGTCGCCGTGTACGAGCGCGACGACAGGGCGGGCGGTCTGCTCCGGTACGGCATCCCCGAGTTCAAGATGGAGAAGCGGCACATCGATCGCCGCCTCGCGCTCATGGAGACCGAGGGCACCCGGTTCCACAACGGCGTCGCAGTCGGCACGGCGGTCACCGGCCAGCAGCTGCGCGATCGCTACGACGCGGTCGTCCTGGCGGTCGGCTCGACGGTTCCGCGGGACCTGCCCGTGCCCGGCCGGGACACCGGCGGAGTGCTCCAGGCGATGCAGTACCTGGTGCCCGCCAACCGGGCCGCGCTGGGCGAGGTCGTGCCGGGGCAGCCGGTCGCGACGGGCAAGGACGTCGTGGTGATCGGCGGCGGCGACACCGGCGCGGACTGCGTCGGCACGGCGATCCGTCAGGGTGCCCGGTCGGTCACGCAGCTCGAGATCATGCCCAGACCGCCGCAGGAGCGTCCGGCCACGCAGCCCTGGCCTACGTACCCGATGGTCTACCGCGTCGCCAGCGCGCACGAGGAGGGCGGCGAGCGCGTCTACGCCGTCTCCACGCAGGAGATCCTCGCCGACGAGGACGGGCAGGTGCGCGCTCTGCGCCTGGTCGAGGTCGAGCTGGCCGACGGGCGCTTCCAGCAGGTCGAGGGGTCGGTGCACGAGATCCCCGCGCAGCTCGTGCTGCTCGCCATGGGCTTCACCGGACCCGAGCGGGGATCCCTGCTCGAGCAGCTCGGCGTCGACCTGACCGAGCGCGGGACGGTCGCGCGGGACGACGAGTTCGCCACGAACGTGCCCGGGGTCTTCGTCGCCGGTGACGCCGGGCGGGGCCAGTCGCTCATCGTGTGGGCGATCGCCGAGGGCCGGTCCGCCGCGGCGGCGGTGGACGCCTATCTCTCTGGTCTCACCGAGCTCCCCTCGCCGATCCGCGCGAGCACAGGAGCGCTGCGCGCCTGACCGCCGTGCCCGCCTGACCCTGGCCCTGGTCGTAGAGCAGGTGGCACCGGACCAGGGTGAGCACCGGGCTGCCCCCGAGCGGGGTGCGGTACGACTTCCCGGTGGAGCAGCCCGTCGCTCAGGGACCGTCGGTGACCGTGACGATCCCGCGGGCACCCCGCTCGGCGTCCGACATGACGTGGCTGACGAACGGGTAGTGCCCGGCCTCGGTGAACGTGACCTCGACGAAGCCGCCCTGGGCGGCGGCCAGGTCGAGCGCCTGGGAACCGCCCGTCCCGGTGCTGCCACCGTCCCGCAGCAGGTACTCGCCCTCCTTGAAGACGGTGTGGAACTGGCCGCCGACCACGTGGAAGGAGGTCCCGACGTCCGGCCCGGCAGCGAGGACCCAGAACCGCACGGTCTCGCCCGTGCGGGCCGACAGCGGTCGCGCGGCGTACTGGTTCGCGTAGCCGTTGAACACGACGAGATCGGGCTCCCGGGCCTGCAGCTTCGCGGCGTCGGCCTCTCCGCCCTGCGCGCCGAGGTAGAGCTCCGACTGGATCAGCGCGTACTCATGGTCCACGGGGGCCAGGCCGGGCGGGTCGATGACGACGGCCCCGAACATGCCGTTGGCGATGTGCACGGACATGGGCATCGTCGAGCAGTGGTACAGCCAGATGCCCGACCGGGTGGCTGTGAAGGTGTAGGTCAGACGGCCACCCGGCTGGATGGTCCGCATCACCTCGTCGGGACTGATGCCACCGGCGTGGAAGTCGATGGAGTGCCCCACCGTGCCGTCGTTCACCAGGGTGATCTCGAAGACGTCACCGACGGTGCCGCGAAGCGTCGGACCCGGGACGGCGCCGTCGAAGGTCCACCGGGTCTGCGTCACGCCGGGGGCGACCTCGGTCTCGACGTTCCGCACGGTGAGGGTGCGGCGGTGCACGGTCGTGCCCGGCGCGGGCGCCAACGAGGCGTCGCGGGCGACGAAGTCGGGGCCGGGCTCGCTCATCGGGTCGAGGTCGTCGGCAGCCGAGCCCTCGGTGGCGGCGACGTCATGACCGGCGTGGCCGGGAGCGCCCACCGCGACGATCTCGAGGTCCATGCCGAGCAGGCGATGGCCGGCGATCGAGCACCACCCCTGCACGTCGGATCCGACGGCGCCGATCGTCACCACCTCGCTCGCGCCCGGCTCGAGCGACGGCGACACGAGCCCGGTCTCGAGCACGAGGTTGTGCACCATGTCGTCGCGGTTGGTCAGGGTGATCACGAGCTCGTCGCCCACCGGGACCTCGACCCGGTCGGGCACGAAGCGGGTGTCCACCATCTCGACGGCGACCTCGGTGGTGTGCCCGGTCGCGGGCACGGGTGCACCGGCCTGCGCCGCGGCGGTCTCCGGGCCCACGGACGGGGGATCGACGACGATGCCCGCGGTCACCGTGAGCAGCACGACGGCCGCGGCCACGAGGATCCGGCCGGTCGCGCGCGCCGCGGGAACGGGGGCTCGCTCTCCGGGGACCACGCGGACGAGCGGGAGGGCGCGGACCCGTCGGTTGGTGCGCAGGGCGCGGGCGAAGAGCACGAGGAAGCTGGCCATGCAGCCCACCACCAGCAGCGACAGCGCCACCGTCAGGCTGCTGCTCACGGGCAACAACGAGATGGCTAGTGCGGCGTTGACGGTGACGACCCGGAACAGGCCGCCACGGTCGAGCTCGGCCGCGGTGGCCTTGGACGCGGGCGGGCCGCCGCCGAGCACGACGGGCACCAGGTAGCTGAGCGCCCCGAGGAGCACCTGCGCGGCGAAGCCCACGGCGAGGTACGGCACGAGCGCCTCGACGCGGGCGGCGGCGACGGTCCAGCTGGGGGAGAGCGCCACCTGGACGGCGAACCCGAGCGTGCAGAGCGCGAACCAGACCAGCGCGGCGCCCAGGCTCCAGCCCGCGAAGGTGACGGCGGGTGCCCGTCGCAGGTGGCCGACGGCCTCCCGGAGCACCCGGCCGAGCGCGACCAGGTAGACCAGCACTCCCAGCGTCACGACGAGGCGCAGGTCGGCCAGGCAGCCGAGCGCCAGCAGGCCCAGGCCACCCACCAGTACCGGCAGGGTCGGCCCGGACGCCGCGGTCGCTGCCTCGATCCTGGTGTGCAGCACGGTGGGCCACAGCAGGGCGATGGTCCCGACGACGGCCAGCCCCACCCAGCCGAGCAGGTTGAGGCCGAGGTGACCGAGGAACAGGCGCTCGTAGTCCTCGCCGCCCCCGTCCAGCCGGGCCATGAGGACCCCGAGGGTGACCCCGACCGCGAGCATCAGGGCGCTGGCGGCGTAGTAGCGGACCAGGGGGGAGAACCGGGCCGGGAGCGCGCCGCGCGACTGGCCGATGATCACCACGGCGTGCGCGACGGCGTTCAGGCCGACGAGGACGCCGCCGGCCAGCACGAGCCCGAACGCGTCGACGACCATCCCGGTCATCACCAGCACGGCCCCGACCGTGTGGGCAGCCAGGCGCAGACCCAGCGAGCGCCGGTGACCCAGGGCTCGACGCCGGAGCAGGGTGTCCGCGAAGTGCTGGCTCCAGATCAGGATGGCGGTGCTCACCGCGCCGAGCAGCAGCAGGTGCACGAGCAGCCAGCCGGACGACGGCAGCGTCCGGTGCACCAGCGTGCCGAGCGCCGCCGCGAGCAGCCAGGCCGGCACCAGGATGCCCGTGAGGACGTGCCACATCCGGTCCCTCATCGCGTCCCCCTCAGCACGGACGCGACGGCCACCACCACGAACAGGAGCACCGCGACGATGTTGAGCGCCCCACCCCACTGCACCAGGGCCGGGTGACCGTAGGCGTCCCCGAGCAGCACGCGGGCGAGCAGGGAGACGTGCAGCAGCGCCGCCGGGACGTACATGACCGGGCGGTACGGCAGCGGGCGGCGCAGCACCGCGGGAAGGATCGTCGGGGCGTGCGCCATGATCATGGACATCACGAAGCCGAGGAACACGGCGTGCATCATCGCGTCGTACGTGGGGCCGCCGTAGACCGGCCCCTGCACCAACCAGATGCCCCCCACGACGACCAGCCAGACGTAGCCCGCCAGCAGGCAGCACGCCATGTACCGCGGCAGCCCGGCGGAGCGGACGGTGCGGGTCGCGACGTCGTGCCGGGACAGCCAGCCCACCAGGGCGAGCATGCCCAGGCCGAGGAGCGGGTACCCGGCGACGGGGAGGACGAGCGCCACGACCGCCGCCCCGGCGAGCCCGAGGCCGATGCCGAACAGCCACTGCTCGGCGCGCTGGTCCACCGACGGCGACAGGCGCGAGAGCTCGAGCCGCTCGCCGGCGATCGTGAGCACCAGGTAGAGGATCAGCAGCGGAGCGAGCTGGGGTATGCCGAGGCCACGCCACCACAGCGCGGTCGCCATCAGGCCCATCAGGGCGCCCACCACCTGCACCGCCGTCGCCACCGAGGACTGCCTGCGCCAGATGGCGGCGTAGGCGGCCAGCAGCATGGCGCTGCCGGCTACCAGGGCGACCTGGCCCACGACCACCGGGAGCGGCGAGACGAGCGCGATGCCGCCCGCCCCGAGCAGGCCGGGAGCCAGATAGGCCCACGGCCGGCGCACCGCCACCGCCCGTTCGAGCGTGACCACGGTGCCGACGAAGCCGAACACCATCAGCGGGCCGTGCACCTCGGCGAGCCGCAGCGAGTCGACGGGTGCCCCGAGCCCGAGGAGCACCAGGGCGCCGTCGAGCCCGGCCAGCAGGGCGAACCCGCCGAGGAGCAGCAGGCCGAGGCGGGCGGGCACCCGGGGTCGCGTCGCCGTGCCGGCGCCGGGGCGCCGGGCAGGGCTGAGCGTCGTCATCCGTGGCGGGCCGGTGCCGGCGTCACTGCACGCGGGTGAGGCGGACGGTCCAGGCGTCCGGTCCACGCTCCAGGTAGGAGACGGCGAAGTCCCCGGGGCGGTTGCGCTCCAGCTGCGCGAGCAGCGGCAGCGGGTCGTGCGGGGCGATGAGGTCGAGCGCGAAGCCGGGCTGGATCGACCCGAGGGCGCCGAAGATCGACGCGTGCCGGATGGCGTGCGGGATCGTGCGGGCGTCGAGGACAATGCTCGGCGCGTCGTCGTGGCCGCACTCGCAGGCGTGCTCGACGGGGGACTCGGCGGCGGCCGCGCCGGGGCGGTGGGCCGACAGGCTGATCGGTTCGGCGGGCATGGTTCCTCCTCGGCGGGTCACGTGACCCTGGAACCAATTTAAGAGGAACGGCGTCCTTTCATTAGGACGTTGGGCCCACCCACTCGTCCGGCAGGTCCACCAGGCACAGGTCCGGCTGCACGAACGGACGCAGCCGGGGGCCGTCGCCGTCGTGCCCCAGGGACCGTGCGACACCCCGCAGCAGTCCCAGGTGCACCGAGCACACCACGTCGGGGTGCGCTCGCGCCTCGGTCCGGAACGGGCACGCGGGCAGCGCGATGGTGCTCTCGGCCGCGCGCAGCTCCGGCTCGAAACCGATCTCGGTGAGCATCGCCATCAGTGGCGGCACGGGGTCCGCCTCCGCCCCCGTCGCGTACTGCTCCGACCACTGCTCGCCCGCTCGCACCGCACGGGCGCGGCCGCCGTCGCCGTCCTCGCCGATCACCGCGGCTAGCGCGTGGGTGAGCCGCTGCTGAGCCTCCTCGGGGGGCTGCGGGACGGTGGCTGCGCGGTACAGGACCTGCGGTCGGCCGCGCCGGCCCGACCGCGCGACCTGGCGGGACACGAGCCCGGCGGCCTCGAGCTGGTCGAGGTGGAACCGGGCCGTCGTCACGTGCACCCCGACACCGACAGCCACCGTGAGGGCGTCCAGAGGGTCGAGGGACTCGGTGAGCATCGCGAGCATGCGGCGGCGCGGTTCGCTGGCCAGGGCGGCGTGCCACGCCTCGCTCTGCGCGGTCGGGAGCATGAATTGACAGTAACAGCGTGCATTCAAAGCTCAGGTCCGGGCGGCCTCCGCGAGGAGCTCCGCCGCTGTCGTCGCGCCCGGGCGGGCGCCCGCAGCCGCCGCCTGTCGAGCGCGCCGCTGCAGGATCGAGTTCACCGGGGTCGGCACGCCGTGCAGCCGACCCAGCAGGACGATCTCGCCGTTGAGGTAGTCGGACTCGATCGACCCCGTCCCGCGCGCCAGGGACTGCCACGACGACCCGCCGCCACGCTCCTGGCCCGCCAGGGCCTCGACGCGGAACCCGGCGCGGGCCGCGTCGTGCACCGCGTCGTCGAGGGCGACCACGCCGGCGGAGCGCAGGACGGCGCGGCCCTCGGCGTCGGCGCGGGCGGCGAGCTCGCGGGCGTCGTCGTCCCGCAAGGGACCGCAGAGCGCCTCGACCGCGTTGGCGAGGTTGGTCAGCAGCTTCGTGTACTTCCAGGCCATGACGTCCGTGGCCACGGGTGCGCGGAAGCCGGCGTCGACGAGGTCACGGGCGTAGGCGGTGAGCGCGACGGCGCCGTCGGCGGGCGGGGGTGCCGCGTGGCCCACGGTGAGCACCCCGGGCACCGGCGTGCCGCCTGCGGAGACGCGGCCGGGCTCGAGGTAGGTGGCCGGCAGCCAGACGCACATGGCGATGACGTGGGCGAACCGGCGCAGCGCCGCCCGCTCGTTGTCCACACCGTTCTGCGCGCAGACCACCGCGAGCCGCTCGGCGGCCGTCCCCCCGCCGGCGACCGGCCGGTCCGCCCAGGCGTCGAGCGCGTCCGCCGTGTCCTGGCTCTTGACGGCGAGCACCAGGACGTCGTCCGGGCGAAGGTCGACCTCGTCGGGACCTGCGGCGACCGCGGGCCGCACGCGCACCGTCCCCGCCGCGGTCGTCACCTCCAGCCCGGTGGCGCGCAGGGCCACGAGCTGGGGACCACGGGCGACCAGCACGACGTCCGTCCCGACGCTCGAGAGGAGCCCCCCGATGACCCCGCCGACCGCACCTGTCCCGACGATGATGTGACGCACCGACCCACCGTAAGGAGTCGCGCGTCGAGTACGTCACACTGCCCATCGCCTGGACGCACGGGCACCCATCGAGGTACGTGCCCTAGTTTTGGCCCGTGACTGCACCTCTTCCCCCGAGCGACGCCGTCCTGAGCTCTGCCCAGAGCCCCGCGAGCCACGAGATCCCGGAGCCGCTGCGCAACGACGTCCGCGTGCTGGGCGAGTTCCTCGGGCGGGTGCTGCGCGAGGCGGGGGGAGAGGACCTGCTGGCCGACGTGGAGGCGCTGCGCGAGCTGGCGATCCGCGCCCACAACGGCCCTGACGCGGAGGCGCTGGCGCAGGCCGAGGAGCTCGTCGCCGGCTTCACCCTCTCGCGCGCCGAGCAGGTGGCGCGGGCGTTCACCTGCTACTTCCACCTGGCCAACACCGCGGAGGAGTACCACCGCGTCCGGGTTCTGCGCGAGCGCGAGGCCAGCCTCCTGCCGCACCACCTGGCGCCGGACGACTCGCTGCCGGCCGCGGTGGCGCAGCTGGCCGACGAGGTGGGCGAGGACGTCGCGCGGCAGCGGCTCGCGGAGCTCGAGTTCCGGCCCGTGTTCACCGCGCACCCGACCGAGGCGCGTCGGCGGGCGGTCTCCGGCGCCATCCGCCGGATCGCGGAGCTCGTGGCCGAGCGTGACCTGCGGTACGTCGGAGGGATGTCGCTCGCGGAGAACGACCGGCGCCTGCTCAGCGAGATCGACACGCTCTGGCGCACGGCCCCCCTGCGCGAGGCGAAGCCGTCCGTGCTGGACGAGGTCCGCACCGTGATCAATGTGTTCGAGGCGACCCTCGCGGACGTGCTGCCGGCCGTCTACCGGCGCCTCGACGACTGGCTGCTGGCCGACGCCGCGGGCACCACCGCGCCGGCCGTGCGACCGTTCGCGCGGCTGGGCACGTGGATCGGCGGCGACCGGGACGGCAACCCCAACGTCACGGCGCAGATCACCGAGGAGGCCGCGGCGATGGCCTCCGAGCACGCGCTGCTCGAGCTGGAGTCCTCGGCCCGCAAGTCCGCCCACGGCCTCACCCTCGACGGCTCGGGAACCCCCGCCTCGCACGAGCTCAGCGCACTGTGGCAGAAGCAGCGCGGCCTGTCCGCGACGCTGGCCGCGCGCATCGCGGGCGACGCCCCGAACGAGCCGCACCGTCGGGTCGTGTACTTCCTGGCGGAGCGCATCGCGGCGACCCGGACCCGGAACGCGGACCTCGCGTACGGTGCGGCGCCGGAGCTCGAGGCCGACCTGGCCGTGGTGCAGCGCTCGCTGGCCGAGGCCGGCGCCAACCGTGCGGCGTACGGCGACCTGCAGCGTCTGATCTGGCAGGTGCAGACGTTCGGGTTCCACCTGGCCGAGCTCGAGGTGCGGCAGCACTCGCAGGTGCACGAGGGTGCGCTGGCGGACCTGCGCGCGAACGGCATCGACGGCACCCTCGAGCCGCGCACGGTCGAGGTCATCGACACCTTCCGCGCCATCGGGGCCGTCCAGCGGCGCTACGGCGTGCTGGCCGCCCGGCGGTACATCATCTCCTTCACGCAGTCGGCCGAGCACCTCGCGGCCGTCTACGAGCTGGCGGAGATCGCCTTCGCGGGCATGGACGCGCCGATCATCGACGCGGTCCCTCTGTTCGAGACGTTCGCGGACCTCGAGGCCAGCGTCGACATCCTCGAGGGCGCGCTCCTGCTCCCGCAGGTGCAGCGCCGGCTCGCGGAGAACGGGCGCCGCGTCGAGGTCATGCTCGGCTACTCGGACTCGTCCAAGGACGTCGGCCCCGTCTCCGCCACGCTCACGCTGGACACCGCGCAGCGCCGGATCACGGAGTGGGCGCGACGCAACGAGATCGTGCTGACCCTGTTCCACGGCCGCGGCGGCGCGCTCGGGCGCGGGGGCGGCCCCGCCAACCGTGCGCTCCTGGCGCAGCCCCCGGGCTCGGTCGACGGCAGGTTCAAGCTCACCGAGCAGGGCGAGGTCATCTTCGCCCGCTACGGCGACCCGGTCATCGCCGCACGGCACATCGAGCAGGTCGCCGCGGCGACGCTGCTGGCCGGTGCGCCCTCGGTCGAGCGCCACAACGCCGCGGCCACCGAGCGGTTCGCGGCGCTGGCCGCGCAGCTCGACGAGACGTCGCGGGTCCGGTTCCACGAGCTGGTGAAGTCGCAGGGGTTCCCGCAGTGGTTCGCCGAGGTCACGCCGCTGGAGGAGGTCGGCATGCTGCCGATCGGCTCCCGCCCAGCACGCCGGGGCCTCTCGGTGGAGTCGCTCGACGACCTGCGCGCGATCCCGTGGGTGTTCTCCTGGTCGCAGGCCCGCATCAACCTGGCCGGCTGGTACGGGCTGGGCACCGCGCTCGACACGGTGGGTGACCTCGACGAGCTGCGCGCGGCCTACGCGCAGTGGCCGTTGTTCGCCACCATGATCGACAACGTCGAGATGTCGCTGGCCAAGACCGACCAGCGCATCGCGGAGCGGTACCTGGCCCTCGGCGACCGGGACGACCTGGCGCAGCAGGTGCTCGACGAGATGGCCCTCACGCGCCGGTGGGTGCTCGCCATCACGGACAGCGAGGCGATCCTGTCCCGCCGCCGGATCCTCGGCCGGGCCGTCCAGCTCCGCAGCCCCTATGTCGACGCGCTGTCCCTGCTCCAGCTCCGTGCACTGCGCGGTCTGCGCACGGGCGACGCGCCCGAGCAGGCCGACGACCTCCGCCGGCTCCTGCTGCTCACCGTCAACGGCGTCGCCGCGGGTCTGCAGAACACGGGCTGACCCGCACCGCCCGAGCACACGGAGGGACCCGACCGGTGTCGGGTCCCTCCGTCGTCTACGGGCCGGTGGGTCCGAACCGCTCCGTGCGGATGCGCTCCGGGTCGTGCCCGAGGTCGACCAGCGTGTCGGCCACGGTCTCGACGAACGGCGTCGGGCCGCACACGAACACGTGCGCGCGCTGGTCGGGCGGGAAGCACACCGACTCCAGCAGCCCGGGGTCGACCCGTCCCACGCGGCCGGTCCAGTCGTCGGGCCCGCGGCGCGTCCACACCGGGGTGATCTGCACGTCGGCGCCCAGCTGCTCCAGCTCGTCGGCGTAGATCGCGTCCTGCGGCGTGCGGACGGAGACGACCAGCCGGAACGGCGCCACGCTGCGGGCGAGCCGGCGCGTGCGCAGCATCGACATCAGCGGCACCAGCCCCGAGCCGCCGCCGATCAGCTGCACGGGGTGCGGGTCGGTGGGGTGCCAGACGAACCAGTGCCCGACGGGGCCGCGGAGCTCGATCTGGTCGCCCACCTGGAGGTCCTCGGTCAGGTACGGGGAGACCTCGCCGTCGTCGACCACCTGGACGGTGAGCGCGATGCGGGAGTCGTGACCGGCCGGGTCGGGCGGGACGCCGGGCAGTCCCATGGTCCCGGGGGAGGCCAGCGAGTAGGACCGCTGCGTCGAGTACCCGTCCTCGGCGGTCAGGCGGACGTCGACGTGCTGACCGGCGAGCGCGCCGCGCCAGCCGGGCACGTCGAGCTCCAGGGTCATCGCGGTCGGCGTCTCGGCGGTGCGGGAGAGCAGCGTGCCGACCATCCAGGGGAGGGCGTACAGCTCAGCGGCGGGGGAGTCGTCCCCCGCAAGGGCAGACACGCTCAGTCCCCCCAGTACCGCTGCTCCTTCCAGGGGTCCCCGTAGGCGTGGTACCCCAGCCGTTCCCAGAAGCCCCAGCTGTCCTCGGGCATCAGGTCGAGGCTGCGCACCCACTTCGCCGACTTCCAGAAGTACAGGTGGGGGATGAGCAGCCGCGCCGGACCGCCGTGCTCGGGGGGCAGCGGAGCGCCGTCGTACTGGTAGGCGATCCACGCCTTCCCGCCGCGCAGGTCCGCCAGCGGCACGTTCGTCGTGTAGCCGCCGTCGCAGTGCGCCAGCGCGTACTGCTCCTCGGGGGCGATCTCGACGCCGTCGAGCAGCGTGTCCAGGGAGATCCCGCGCCAGGCGGAGTCGAGCTTGGTCCACTTGGTGACGCAGTGGATGTCCTTGACGATGTCGTCGTGCGGCAGGTGCGTGAGCTCGGACCAGCTCCACGTCGCCCGCGTGGATCCGCCGCCGGTGATCGAGAACGTCCAGGTGGACAGGTCGGCGCGCGGCGTCGGTCCGGCCGACAGCACGGGGAACCCGCGCTCGAGGTACTGGCCCGGCGGGAGGCGGGGGTCGGACTCGCGCTTGCCGCGGAACCCGCGGGAGATGATCGCCATCAGACGGCCGTGCGGTTCGACATGGTCACTCCCGGGGTCGGAGACGCTCCGGGTCATCATGCGGCCCCGCCGGGCGGACGCGCCAGAGGCCGGTCCGCGATGCGGACCGGCCTCTGATCTGTGCGTTCGTACGGACGTCAGCCGCGCGAGTAGACCACGCGCGGGCCGCCGGAGGCCGATCCGGAGCCCCCGCTGGTGCCACGGCCGCTGCCACCGCGGCGGCGGCGCTGACCGGACGCGCCGGCCGGGGCCGCTGCTGCCGGGGCGCCCACGCGGCCACGGCCACGTCCACGGCCGCCGCCACCGCCGCCGCCGCCGGTGCTGGCGGTCACGGGGGGAGCGACGTACTTCACGGGCGCGGCGACCTCGCCGACGAGGCGCGTGAGCGTCGCGTCACCGGGGAAGACGGGCTTCGGCGTCGCCGTGATCTTGGCGGCACGGGTCAGCGCGCGGACGTCGCCGCGCTGCTCGGGCAGGACGATCGTGACGACGTCGCCGCCCGAGCCGGCCCGCGCGGTGCGGCCGGAGCGGTGCAGGTACGCCTTGTGCTCGGCCGGCGGGTCGACGTGCACGACGAGCTCGATGTCGTCCACGTGGATGCCGCGCGCGGCGATGTCCGTGGCGACGAGCACCCGGACGGCGCCGGAGGAGAACGCCTCGAGGTTGCGCTCGCGGGCGCCCTGGGCCAGGTTGCCGTGCAGGTCGACGGCGGGGATGCCGTCCATCGTCAGCTGCTTGGCCAGCTTCTTGGCCTGGTGCTTGGTGCGCATGAAGAGCAGGCGGCGACCGGTGCCGGAGGCGAGGTGGTGGACGACCTGCTTCTTGGCGTCGGCGTCGCGGACCTCGAACAGGTGGTGCGTCATCGCGGAGACGGGCGACTCGGCGCTGTCGACGGAGTGCTCGACGGGCGAGGTCAGGTAGCGCTTGACCAGCTGGTCGACGCCCTTGTCCAGGGTGGCCGAGAACAGCAGGCGCTGGCCCGCCTTCGGGGTCTTGTCCATGATCCGCTTGACGCCGGGCAGGAAGCCCAGGTCGGCCATGTGGTCGGCCTCGTCGAGCACGGTGATCTGCACGTCGTCGAGCGTGAGGGCCTTCTGGTTGAGCAGGTCCTCGAGACGGCCGGGGCACGCGACGACGATGTCGACGCCGCCGTTGAGCGCGGAGGTCTGCTTGCCCTGGGACACGCCACCGAAGATCACGGTCGTGTTCAGGCCGAGCACCTTGGCCAGCGGCGCGATGGTGGCGTCGATCTGCGTGGCGAGCTCGCGGGTCGGGGCCAGCACCAGGGCGCGAGGCCGACGGGCGGCCTTGCCCTTGCCCGCGGTGGCGGCGAGCCGCACGACGAGCGGGAGGGCGAACGCGAGCGTCTTGCCGGAGCCGGTGCGACCGCGGCCGAGCACGTCGCGGCCCGCCAGCGAGTCGGGCAGCGTGGCGGTCTGGATGGGGAAGGGGGCGGTGATGCCCTGTGCCGTCAGTGCTGCGGTGAGGGCAGCGGGCACGCCAAGATCGGTGAACGAAGTCATAGAGAGAGCCTCTCGGGGCTGGGTCGGGGTCCGCCGCCAGAGCAACCAGAGCGAGTGCTCCGGGGGACCTCCACGACGCGGGGCGCGCAGGTTCGCGCAGCCCTTGGTGTCCCCACCCTCTCACACGACATGTCCCGCGGGGGCTCGCGGTGTCGAGCATCACAAGGGACGATCGGACCCAACAGCCCCCGCACCAGGAGGAACGCACCCCGATGACCGAGTCTGTGATCGCCTCAGCGCACGACCTGGTCAAGGTCTACGGAGCCGGCTCGACGGCCGTGCGGGCGCTCGACGGGGTGGATGTGGACCTCGTCCGCGGGGAGCTGACGGCGATCATGGGGCCGTCCGGGTCGGGCAAGTCGACACTGATGCACTGCCTGGCGGGACTGGACCGGCCGACGTCGGGGACCGTGGTGGTCGACGGGCAGACCGTGAGCAGCATGTCCGAGCGGAGGCTCACCGCGCTGCGCCGGACGCGCGTCGGGTTCGTCTTCCAGGCGTACAACCTCGTGCCGACGCTCACGGCGCTGGAGAACATCACGCTGCCGCTGGACATCGCACGGAGGCCCGTCGACCAGGCCCACCTCGACCTCGTCGTCGAGACGCTGGGGCTCACCGACCGGCTCGGTCACAAGCCGGCCGAGCTGTCCGGCGGGCAGCAGCAGCGGGTCGCCTGCGCACGTGCGCTCGTCGCGCGGCCCGCCGTGGTGTTCGCGGACGAGCCCACCGGCAACCTCGACAGCTCGTCGGCGGCGGAGGTGCTCGGCTTCCTGCGCAGCAGCGTCGACGACCTCGGTCAGTCGGTCGTGATGGTCACGCACGACCCGACGTCCGCCGGGTACGCCCACCGGGTGCTCTTCCTCGCGGACGGCCGGCTCGTGGGCGAGCTGCGGGATCCGACGGCGGAGACCGTGCTGGCGGCTCTCACGGCCATCCGCGCGGGCGCCGTCTGATGGTCCGGGTCGCGCTGCGCGGGGTGCGGGCGCACCTCGTGCGGTTCTGCCTCTCGGTCCTCGCGGTCGCTCTCGGCGTGGCGTTCGTGGCCGGCACGTTCGCGCTGCGCACCATGCTCGGCTCCACGTTCACGGACATCGTGGCGACGACGACGCTCGGCGACGCCTACGTGCAGGGTGCGCAGCCTGCGGGGGGCACGGGCGGACCGGACCGGATCAGCCCGGACGTGCGCAACCCGGTGCCGCTGACCCTCGTCGACGAGCTCGAGGCGGTCGACGGCGTCGCCGCGGTGCTCCCGGACGTGCAGGGACCGCTCGTGCTGGTCGGCGCCGACGGCACGGCCGTGCAGAGCACTCAGGCACCGAGCTTCGGGTTCGCGTACGACCCGCGGGACCGGGCCGTGGACGTGGTCGCGGGGCGCGCGCCGGCAGGGTCCGACGAGATCGCGGTGGAGTCCGCCACGCTGCATGCGTCGGGCCTGGCGATCGGCGACTCGACGCGCGTGGTGGTGGGCGGCGAGGTCCGGCCCGTGACGGTGGTCGGGGAGGTGGGGCTCGGCTCCGCGCTGGCCGGCGCGACTGTGGTGTTCCTCGACGCGGCCACCGCGCAGGCCGCGTTCGCGCCGGACGGGACGGTCGCCACGATCTCGGTGCTGGCGGACGACGGCCTGACCGAGCAGGAGCTGGTGGACCGGATCGCGCCCGTGGCGGCGGCGTCGACGGTCCCGGCGGAGGCGGTCACGGGCGACGAGGTGCGCGAGCGCGCCACCGCCAACATCCTCACGGTCCTCGGGTTCATCACGACGTTCCTGCTGGTGTTCGCGGGGATCTCGTTGTTCGTCGGCGGCTTCATCATCGCCAACACGTTCTCCATGTGGGTGCGCCAGCGGACCCGCGAGCTCGCGCTGCTGCGTGCCGTGGGCGCGTCGCCGCTCCAGGTCTTCTCCTCGATCGTGCTCCAGGCCGCGATCGTGGGGGTGGTCGGCGCGGCGCTCGGTGTGGCCGGCGGGCTCGGGCTGGTCGTCGTGCTCCGTACCGTGCTCGGCCGGTTCGGGATGCAGCTGACCGGTCGGGTGCCGCTGGACGGGTTCACGCTGGTGGTCTCGGTGCTCGTCGGCACCCTGGTGAGCGTGCTGGCCGCCGCGGTGCCCGCCCGTCGCGCCGCGCTGGTGCCACCGGTCGAGGCGCTGCGCGACGAGGTCACGCTGCCGGAGCGCTCGCTGGTGCGCCGTGCGGCCGTGGGGGTCGCGCTGGTGGTGCTCGGTGTCGGCGCCGTGGTGCTCGCGCTCCTGCACCCCACCGCCGACCATGCCGGTGCCCTGCTCGGCTGCGGGGCCGGCGCTGTCGTGCTCGGGGTGCTGGCCGCCTCACCGGTGCTGGCCCGCGGGTTCCTGCGCGTGGCGTCCCTGCCCATCGCCGGGTGGCGGCCGGTCGGGCCGCTGGCGCGCGGCAACGTGACCCGGAACCCCCGCCGCACGGCCAACACGGCGGGCGCGCTCATGGTCGGGATGGCGCTCGTCGGCGCCGCGGCCGTGATCGCCGCGACCACCCAGGCGTCCACCAGCGCGATCGTCACGCAGGAGGCCACCACCGACTACATCCTGCGGGGTGCCGCCCAGGGCACGGTGCCGGAGCAGGCGGTGGCCGACGTGCGGGCGCTGCCCGGCGTCCGCGCGGCCGACACGTTCGCCACCGCGGGTGTCCTGGTGGGCGACTCCACGTTCGCCGTCACCGGCATCGACCCCACCGCCGTCGGGCGGAGCATCCGGACGGAGGTGGTGGACGGGGAGTTCCCCGGCGCGCTCACCGCGGGCGAGGTCGCCGTGCAGCGGACCACGATGGACGACGAGGACTGGTCGCTGGGACAGGAGCTCGCGCTGGTCGGCTCGTCCGGGACGAGGACGCTCACCATCGGTGCGGTCATCGACTCGCCGGCGTTCGGGGTGCCGTTCGTGGTGTCGCAGACGGTGCTGGACGAGCTGTTCTCCGTCGACGAGCAGCGCCTGACCACCGTGTTCGTCACGGCGTCCGACGGTGCCGACGTCGGCGCGCTGCGCGGGGAGCTCACGGCGGCCGTGCGCCCGTACGTGGTGGTGTCGGTGATGGACAGCGAGGAGTTCGTCTCCGACCTGGCCGCCCAGGTGGACCGCGTGCTCGTGATCCTCTACGCGCTGCTGGGCCTGTCGGTCGTCATCGCGGTGCTCGGCATCGTCAACACGCTCGCCCTGTCCGTCATCGAGCGGACCCGGGAGATCGGGCTGCTCCGCGCGGTGGGGCTGGGCCGGCTCCAGCTCGGCACGACGATCACGCTGGAGTCGGTCCTCACCGCGGTGTTCGGCACGGCGGTGGGGCTGGTGATGGGGGTCGCGCTCGCCGCCACGCTGCCCACCGTCTTCGCCGACGTCGGCCTGCGCACGCTCGCGATCCCGTGGGCGAGCATCGGGCTCATGCTCGCGCTCGCGGTCGTCGTCGGGGTGGTCGCCGCGCTGTGGCCGGCGGTCCGCGCGGCGCGGCTGCCCGTCCTCGACGCGGTCAGCACCGAATGACGAGGCATCGCACGATGTGCACAGCAATGATGACCTCGGCGGATACCCTCGCAGGGTGAGCGACACCGGGTACGGCGACTTCGAGTTCGAACGTCGCTTCTGGGCGCGCGACGTGCCCGCGGACCTGCTCGACGCCGCACCGGCCCTCATCGTGCAGAGCTACGTCCTGGCCGACGCCGGCTTCGCCATCCGCGTCCGGGTGCAGGCCACCGTGGACGGGCTGGCGCTCGAGCCGGGGCTCGACGAGCTCGCGATCCTCGAGCGGTACGCGGACCAGATGGACTTCTGCGCGATCACGGTCAAGGGCCCGATGAACGAGGGCACCCGCTACGAGGCCGAGCGCGAGCTCGACGTCTCCGTCGGCCTCGAGCTGGTGCGCCGCGGGGGTGCCCGGGTGGCCAAGACGCGGCACTCCGTCTGGCTGGGCGACGACGGCTGGGTGGTCGACACGTTCGCCGGCGGGAACGCGCCGCTGGTGGTCGCCGAGGTGGAGCGCGGCGGGCCGGTCACCGACCTGACCATCCCCGAGTTCTGCGTGACCGAGCTGACGTCGGACCCGAGGTTCTCCAACGACGCGCTCGCGGGTACCCCCTACGGCACCTGGTCGGCGGCGTACGAGGCCGAGCTGGCGCGTGTCGGCCCGCGGTTCCTGCAGAGCCTCGGCCACAACCACCGCCCGGACGAGCACCTCTCCGACTAGCGCGCCCAGCTGCGGTGCCCGCGGCTGACCGCCTTGCGCACCGGCGTCCTGGCGGCACGCTCCGCCACCGACGCAGCCACCTGCTCGAGCGCGTGCAGGCGTCCGTAGGTGAACGTGCTCTCGCCGTCGAGCTCCGCCTGGTGCGCGAGCCGGCGCAGTGTCTCCTGCCGCGTCACCGCGTCGTGCTGCGTCCCGAGCACCTCCTGCACCCGGTGCGCCCGCCTGGCGCTGCGCCGCGCGACGGCTCCGACCACCTGCACGGCGACCTCGCTGGCGTACCGAGCACGACGTGCCGCTTTCCGGACCTCGTGCAGGGCCTCGTCGCGGTCCTCGCCGGCCGGCATCGCCGCGGCCACCGCCACGGTGCGGTCGAACCGGGCCCAGGCGCGGCGGGCGCGCCGAGGAAGGACAGCGTCCGCTCCCTCGGCTGCACGGGGGCCGCTCGACAGGTCCCGGGCGAGCACCGCGGTGAGGGCCGCGAACCGCTCCGACGCCAGCCAGGCGTCGAGCCGGTCCTGCGCCTGGAGTCGAGCGGCGGAGCGGTCCTCGTCGATCCGCTGCTCCACCGGTCCGACGACGAGATCGGGGTCCTCCAGCGCGATCCTGCGCCGCAGCGCGTGGAGCTCGACGTGGGCGTCCCGGGCCGCGCCCAGCACGGTCCCGAGCTCGGCGAGCTCGTCGCGCAGCGGATCGGTGACGGTGCGGTCCAGGACCGGCCGGTAGACCGACAGGGCGGCGCGCAGCCGCCGGGTGGCCACCCGGGCGTCGTGGACGGCGTCGTCGTCTCCGGCGCGGACGGCCGGGAGGGCCGCGAGCAGGCGTTCCGCCTGGACCGCGACGTACGCCTGCACGACCTCGCCCGCGGACCCCATCGTCCGAGGTTGGCACGCCGACCGGCCGCCCGCGAGGACCGGCGGCTCGACGCGCACCGTGTCGGCTGCACTGTCGGCGCTCCTGCGCTCACCGAGAACCCCGGTCGGTGGGCACTCCTATGCTGTCGGTCGACCGTCGACCAGGAGGTAGAGCCGTGCCGCAGGGCCGACGACTCGTCGTGCTGCTCGTCGCCCTGCTGGCGCTGACGGGCTGCACGGACGACGGCGGGCCGGTCGGGCCGACCCCGACGGTGTCGCGCACCCCGACGCCAACACCGACCCCGACGCCGACTCCCACGGCGGTCGCCGCGGAGGCCGTCGCGCCGGCGGAGGTCGCGACGGTGCTCCCGGCCGCCACCGCCCAGGACGCCGCCCTCGAGACGTCGCGCGCGGTGTTCGTGACCGCGCCCGTGGTGGTCGTCGCGCCGGCCGAGGACGTGGCGGCGCAGCTGACCGCCGCGACGGTCGGGGTCGCGCTGGGTGCGCCCGTGCTGCTGACCACCGCCGCAGCGGACCCGGCGCCCGTGCTGGCGGAGCTCGCGCGCCTCGACGCCCAGGCTGTGCTGGCGGTCGGCGGGGTGGCGCTCACCCCCGCGCGGTCCGTGGCCGTGGTCCCCGTCGCACCGGGCTCGGACGGGGTGGCGTTGCGCGCGGCCACCGGGGCCAGGTTCGGTGCGCCGACCCCGGTCGCGCCCGGGCAGGAGGCCGCGGCGGTGCGTGCTCTCGCGGCACCCCGGCCGGCCGTGCTGACGGTGCTGGGCGCCCCCGCGCCGGCCCCCGCGGCGACGACGCCCGCGCCGACCCCGTCGACCACCTCGTCGTCCACGCCGTCGTCCACGCCGTCCCCGACCCCGGAGCTCCCGCCGACCCGGCCGACCCCGGCGGTCGCGGGGACCATCGCGCTCACCGGCGTGGGCGTCGACCCGGTCGCCGCGTTCGCGACCCTCCGGGCGGCCGGCATCCCGGTGCTCGACGCCCCTGCCGGTGACCCACGGGCCACGACGGCGAGCGTGCAGGCCATCGCGGCGGCTGCACCGGAG
The DNA here is from genome assembly GCF_965229465.1 of Cellulomonas sp. GTDB lineage: Bacteria > Actinomycetota > Actinomycetes > Actinomycetales > Cellulomonadaceae > Cellulomonas. The sequence goes on along the minus strand of NZ_OZ245882.1, from coordinate 128,400 downwards.
CACACGATCGCGCTCGGCGGCGCGTTCGGCCCGGCGGACCGGCTGGCGCGGCGCGTGGCGTCCGCGCGGACCGGCGCGCTGCTGGGCGGTGGAGGGCAGCTCGTGTTCCCGCAGGTCCCGGGCGTGCCCGGCAAGAAGTACGTGGCCCTCTACGGGACGCCCGGATCGGCGGCGCTCGGCGTGCTGGGGGAGCAGGACGTCCCGGCGACGGTGGCTCGCGCGGACGCCACCGCGGCGCCGTACCGGACGCTCACCGCGGACGTCGTCGTGCCGACGGTCGAGATCATCGCGACCATCGCGTCGGCGGGCCCCGGGGACGACGGCAACTACTCACAGGAGCGCCCGGTCGAGGAGCTGCGTCCCCTGGTCGAGGCCGCGGGGGCGGCGGGCATGGCGGTCGTCCTGGACCTCCAGCCCGGTCGCACCGACTTCCTCACGCAGGCGCAGCAGTACGCCGACCTGCTCGCGCTGCCGTACGTCGGGCTCGCCCTGGACCCGGAGTGGCGCCTGGCCCCCGACCAGGTGCACCTGCGCCAGATCGGCTCCGTCGGCATCGACGAGGTGAACGCGGTCGTCGCGTGGCTCGCGGACTTCACCGCGCAGCGCGCGCTGCCGCAGAAGATGCTCGTCCTGCACCAGTTCGCGGGCCGGATGATCGTCGACCGGGGCCGGCTCGACACCTCACGCGACGAGCTGGCCCTGGTCGTCCACGTCGACGGGCAGGGGTCGCAGCCGGCGAAGGCGGGCACGTGGAACGCGTTGCGCACCGACGCGCCACCGGTGCACTGGGGGTGGAAGAACTTCTACGACGAGGACACGCCGATGCTGGACCCGACGCAGACGTACCAGGTGCAACCGGTGCCGGACCTGGTCAGCTACCAGTAGCGGGGCGCTCCACCAGGAACGTGCGGCCGCTGGCATCGACCACGCGCTCGAACTCCGCCTGGAGCTCGCTGTCACGGGCCACCTCGTCCGGAGTCAGCTCCTTGCGCGGACCGCGGATGTTGCCCACCTGCGCGGGGCCGAGGTAGGTGAGCCACCACTCCGTCATGTCGCGACGGCGCTTCTTCGGCACGGACGTCTCCTCACTAGTTCGTGCCCTAACTATAAGCCCACGACCTATCATCGTCACCATGGATGATCCGCTCGCCGTCGAGGCCCAGGTCTGCCTCACCGTGTCGGCCGCCGCGCGCAGCCTCGTGGCCTTCTACCGGCCGCTGCTGGAGCCGCTCGGGCTGACGCATCCGCAGTACCTCGCCATGCTCGCGCTCTGGCAGTACGGGCGGCTCTCGCTCAAGGACCTGGCGGCACACCTGCACCTCGAGCCCGCCACGGCGTCCCCACTGGTCAAGCGGCTGGAGGGCATGGGCCTGGTCCGGCGCGAGCGCGCCACCGACGACGAACGTGCGCTGGAGATCGTCGTGACGGAGCGCGGTCGGGAGCTGCGGGCGTCCGCCGTCGGGATCCCGGCCGCGATGGTGGACGGCCTGGGCCTGACCGTCGAGCAGGTCGCGCAGATCCGCTCGGCGGCCGAGCTGCTCATCTCGGCGGCCGCGCCTACCCGCGCATGATCTGCTGCACGGCCCAGCGGTTGCCGTCCGGGTCCGCGAAGAACGTGAACCGTCCCCACGGGAACTCCACCACCGGCTCGGCGGCCACGCCACGGCCCACCAGGTACGCGTAGGCGGCGTCCGCGTCGTCGACCACCACCTGGAGCCCCTGCTGCGCGCCCGCCGGCATCGACGTCATGTTCACGTCGAGCACCACCGAGCAGGCCGAGCCCGGGGGAGTGAGCTGCACGAACCGCAGGGACTCGTCGACCGGGATGTCGTGGTCGGCGACGAACCCGACCTGGTCGACGTAGAACGCCTTCGCGCGGTCGATGTCGGTCACGGGAACGGAGACGAGCTCGAGCTTCATGTCCATCGGTCACTCCTTCGCTGGGGTCGTCCCTCCAGTCTGGTCGTCGAAGCGGTCAGATCCTGTCCTCTGCTCGAGCGGCCCGATCGCTGACCCGTCCGTAGGCTCGGCACCATGACGCACCCCATCCGCATCGGAGTCCAGCTCCAGCCCCAGCACGCCGACTACGCCCAGCTCCGCGACGCGGTGAGCCGCGCGGAGGACCTCGGCGTCGACATCCTCTTCAACTGGGACCACTTCTTCCCGCTGACGGGCGACCCGGACGGCAAGCACTACGAGTGCTGGACCATGCTCGGCGCGTGGGCGGAGCAGACCAGTCGCGTGCAGATCGGCGCCCTGGTGACGTGCAACTCCTACCGCAACCCCGAGCTGCTGGCGGACATGGCCCGCACGGTCGACCACATCAGCGGGGGCCGGCTCATCCTGGGCATCGGCGCGGGTTGGTTCGAGAAGGACTACGACCAGTTCGGCTACGAGTTCGGCACCGCGGGCTCGCGGATCGCTGACCTGGCGCAGGCGCTGCCGCGGATCAAGGCGCGCTGGGCGGCGTCCAACCCGACGCCGACCCGGGAGATCCCGGTGCTGATCGGCGGCGGCGGCGAGCGCAAGACCCTGCGGGTCGTCGCCGAGCACGCCGACGTCTGGCACTCCTTCGGGGACGTCGACACCCTGAGCCGCAAGAGCGCGATCCTCGACGAGCACGGCGCCGAGGTCGGCCGGGACACGGCCGCGCTGGTCGAGCGCTCGGTCGGCGTCGGTGCGTCGCCGAGCAAGGTCGCGGACGCGCTCGTCGCCGCCGGCGCGACGCTGTTCACGGTCGGCACCAGCGGCCCGGAGTACGACCTGTCGCTGGCCGCCGAGTGGGTGGCCTGGCGCGACGCGCAGGGCTGAGGCGGCGGGCGCCCTAGGCTCGGGGGCGATGAGCCACCCGAGCAGCCCGGAGCCGGGCGTCGCGCGTCGATGGTGGCCGCGCGCCCTCCTGGTCCTCGGTGCCGTGCTGGTCGCGCTCACGTTCGGGATCACCACGGCCTCGGTCGAGAGCAGCCTCGGTCCGCACGAGGCGCGCTACGACGTGACCACGGACGACACCGTGACCGTCGACCTCGGACCGCTCGGGACGCTCCAGATCGACTCGCCGCTGCCGTTGACTCTCGGCGTGCGCGTCGTCGTGCAGGAGATCCCGGCGTCGGTCACCGAGCTCGACCAGTCCCGGACCCTCGCCGCGCTGAGCGGGGACCTCCAGAGCTACCTCCAGTTCTTCTCCGGCCCGCAGGCGACCGTGCAGGACGTCGCCCGTGCGCTGGCCGTGGAGGCGCTGGAGCGGGCCGGCCTGGCCCTCGGGGTCCTGGTCGGCGGGTGGTTCCTGGCGCGGTTCCTGCTCGGGGGCGCGCGGCGCGCCGAGCTCTACGAGCACCTGCGTCCGCACCTGCGGTCGGCGGTGGTCGGGGTGACGGTGGTGGCGCTGACTGCCACCGTCCTGACGTCCAGCCTGGGGCGCAGGGACCGCCCGTCGGTGTCGCAGCCGGCGTCGGCGGTCTTCGACGGGACGCCGCTCGAGGGTGCGCGCGTGACCGGGCGGCTCGGCGGCGTGATCGACACCTACGGCGGGCAGGTGGTGGCCGAGCTGCGCAAGAACGAGAAGTTCTACGCGGAGGCGAACGCCTCGCTCGAGTCCGCCTGGGACGACCGCGAGGACTCGTCGCCGACGAGCGACCCGACGCCGAGCGGCAGCCCGAGCGGACCGGACGAGGCGAGCCTGCTGACCGTCGTCGTGGTCTCCGACCTGCACTGCAACGTCGGCATGGCGCCGCTCATCCGGACTCTCGTCGAGCGCTCGGGGGCCGACCTCGTCCTCGATGCCGGCGACACGACGATCAACGGGACCTCGGTCGAGCAGTACTGCGTCACCACGTTCGCCCGAGCGGTGCCGGCGGGCGTGGAGCTGGTCACGTCCCCGGGCAACCACGACTCGCGGGAGACCTCGAGGAACTACGCGAGGGCCGGCGCCACGGTGCTGGACGGCGCGGTCGTCGAGGTGGACGGCCTGCGCATCCTGGGCGACAGCGACGCGAACGAGACGCGCGTCGGAGCCGGCGGGACCGCGCAGGCCGGGAAGGAGTCGTCGGCGGACGCGGCCGACCGGCTGGCCGACGTCGCGTGCGACGACCCCGACGGCGTCGACCTGCTGCTGATCCACACCCCGGCCGTCGGCCAGGCGGCGCTGGACAACGGCTGCGTCCCGGCGCAGATCTCGGGCCACCTGCACCGCCGCTACGGGCCCGAGCGGGTGGCTCGCGGGGTGCGCTACGTGAGCTCGAGCACCGCGGGCGCAACGCTGGGTCAGCCCACCGTGGGTCCGCTCAACGGGGTCGCGGAGCTGACCGTGCTGCGCTGGAACCCGGTCACGCGCCGGTTCCTCGACTACCAGCTGGTGCAGGTCCGGCCCGACACCACGGTCACCGTCACCTCGCGCCTGCGGTGGCCGGTCACCCCTGCGGTGCCCACCGAGCCGGGCAACCGCGCCACTCCTTCACCCGTGTGATCTGGGTCACGCTGCCCTAGTGTGGAAGTGCGCGCGAGCCGGAGCGTCGGACGTGCGCGGGGGAGGGGCGGATGGTCCGGGCTGCGTCGTCGGTCGGGGGAGTGCGGGGTGCGCGGTCGCACCCCGTCGTTCGTGCCGCCCTCACCGTCGTGTGCGTCCTCGCCGGCACCCTCGCGCTCGCGCCGGGCGCGTCCGCGGCTCCCGGCGAGGCCGAGCTGCGTCCGGGGGAGGTGCTCGCACCGGGCGAGGGCCTGGTGTCGGCGGACGGCTCGCAGACGCTGGTGGTCCAGCCCGACGGGGTGCTCGCCCTGTACGGCGCCGACCCCGATCCGCGCTGGGTCTCCGGTCCGGCGAGCCCCGGGTCCCTGCTCAGCGTGGGTGAGAACGGTGACGTCACCCTGACCGCTCCGGACGGCACGGTGACCTGGCGACCGGACGCACCGGCGAGCGCGGGGTCGACCCTGGTGCTCCAGGACGACGGCGACCTCGTGGTGCTCGACGCGCAGGGTGCCCAGGTGTGGGACACCGGCACCGGCGTGCGCCCGTCGATCCTCCCGTCGGGGGGCGCGCTGGCGGCGGGGGACGCGCTGTCCTCCCCGGACGGTCGGCAGACCCTCCTCGTGCTCGACGACGGCTCGGTGGCGCTGCTCGGCCCGGACGCGACGACGCGCTGGTCCACGCAGACCACCGCTCCCGGCTCCACGCTCACCTTGGGCGAGGACGGCAACCTGGTCGTCACCGACGCCGACGGCAACCGGACCTGGCGCAGCCGCACCGCGGGCCACCCCGGGTCGTCGCTGGTGCTCCAGGACGACGGTGACCTGGTCCTGTACGACGCCGCGGGCGCTCCCGTGTGGAGCACCGGCACGGTGATCGGGCCGTCGTCACTGGCTGCCGGGGCGCCGCTGGCGGTCGGCCAGCAGCTGAGCTCCCCGGACGGCCACCTGCGGCTCGGGCTCGCGGCCGACGGCCTCGCCCTGACGTTCGACCAGACAGTGGTGTGGACCGCCCCCGTGCCCGGGGCTGCGGCGCTCGCGGTCCTCGAGGACGGCACCGTGTCGGTGTCGGGGGCCGACGGTGCGGCGCTGTGGACCACCGGCGCGCCCGCCAGCCCCGGGGCGACGCTCCAGCTCGAGGAGGGCGCCCTGCTGCTGCGCGCGACGACCGGCCAGGAGCTGTGGCGCGTCGACGTCCCGGTGGAGCTGATGGCGCGGACCGAGGTGGCCACCGACTGTGACGAGGTCACCGCGCCGGTCCCCGAGTCCGACACCGTGGTCACCGGGCTCGGCGTGCGCGTCCACCCGTGCCTCGCCGATGCGCTGGACGCCCTGATGTCGGCGGCGCGCGACGCCGGCATCGACCTGCACGCCGGAGGGTGGCGCAGCGCGAGCCAGCAGATCGCGCTGCGCGCCGCGAACTGCAGCCCGACCGAGGCGGACCCGACGGTCGTCATCTGCCGGCCGCAGACGGCTCCGCCGGGGACGTCGCGCCACGAGCGAGGCCTGGCCCTCGACTTCACGACCGGAGGGTCCGTGCTCCGGGCCGGCTCACCGGCGTTCGTCTGGCTCACCGAGCACGCCGCGGACTACGGCCTGCAGAACCTGCCGAGCGAGCCCTGGCACTGGTCCGTCGACGGCTGGTGAACCCGGAGGACGCAGGGGGCGCCCTACCCTGATCCCGTGAGCACGCCGACCACCCCCGAGCTGAGCGCCGTCACGCAGGACTACCTCAAGGTCGTGTGGTCGGCCCGCGAGTGGTCGAGCCAGCCGGTCACCACCAAGATGCTGGCCAGGCGTCTCGGCGTCGGGGCGTCCACGGTGTCGGAGACCGTCCGGCGGCTCGCGGACAGCGGGTTGCTCACGCACCAGCCGTACGGGGCCGTCGAGCTCACCGCGGACGGCGAGCGGCACGCGCTCGCGGTCGTGCGCCGCCACCGCCTCATCGAGACGTTCCTGGTGGAGCTGCTCGGCTACGGCTGGGACGAGGTGCACGACGAGGCCGAGGTGCTCGAGCACGCGGTCTCGGACCTGTTCGTCGAGCGCATCGCCGCCCAGCTCGGCCACCCGAGCCGCGACCCGCACGGCGACCCCATCCCGGGTGCGGACGGGTCCCTCGAGATCCCGGCGGCCAGCGTGCTGTGGGACGTGGAGCCGGGGGAGTGGGCGGTCGCGCGCATCTCCGACGCCGACCCGGGGCTCCTGCGCTACCTGGAGTCGGTCGGGCTCGTGCTCGACGCGCCGCTCGTCGTGGTGGAGCGCCGGACGGTCGCCGGCGTGATCTCGGTGCGGGTGGGTGCGCGCACCGTCGACCTCGGCGAGGTGGCCGCCCGCGCGATCTGGCTGGTCCCCTCCGCCTGACACCCCGTACGCTGGCGGCATCCACCGGAGCTGACGACGACGCACTCCGCCTCGAGATCGAATCGATTCGTCCGGAGGCTCGTCGTTGGTCACCCTCACGCCCGCGCGCTCACGCGCCGCGCTGTTCGCCCTCGCGCTCGGCGGGTTCGGCATCGGCACCACCGAGTTCGCCACGATGGGCCTGCTTCCGGAGATCGCCGACGACCTCGCGGTCTCCATCCCCACGGCCGGGCACGCGATCACCGCGTACGCCCTCGGTGTCGTCGCCGGTGCCCCGACGCTCGCGGCCCTCGGCGCCCGCCTGGACCGTCGCCGCCTCCTGCTCCTGCTCATGGTCGCGTTCACCGTCGGCAACGTGCTGTCCGCGTTCGCGCCGACCCAGGGCTGGCTGGTGCTCGCGCGGTTCCTCGCCGGACTGCCCCACGGGGCGTTCTTCGGCGTCGGCGCGGTCATGGGGACGGCCGTGGTCGGCCCGGAGAAGCGGGGCCGGGCGGTCGCCGCCATGATGGCGGGCCTGACGGTCGCGTGCGCGGTGGGCGTCCCGCTGACCGCGATCATCGGACAGGCCGTCGGCTGGCGCTGGGCGTTCGTCGGGGTCGGCGTCCTCGGGCTGGTCACGCTCGCTGCGCTGCACGCCTGGACGCCGTCGCTGCCGTCGCCGGCCGGCACCACGGTCCGCACCGAGCTCGCCGCCCTGCGCAACCGCCGGCTGTGGATCGCCTTCGGCGCCGGCGCGATCGGGTTCGGCGGGATGTTCGCGGTCTACTCCTACGTCAAGCCGTTGCTCACCGAGGTGACGGGGCTGGACATCTCGCTGGTTCCGCTGGTGCTCGCCCTGTACGGGATCGGCATGACGATCGGCACGCTGCTGGGCGGACGGCTGGCCGACCGGTCGGTGCTCGGGACCGTCATCGGGGGCATGGTCGCGACGATCGTGGTACTCGTCGCCATCGCGCTCGTCGGGGCGTCCCCGGTGCCCGCGGTCCTGGCGCTCGTCCTGCTGGGCGTGACGTCCCAGGTGCTCGGGCTGTCGCTCCAGACGCGCCTGATGGACGTCTCGCCGGCGGCACCGTCCCTGGGCGCCGCGCTGTGCCACTCCGCCCTGAACCTGGGCAACGCGGCCGGTGCGTTCGCGGGCGGCCTGGTCATCGCCGGCGGCTTCGGGTACCTGGCGCCGGCGTGGGTCGGGGCGGGGCTGACCGCCCTCGGCCTCGGCGTCGTGCTGGCGTTCGGGCGGGGACCCGTTCCGACGCTCTCAGCGCCGCCGGGTGCCGAAGATCGAGCGCGTGATCTCACGCCCCAGCTGAGTACCCGCTGACCGCAGCAGGCTGTCCAGCGGGCTGGTCCGGCTGGCCGACCGCCGCGGGGCCGCCCTGCGCGCCTCGCGGGCGGCCTCGTCGGCCCGGTCCTGCGCCTCTTCGGCCTCCTGCGCGCGGCGGGCGGCCTCCTGCGCCTTCTGGGCCCGGACCGCGAGCAGCTCGTACGCCGACTCGCGGTCCACGGCCACCGCGTACCGGCCGGACAGGGGGGACGCGGACACGGCGGCCGCCATGGTCGCGGCCGGCATCGGCTCCATCGACGACTGGGGCGCCCGCAGCCGCGTCCACGCGACCGGGGTCGGCGTCCCGCGCTCGGACTGCACGGTGACGACCGCCTCGCCGGTGCCCAGCGACTGGAGCAGCTGCTCCAGGTCGTAGGGGGACGTGGGGAAGGTTCGGGCCGCGGACCGCAGGGCCTTGGCATCGTCCGGGGTGAACGCGCGCAGGGCGTGCTGCACGCGGTTGCCCAGCTGACCCAGCACGTCCGCCGGCACGTCCTTCGGGCTCTGGGTGACGAAGAAGACCCCGACGCCCTTGGAGCGGATCAACCGGACCGTCTGCGTGACCTGGGTGAGGAAGTCCGAGGACGCGCCCGTGAACAGCAGGTGCGCCTCGTCGAAGAAGAACACCAGCTTCGGCTTGTCGGGGTCGCCCACCTCGGGGAGCTCCTGGAACAGCTCGGCCAGCAGCCACATGAGGAACGTCGAGAACAGGGCCGGCCGGTCCTGCACGCCGGGCAGCTCGAGCGCACTGACGACGCCCCGACCGTCAGGGGTGGTCTTCAGCAGCTCCGACACGTCGAACGCCGGCTCGCCGAAGAAGGCGTCGGCACCCTGCCCCTGGAGCGACACGATCTCGCGCAGGATGACCCCCGCGGTGGCCGCCGACAGGCCGCCGATGCCCTTGAGCAGCGGCTTGCCCTCGTCGCTGACCAGGTACGCGATGGTGGCCTGGAGGTCCTTGAGGTCCAGGAGCGCGAGCCCCTGCGTGTCGGCCCAGTGCATGATCAGGCCCAGGCTCGACTCCTGCGTCGCGTTCAGGCCGAGCACCTTGGACAGCAGCAGTGGGCCGAAGTCCGTGACGGTGGTCCGCACCGGCGAACCGGTCCCGATCCCGCCCAGGCTGAGGAACTCTACCGGCGACGCGGTGGCCACCCAGTCCTGCCCGAGGCTGGAGGTGCGCGCCAGGAGCTTCTCGCTCGAGGTGCCCGGCACGGCCAGCCCGGACAGGTCCCCCTTGATGTCCGAGACGAACACCGGGACGCCGGCCGCGGAGAGCCCTTCGGTGAGCACCTGGAGCGTCTTGGTCTTGCCCGTGCCGGTCGCACCGGCCACGAGGCCGTGCCGGTTCATCATCCCGAGCGGGATCCCGACCGGCACGGACGGGAGGGCCACGTCCCCTTCCACGAGAGCGCCGAGGGGGAGCATCGGGCCGGCGAAGGTGTAGCCCGCAGCGATCTGGGCGGCATGCTCCGACAGCGCCGACCCTGGTGCTGCAGTCGGGGGAGCGGGGGGAGGCGCAGCCACGTTCGGCTGTCCCGACGCGGCCGCCTCCGCCGCAGCGAGCGCGGCAGCCGCGGCCTGGGACCTCGCCTCGGCAGCCTCGGCGGCGGCCTGGGCGGCGGCGGCTCGCAGGGCAGCCAGGTCGGCCGTGGACGTGGCGGGGGCTGGCTGCTGGGCGCTGTCCGACATGACCGGAGCATACGACCGCGCCTCCGCGCCCACACGACCGCGTACGGCGTCATCGCGGGCGGTCGGTAAACTCGCCGGGTGACCTCGCAGGACGCCCCCGCACCCACCTCCACCGACGACGTCCCGTTCCGCTACACGGCTGACCTCGCGCGCGAGATCGAGCTGCGCTGGCAGGACGAGTGGGCGGACCGCGGCACGTTCTTCGCCGCGAACCCCACGGGGGACCTCACCGACGGCGACGGCCGGAACGCGGACCCCGCGCAGCCGGCGTTCTTCGTGATGGACATGTTCCCGTACCCCTCGGGCGCGGGCCTGCACGTGGGGCACCCGCTCGGGTACATCGCCACCGACGTGGTCGGCCGGTTCCGCCGCATGCAGGGCGACAACGTCCTGCACGCGCTGGGGTTCGACGCCTTCGGCCTGCCCGCCGAGCAGTACGCCGTGCAGACGGGCCAGCACCCGCGCGTGACCACCGAGGCGAACATCGAGGTCATGCAGCGGCAGCTGCGACGCCTGGGCGTGGCGCACGACCCGCGGCGGTCGTTCGCGACCATCGACCCGGCCTACGTGCGCTGGACGCAGTGGATCTTCCTGCAGATCTTCGACTCCTGGTACGACGAGACCGCGCCACGGCCCGACGGCGGCGTCGGTCGGGCGCGCCCGATCGCGGAGCTCGTCGCCGAGTACGACGCGGGGAAGCGCGGCGACGAGTGGGCCGGCCTGGACGAGGTCGCGCGCCGGCGCGTGCTGGACACGCACCGGCTGGCCTACGTCTCCGAGACGCCCGTCAACTGGTGCCCGGGCCTGGGCACGGTGCTGGCCAACGAGGAGGTGACCGCCGACGGCCGGTCCGAGCGCGGCAACTTCCCGGTGTTCCAGCGCAGCCTGCGGCAGTGGAACATGCGGATCACGTCCTACGCGGACCGGCTGATCGACGACCTGGAGCACATCGAGTGGCCGGACAAGGTCAAGGCGATGCAGCGCAACTGGATCGGGAGGTCGTCCGGCGCGCGGGTGCGGTTCGCCGTGCAGGGCGGCGACCAGGTCGAGGTGTTCACCACCCGGCCGGACACCCTGTTCGGCGCCACCTTCGTGGTCGTGTCTCCTGAGCACCCGCTGCTCGACCAGGTGCCCGCGGCGTGGCCCGACGGCACGAAGGACGTCTGGACCGGCGGGCACCGCACCCCGGTGGACGCGGTGGCGTCCTACCGGGCCGAGGCCGCGTCCAAGACCGCGGTCGAGCGGCAGGCCGACGCCGGTCGCAAGACGGGCGTGTTCACCGGTCACCTGGCCGCCAACCCGGTCAACGGCGAGCTGCTGCCCGTGTTCACCGCGGACTACGTGCTGATGGGGTACGGCACCGGCGCGATCATGGCCGTCCCCGGCGGCGACGCCCGCGACTTCGCGTTCGCGGAGGCGTTCGCCCTGCCCGTCGTCTACACGATCGACGCGCCGGAGGGCACCGAGCCCGGTGCCCGCACCGGCGACGGCCTGGCGATCAACTCCTCCAACGCCGAGATCAGCCTGGACGGGCTGTCGGTGGCCGACGCCAAGGCGCGGATCACCGACTGGCTGACCGCGAAGGGTGTCGGCGAGGGCACCATCACCTACCGCCTGCGCGACTGGCTGTTCAGCCGCCAGCGCTACTGGGGCGAGCCGTTCCCGATCGTCTACGACGAGCACGACCTGCCGCTGGCAGTCCCGCAGTCGGCCCTGCCCGTGAACCTGCCCGAGGTGCCCGACTACTCGCCGCGCACGTTCGATCCGGACGACGCCCACTCCACCCCGGAACCGCCGCTGGGCCGCAACCAGGACTGGGTGAACGTCACGCTGGACCTCGGCGACGGCCTGAAGCAGTACCGCCGGGACACCAACACCATGCCCAACTGGGCCGGCTCCTGCTGGTACTACCTGCGCTACCTGGACCCCACCAACGACACGCGGCTGGTGGACCCCACGCTCGAGCAGTACTGGATGGGACCGGGCCACGGGGAGCAGAAGCCCGACTCCATCGGCGGCGTCGACCTGTACGTCGGCGGCGTCGAGCACGCGGTCCTGCACCTGCTCTACGCGCGGTTCTGGCACAAGGTGCTGCACGACCTGGGGCACGTTGCCAGCGGCGAGCCGTTCCACAAGCTGTTCAACCAGGGCTACATCCAGGCCTACGCCTACACCGACGCGCGGGACGTGCACGTGCCCGCCGACGAGGTCATCGAGGACGCCGCGTCGGAGACCGGGTTCAGCTGGCAGGGCGAACCGGTGAACCGTGAGTACGGGAAGATGGGCAAGTCGCTGAAGAACATGGTGACGCCCGACGACATGTACGCCGAGTACGGCGCCGACACCTTGCGCGTGTACGAGATGTCGATGGGCCCGCTGGACCTCTCGCGTCCGTGGGAGACCCGTGCGGTCGTCGGGTCGCAGCGGTTCCTCCAGCGGCTGTGGCGCAACGTCGTCGACGAGGGCACCGGTGCCACCGTCGTGTCCGACGAGGCGCCCTCCGAGGAGACGCTGCGGGTGCTGCACCGCGCGATCGCGGACGTCACCGCGGACATGGCTGCCATGCGGGTGAACACGGCCATCTCGCGCCTGATCGTCCTCAACAACCACCTGACGACGCTGCCGACGACGCCTCGCGCGGCGATCGAGCCGCTCGTGCTCATGACCGCTCCGGTGGCGCCGCACCTGGCCGAAGAGCTGTGGTCGAGGCTGGGCCACGAGCGCTCCCTCGCCTACGAGCCGTTCCCCGTGGCGGACCCGGCCCAGCTGGTCGAGGACTCCGTGACGTGCATCTTCCAGGTGCAGGGCAAGGTGCGCGGGCGTGCCGAGGTGGCGCCCGACGCGTCCGAGGCCGACCTGCGCGCCCTGGCGCTCGCCGACGTCGGCGTGCAGCGCGCGCTCGACGGGCGTGACATCCGCACCGTGATCATCCGGGCGCCGAAGCTCGTCAACATCGTCCCGGCCTGAGCCGCATGCCCGGTCGTCGCCCGCCCGAGCAGCCGTCGGTCGCGATCGTCACCGACTCCACGGCCTCGCTCCCGGAGGGCGCGGCCGAGCGGTGGGGCATCGGGGTCGTCCCGCTGGATGTCGTCGTCGACGGCGAGCGGCACATCGAGGGCGTCGACCTGACCCCGGGCGCCCTGCTCGCCGCGCTGACCCGGGGCGCCAAGGTGTCGACCTCCCAGCCGTCGCCCGCAGCCTTCGCCGCGGCCTACGACCGGGCCGCTGCGTCCGGCGCCCGCGAGATCGTGTCGATCCACCTGTCGGGCGAGCTGTCGGGCACGGTGCGGGCGGCCAGCCTCGCCGCGGAGGCCGCACCGGTGACCGTGCACGTGGTCGACTCCGGCGCGGTGGCGATGGCGCTGGGCTTCGCGGTGCTCGACGCGGCGCGCTTCTCCCTCGGCCCACCGGAACCGCCCGCTCCCGCACCGGGGTCGGGTCCGTTCGCTGGCGCCCGTGCCCGGTGGCACGCCCGCGGTCGCGTCGGACCGTCCTTGCCGTCCGGGAGCCGTGTCGCCGAGCACGCCGTCTCGGTCGCGGCCTCGACACGGGTCTGGTTCCTGGTGGACTCGCTGGAGCACCTGCGCAGGGGAGGCCGGCTGAGCATGCCGGCGACGGCGTTCGGCATCGTCCTCGGCCTGCGCCCGATCCTGTCGCTGCACGACGGCGCGATCGAGGTGCTGGAGAAGGTGCGGACGCGACGCTCCGCCCGGGACCGGCTCGTCGCGCTGGCCGTGGCCGACATCGCGCGGCGCCCGCACGCCCGGGTGGCGGTGCACCACCTGGGGCAGGCCGAGATCGCTGCGACGCTGGCCGACGAGCTCAGTGCCATGAGCGGCGGCCGGGTCGAGGAGACGGTGGTCTGCGAGTCCGGTGCCGTGCTCGCCGCGCACGTCGGGCCGGGCCTGCTGGCGATCGTCGTCGCCGACGCCTGAGCTCCCGCCCGGGCGTCGGCGACCCGCCCACAGCCCGTCTGGCAGGCCCCACGGGCACAGCCGTCACGGGACACGGGTGTGCCGGACCGGGGCGACCGTACGTTCGGCGCGTGCCACGCCGTGACCGCGACCTCGCCCTGACCACCCGGCGTCGGCTGTCCGTACTCACGACGCACCGCGCGTCACCGGTCGCGCCACGACCGCCGCCGTCCGCCGCGGCCGTCGCACCGCGCGCGTTCCCGAGAGTCGAGACACCGCGCCCAGGCACGGGGTGGGTCCCGCAAGCCGCCGTGCGCGACCTCACGTCTCTCAGCCTGCCGCCGGCCGCCGACCCGGCCGACTGGGTCGCCCGGACCGTCTCGCCGCGCGCCGCGGTACCGTCCGACCCGTCCGACCCGGCCCACCCGGCCCACCCGGCCCACCCGTCCGACCCGGGCGACCCGGGCGACCCGGGCGACCCGGCCGACCCGGCCGACCCGGGCGACCCGGTCGACCCGGCCGACCCGGTCGCCCGGACGACCGCAGCGCTCCAGGTCGCGTCGGTCGGGTACACCGCGGCGCACGGCGACCCGATCGCCCGGACGCCGGAGCGGCGTCGACGCCTCCGGTGGACGGTGTCGTGGCAGGTCGGAGCTGCGGCCGGGCTCGTCGTGCTCCTGGTGGCCGGGGGAGTCGCGCTGCGGACGGTATCGCTCGCGCCCGGGCCTGCGGTCGTGCTCCCCGTCCCGGCCCCGAGCGGGACCGCCGCCGACCCGACGGGCGTCCCCGCCGAGGTGGTCGTCGACGTGGTCGGTGCCGTCGCCACGCCGGGCGTCGTCCGGCTGCCGGAGGGGTCGCGGGTGGTCGACGCGATCGCCGCGGCCGGGGGTTCGAGCGCCGACGCGCAGGTGAGTGCCCTCAACCTGGCGCGCATCCTCGTGGACGGCGAGCAGATCGTCGTCCCGCGGCCGGGCGAGCAGCCGGTGGGTGCGGACGCGGGCTCCGCGGGGAGCGGCGACGCGCTCCTCGACCTGAACGGTGCGGACGAGGCGGCGCTCGACGCGCTGCCCGGCATCGGCCCGGTGCTGGCCGGCCGGATCGTCGCGCACCGCGAGGACCGGCCGTTCACCTCGGTCGACGAGCTCGCCGACGTCGCCGGCATCGGTCCGACCCTGCTCGAGCGGCTGCGCGCGCTGGTGCGCGTGTGACCCCCGCCCCGCCTGCCGACGACACCGACCCGCCGCTCACCGTCGACGTGCGGCTCCTGCCCGCGGCCGTCGCCGCATGGGTCGCCGCCCTGGTGGTCACCCGGGTCCCGGGGCGCGAGGCCCTGGTCGGCGCCGGGGTCTGCCTCGGGCTAGCGGTCGGTGGGTTGCTGTGGGGCCGGTCCGCCGGGCGTGGCTCGACGGTCCGGCGGCCGAGGGTGATCGGCCCCGTGCTGGCCCTGGCGCTCGTCGCGGGAGCGGCCGTGCTCGGCGCGGGGGCGAGCCAGACGACCGCACGGGCCGCCGGGCTGCTGCCCGTGCTCGCCCGTGAGGCGTCGGTGGGGCGCGTCGACGGGATCGTCGTCGCCGAGCCGACCGTGCTCGCGCCCGCGTGGCCCGGAGCCCCCGAGCGCGTCCGGTGCCTGCTCGCCGTCGACCGGGTCACCGCCGGCGGGCGTGCGTCCGGCGCGACGGGGAGGGTGCTGGTGCTCGGACCGTCCTCCTGGGCGTCGGTGCCCTACGGCGCCCGCGTCTCCGGCGCCGGCCGGCTGCGAACGGGGGAGCCCGGCGGCCGCACCGTCGCGGTGCTGCTCAGCAGCGGGGCGCCGGAGGTGGTGCGGCCGCCGTCGGATGCGGACGCCGGCGCCGCGGTCTTGCGGGAGGGGATCGGAGCCCTGGCGGACCGGTTGCCGGGTGACGCCGGGGCGCTGCTCCCCGGCGTCACGGTCGGCGACACCTCGACGGTCCCCGCGGACCTGGTCGCGGCCCTGCGCACCGCCGGGCTGACGCACGTGACGGCGGTGTCGGGCGCGCACTTCTCGCTGGTCGCCGCCCTCGTCCTCGTGCTCGCGTCCGCCCTCCGGCTGCCCCGGTGGGCCCGCGTCGGCCTGGCCCTCGCGGCGATGGCGTGCATGGTCCTGGTGGTGCACCCGTCGCCGAGCGTGCTGCGCGCGGCCACGATGGGGCTGGTCGCGGCCCTGGGCGTGCTGCTGGGCCGTCCGCACCGGGCGCCCGCCGCGCTCGCCGCGACCGTGGTGGTGCTGCTCGTCGCCGACCCGTGGCTGGCCGGCGAGCTGGGGTTCGTCCTCTCCGTGCTCGCCACCGGTGGTCTGGTGCTGCTGGGCGGCCCGTTGGCCGAGCGCTGGTCGCCGGTGTGCGGCCGTCCCCTCGCCACCGCGCTCGCCCTGCCGGTCGCTGCGCAGCTGGTCTGCGCGCCGGTGATCCTCCTGCTGACGCCCACCGTCGCCCTCTACGCCGTCCCGGCGAACGTCCTGGTGGCACCAGCCATCGCGCCGGCCACCGTGCTGGGCCTCGCCGCCGGCTGCGTGGCCCCGTGGTGGAGCGGCGGCGCGCACGTCCTGTCGCTCGGGGCCGGCGCGGCGTGCTGGTGGATCGGCGCGGTCGCGCGGGTGGCGGCCGCGGCGCCAGGGGCTCAGGTGGAGTGGCTGCCGGGGTGGGCCGGCATCGTCCTGCTCACCGCGGCGGGCGCCTGCGCCCTCCGGCTCCTCGTGGTCCGCCGCGCCGCCGAGCGTCGGTGACGTCTGGCAGGCTGTGCCCGTGCCTCCCGCCACCCGCCGACCCGCGTCCCGCGCCACCGTCGGCGTCCCGTGGGAGGCGGTCGAGCTGGCGCCGGTCCTCCTGGTCAGCGGCGCCGAGGGTCTGCTCGCCGACCGCGCGGTCGACCGGGTCGTCGCGCTCGCTCGTGCCGCCGACGCCGGGGTCGAGGTCACGCGGGTCGACGCGGCCGACTACACGGTCGGCACGCTCGGGGTGGTCACCAGCCCGTCCTTGTTCGCCGAGGACAAGGTCGTCGTCGTCGACGGGCTGGAGCGCGCGACCGACGACCTGCTGAGCGACGTCACCGGGTACCTCGCGGCGCCCCCCTCCGACGTCGTGCTGGTCCTGCGCCACGCCGGGGGCCAGCGCGGCAAGAAGCTGCTCGACACGCTCCGCGCCTCGGGCGTCCCGACCGTGGCGTGCGACGTGATCAAGTCGGACGGCGACAAGACCGCCTTCGTCACCGCGGAGCTCCGGCGGGCAGGTCGCCGAGCGGACGCACAGGCTGTGCGCGCCCTCGTCGACGCGGTCGGCAGCGACCTGCGCGAGCTTGCCTCGTCGTGCGCCCAGCTGGTCGCGGACACCACAGGGCTGATCGGACCCGACGTGGTCGAGCGGTACTACGGCGGGCGCATCGAGGCGACCGGCTTCCGGGTGGCCGACGCCGCCGTCGCCGGGCAGACAGGGCAGGCCGTGTCGCTGCTCCGGCACGCGCTGGCCACCGGGGTGGACCCGGTCCCGATCGTCGCGGCCCTGGCGGCCAAGCTGCGGGTGCTCGCCAAGGTCGCGGCCGTGCGCGGCCGCGGCGCGGGCGCTCTCCGGGACCTTGGCCTCGCGCCGTGGCAGACCGACCGGGCGCAGTCGGACCTGCGTCGGTGGACGCCGGAGGGGCTAGCCAGTGCCATCTCGGCCGTCGCGCAGGCGGATGCCGAGGTCAAGGGAGAGGGCCGGGACCCACAGTTCGCCGTCGAACGGGCTGTCCTGCGCGTCGCAGGTGCAGTCGGGACCTGACGGGCCCGAGCTAGCCGGCCAGCGTGATGGCGGGGCCCAGCACGTCGCCCTGCAGCAGGTCGAACCCCCACGCCCGGCACTCCTCGACGAGGGCGGCGTCGGCGACGCGCTCGGCCACGAGCATGGCCCCGTGCCGGCGCGCGAGCTGCACGAGCGCGGCACCCTGGCGGTGCACGTCGCGGCAGTCGATCTTCACGAAGTCCGCGTACGGCATCATCGCCACCTGGTCCGGCGCGGCCGAGAAGTCGTCGATCGCGATGCGGTACCCGCGTGCCCGCAACCGCTGGAGACCCTCGAGCACGTCGTCGTCGGCGACGACGGACTCGACGACCTCGAGCACGAGCCGACCCGCGTGGGCGGGGAGCGGGCGGTCGTCGACCAGGAACGAGCGCGTGACGTTCACGAAGGCGAACGAGGTGGCGACCGGCGGTCCGTCACCGAAGAGCACGTCGAGCACGGAGGCCGTGGCCACGTCCTGGCGGTCGGAGCGCCAGCGGTCGACCTGTGCGGGCAGCCCGTCCCGGGATCGGTAGAGGAACTCGTTGCCGAACAGCCGGCCGTCCGCGGTCCAGATCGGTTGGCGTGCGATCGGGAGCCGGGAGGGGATGGCGGGGGAGACGACGGACGCGGTCACACTGGATGAGAGCGACGGCCGACGGCTCTATGACGCCGTTCACCCGACCGGGCTAACCCACTGTGACGGACGGACCGCACGAGCCTGCTACAGGCTCACGCGGCGGGCACCGGCGCGGTCGAGCACGCCGGCCCGCTCGAGGAGGTTGCCCTGGAAGAGCGTGAAGCCGAGGTCGCGCGCGTGCCGCAGGGTGTCGGGGCTCTCCACGTACTCGGCGACGAGCAGCGCGCCGTAGGACCGGGCGAGGTGGACGACCGGCGGACCCTCGACGTCGAGGTCCCGAACGTCGATCTTGACGAAGTCGGCGTGGGGGAGCAGGCGACGCTGGTTCGGGTTGCTGACGAAGGCCGGGACCGCCACGCGGAAACCCTCTTCCCGCAGCCGCCGGATGCCGGACAGCACGGCCGCGTCGATGGTGACGGCGTCGTTGACCTCGATCACCAGGCGGTCGGGGCGACGCGGGATCGGCAGCTCGCCCACCAGGTAGGCCCGCGGGCACCGCACGAACAGCAGCCGACCGTTGGCGACGTGCTCCAGGTCGGCCCGCCCGAAGGTGGCGCCGAACACGTGGGCCGTGGCGCGTTCGTGCTGGTGGGAGCTCCACGAGACGGCGGCCGCGGTGTGCTGGTCGGGTGAGCGGAACGACAGCTGGTAGGCGAACGGCCGTCCGTGCTCCGAGAAGATCCCCTGCCGCGCGACCAGCACCGGTTCGTGGGAGATCCGTTGCGACCACTCCTGCCGGAGGGCAAGAGGGATGGCGTCCTCCACCGCGGCTGCGAGGTGCGCGAGCCGCCCGTCGGCGTCGTCCGGTGTCATGGCATCTATGACACCACAACTTCCGCGCTGTGAACCGACGATGTGCGGGTGGAATTCTGAGGGTGTCGTCCGCCCGCCGCTCGGCGCCTCGTCCGGGGCCAGAACATTCACCCGATCAGGGCCGTACGGGTGGGTAGTGGGAGACACCGGGCATCCCACACGTCATCATGGGCACCACCGAACCGTCATCCAGACAAGGAGCACCCCTCATGCCCAGACCGTTCAAGACCGCTCTCGTGGTCCTCGCGGTGATCGGGTCCCTCGCACTCGCACCCAGCTCGGCGATCGCCGACGGCGATGGAGACTCCACGAACTCCGGCGGCGCCAGCGGCTGCTGCAGGATCACGCTCAGCTGACCGTCGCCCCGGTGCACAACGGAGACACAGACTCGCCGTCTCCGCTGGGGGGTGGTGCAACCGGGGGACGTCACACATACAATGACTTTCCATGACCACGATTGCTGACCGGGTACGCGAGGCCCGGATCTCTGCTGGGTTGTCCCAGACCTCGCTCGCGGGGTCTGCGTTCTCCCCCAGCTACATCTCCCTGATCGAGGCGGGTCATCGTGAACCGACCGACTCCGCGCTCGCCGTGCTGGCCACACGCCTGGGCACGACCCTCGAATACCTGAAGCACGGCGAGGACGGTCCCAACGAGGCGCGCACGCGTCTCGAGATCGACTACGCCAAGCTGGACATGACCCAGGGCGACGCCGCCGGGGCCAGGCGCCGGCTCGAGTCGCTCGACCTGGAGATCGTCTCGCCGGCGGTCCGCGTCGAGGCGCTGACCACGTTGGCGCACGCCTTCGAGGTGCTCGGCGACCTCGAGTCGTCGGTGGCCATCCTCGAGCCGCTCCTGGCGGACTCGCGGGCGCGCACGCACCACGTGGAGTCGGCGAAGCTGGCCAACGAGCTGGTGGCGTCGTACCTCGAGGCCGGCGACCTGCACCGCAGCGTCGAGGTGGGCGAGCGGACGCTCGACGAGCTGGAGTCGGCCGACCTCAGCGGGACCGACGAGCACCTGCGGCTGGCGTCGACCGTCCTGTGGGCCTACGTGGAGCGCGGTGACCTCCTCTACGCCACCCACCGCGCCGCCGAGCTGGTGCGGCTCGCCGAGTCGCTCGGCACGCCGCGCGGGCGGGGGAGCGTCTACTGGAACGCGGCGCTCGTCGCCGAGCAGCGCCGCGACTACGAGCTCGCCCAGCGCTACACGGAGCGTGCCCTCGCCCTGCTGTCCGAGGGCGAGGCCGACCGCGACCTGCCTCGGCTCCGGCTCAACTACGCGTGGCTCCTGCTGCGCTCCGACCCGGTGGACCCGCGCGGCGCGCTGGACCAGATCGAGCGCGCAGCGCCCGGGCTTGCGGTCCTGGGCTCCGAGCTCGACCTGTCCCGGACGGATGTCGAGCGGTCGCGTGCGTACCTGCTGCTCGGCGACATCGACGCGGCCGAGCGGTTCGCCGTTGCCGCGCTCGAGCGGCTGGGAGACCCGCCGCGCCTCGAGACGGCGTTCGCGCAGCTCTCCCGCGGCGACGCCCTGCACGCCCGGGGTGACGTGGTGGGTGCAGCGCGCGCGTACGAGTCGGCGGCGGACCTGCTCGGGATGATGTCCGCGTCCCGCCATTCGGCGTCGGCGTGGCGTGACCTGGGCGACCGGTACGCGATGCACGGTGACAGCGCGGCAGCCGCGCAGGCGTACGACCGTGCGCTGCGCGAGGCAGGCTTCCGTCCCACGATCCCGCTCAGCACCTGGGAGACCTGGTCGCTGACCTGATCGAGAGTCGGAGAACAGTGAAGGCGTCACCCCGCAGGGGGGGTGACGCCTTCACTGTTGCTCGCGTTCTCTGGTGCTCGGGGCGCTGACGCGACCCGGCCGGCGGTCAGGACCGGTCGATGACCAGTCCCGACCAGCTCAGCGGACGGTCAGAGCGCGCCGACCGACTTCGCCAGCGCCGACTTCTTGTTGGCGGCCTGGTTCTCGTGGATGACGCCCTTGGAGACGGCCTTGTCGAGCTTGCGCGACGCCTCGACGAGAGCCGTCGACGCTGCCTCCTTGTTGCCACCGGCGACAGCCTCGCGGACGCGACGGATGTGCGTCTTGAGCTCGGACTTCACCGCCTTGTTGCGCAGGCGCGCCTTCTCGTTGGTGGTGATGCGCTTGATCTGGGACTTGATGTTGGCCACGTGTGGACTCTCTTGTGTGCGTTCGCCGAAGCGATCTGACAGGTCTAGAGGGCGGCGCACAGCTCCGGGACTTGGGCGTGGGGATACCCGCGGAAAGGAACTGGGCTTGTGCCCGCCGACCCGGGCGGACACGCGAATCCCCATGTTAGCAGGCGGGAGGGCTGACGCCGAACTCGTGATCGGCCTCACCCGGCCGTTCCCCGGGCTGTCCAGCCGGACTGTCGAGCTGGACTGTCAGCCGGACTGTCTAGCTGGACTGCGTCCGGCGCAGCTCCGTGGCCACCCGGTCGAACAGCGACCGCTCCACGATCGCGCCCTCGCGGCGGACCGCCGACGCGTCCAGCGTGAGCACGCGGTCGAGGCGGACCTCGCTCGGGCGTCGTCGCGAGTCCCACGCTCCGGTGCCGATGTCCATCCAGACCCGCCCGTACCGCGCCTCCTGCGCGGCGTCGCGCGAGTGGTCCTTGCTCGTGAGCATCAGACCTCGCAGCATCGCCCCGTCGCGCCCGATGACCAGGACGGGGCGGTCCTTGCCCTTGCTCGGGTCCTCCTCGTACGGCACCCACGCCCAGACGATCTCGCCCGGGTCGGCGTCACCGTCGAGGTGCGGTGCGTACTCGGTACGGAGGGAGCCGCGCGGGTCGGGGCGGTCGGCCGGCGCCTGGGACGGCGTGCGCGACGTGCTGGTGAGACCGGCGACCGCGGCGCGCAGCGCTCGGCGTACGCGGTTCCAGCCCGAGGTGGTGGTCACGGGACGACGCTACCGGTGCGGATCGCAGGTCCGCCGGACGGCACCAGGCGCACGCCGCTGGTGCGTCACGAAACGCGGCGTTATCACCGGGCGGTTACTGTCCGGATCATGGCCGACCTGTTCGACGACTACCCGACCGGCACGGCGTGGGACGAGATGATCGACCCCGACGACGGCGGCTCCCGCGCGGCCTACAAGGGCCTGCACCGCGCGCTGGCGCAGCTGAGCGCCGGAGAGCTGCGAGCGCGCGCGGAGACGCTGGCGCGGTCGTACCTCGCGCAGGGCGTCACCTTCGACTTCGCGGGCGAGGAACGGCCGTTCCCCCTGGACGTGGTGCCACGGGTGCTCGCGGGCGACGAGTGGGAGCACGTAGCCCCCGGCGTCGCGCAGCGCGTGCGCGCCCTCGAGGCCTTCCTCGCGGACGTCTACGGACCGCAGCGCGCCATCGCCGACGGGGTGATCCCGCGCAGCGTCGTCGTGTCGTCGACGAACTTCCTGCGCGCCGCGCGCGGCATCAACCCGCCGAACGGGGTCCGCGTGCACGTGTCCGGGATCGACCTGGTCCGGGACAGCCTCGGTGGCTGGCGCGTGCTGGAGGACAACGTGCGCGTGCCCAGCGGGGTCAGCTACGTGCTGTCGAACCGGCGCGCGATGGCCCAGACGTTCCCCGAGCTCTTCGCGGCGCTGCGGATCCGTCCGGTGGCCGACTACCCGCGCCGGCTGCTGGCCGCCCTGATGGCCGCCGCGCCGTCCGGGGTGGACGAGCCCACCGTCGTCGTGCTGACGCCCGGCGTCTTCAACAGCGCCTACTACGAGCACTCGCTGCTGGCCCGGATGATGGGGGTCGAGCTGGTGGAGGGCCGCGACCTGTTCTGCTCCGGGGGGCGCGTGTGGATGCGCACCACCCAGGGCCGTCGGCGCGTCGACGTCATCTACCGACGCGTCGACGACGACTACCTCGACCCGGTCGTCTTCCGCAACGACTCCTACCTCGGCAGCCCCGGACTGATGACGTGCGCGCGCAACGGGACCGTCACGATCGCGAACGCCGTGGGCAACGGGGTGGCCGACGACAAGCTCGTCTACACCTACGTCCCGGACCTCATCAGGTACTACCTCAGCGAGCAGCCGATCCTGCGCAACGTCGACACCTGGCGGCTCGAGGAGCCCAACGCGCTCGAGGAGGTGCTGGACCGGCTCGACGAGCTCGTGGTCAAGCCGGTCGACGGCTCGGGCGGCAAGGGGCTGGTGGTGGGCCCGCGGGCCTCGGCGGCCGAGCTGGCCGCGCTGAGGGTCCGGCTCCGCGACGACCCGCGGGGGTGGATCGCGCAGCCCGTGGTGCAGCTCTCGACGCTGCCGACCCTGGTCGAGGACGGGCTCCGACCCCGCCATACCGACCTGCGGCCGTTCGCCGTGAACGACGGCGAGTCGGTGTTCGTGCTCCCGGGCGGCCTCACCCGGGTGGCGCTCCCCGAGGGCGAGCTCGTCGTCAACTCGTCCCAGGGTGGCGGCTCCAAGGACACCTGGGTGCTCGGCGGCGCGGTCCCGCGCCGGGCGGTGCGCCGCGAGACCGACCTCCCGCAGGCCGTCGCGCAGGACTCGGCGGTCCCCATCGACTCCAACCCCAACGACGTGCGTGCCCAGGTGATGCAGCAGCAGCAGGGCCGGACGTCCACCGCAGGAGGTGTCTCGTGCTGAGCCGGATCGCGGAGTCGCTGTTCTGGATCGGGCGGTACGTGGAGCGCGCGGACGACACCGCCCGCCTGCTCGACGTGCACGTGCAGATCCTGCTCGAGGACCCCTGGGCGGAGGAGGACCTGGCCTGCCGGTCGTTGCTGTCCGTGATGGACCGGGAACCGCCGCCGGCGCACGTGGAGGTCGGTCGGGAGTACGTGCTCGACATGCTCGCGTACGACCGGTTCGCGCCGTCGTCGATCGCCGGGTCCCTGGTGTCGGCACGGGAGAACGCCCGGCGCGCCCGGGAGATCATCTCGACCGAGCTCTGGGAGTGCCTCAACGCCACCTGGAACCAGCTGCCGTCGCACATGCGGCCGGCGCGTCCGCACGACTACTTCACCTGGGTGCGGGAGCGGGCGGCGATCGTCGCCGGGATCATGGACTCGGCCACGTCGCGCGACGACACGTGGAACTTCATGGTGCTCGGCCGGTCGATCGAACGGGCGGACATGACCGCGCGACTGCTGACCACGCGCGCGCTCGCCGGCTCCGCCGGCCCCAGCTGGACCACCCTGCTGCGCTCCTGCGGCGCGCACGAGGCGTTCCTGCGGATGTACCGCGGCGCCGCGTCCGACGAGCGTGCGGCCGGGTTCCTGCTGACCGACCGGCTGTTCCCCCGCTCGATCGTGTTCGCGCTCAACCAGGCGGAGGCGTGCTTGGCCAACCTGGAGGGGACGTCGGACCGGGCGGCTGTGGACGACGCGCGGCGGCACATCGGCCACGTCCGCACCAACCTCGAGTACCGACCGCTGATCGAGGTGCTCGACGCGCTGCCCAAGGAGATGGAACGCGTGCAGCGGGCCTGCTCCGCGGCCTCGGACGCGATCCGCGGCCGGTACTTCCCGAGCGCGTCCTCGACCAACTGGGTGGGAGAAGCACTGTGAGCCGGCTGCGGGTGGTGCACACGTCGACGTTCCGGTACGGCAGCGCGGTGCTGGCGTCGTACAACGAGGCGCGGATGACGCCGCTGTCCCAGCAGGGGCAGACGGTGCTGGAGACGAAGATCGACGTGCAGCCGCACACCGGCTGGTTCGAGTACCGCGACTACTGGGGGAGCGCCGTCACGGCCTTCGAGGTGCTGACGCCGCACGAGTCGATGGTCGTCACCGCGGAGCACCTGGTGGAGGTGGCCGAGCGAGGTCCGCTGCGCAGCCCGGTCGGCTGGGACACGCTGCGCAGCGCCGAGCTGCGCGACCGGCTGGCCGAGTTCCTGTCGGACACGCGGACGACGGCACCGCCCGACGACGTGATCGAGATCGCGCGACGGGTAGCGGGGGACCTGGAGCCCGCCGAGGCGGCGCTGGCGGTGTCCGCCGCGCTGCGCGACGAGATGGAGTACATCCCGGGGGTCACCACGGTGCACACCCCCGCGACGGAGGCGTGGACCGCGCGGGCGGGGGTGTGCCAGGACATCGCGCACCTGGTCGCCGGCGCCCTGCGGTCGGTCGGCATCCCGGCCCGGTACGTCTCGGGGTACCTGCACCCGGACTCCGCCGCGCCCGTGGGTTCGACCGTGCTCGGCGACTCGCACGCCTGGGTCGAGTGGTGGGTGGGCGAGTGGTTCGCCTTCGACGTGACCAACCGGGTGATCGCCGGGGACCACCACGTCGTGCTCGCGCGCGGCCGGTCGTACGACGACGTGCCGCCCCTGCGGGGGATCTACGCCGGTGCGGGCACGCAGGATGCCGAGGTCCAGGTGCAGATCACGCGCGAGGCCTGAGCGTCACGGGGTCAGCCGTCGGCCGAGCGCGTCCGACAGGGCGGCGGCGTCTCCTTCGACGGTGAGGCGAGGGTCGTCGGGCGTCGCCCGGCCCCACAGCAGCAGTGCCAGGGCGTCGGCGGGTCCCCGCACCGTGGCGACCGGGTCGGGTCCGGACGTCGCGCCGAGCAGCCACGTCCGGTCGGCGTCGCGCGCGACCAGGCGGATCGGAGCGGGCAGCGGTTCCATCCGTCCCATCCGCTCCTGGCGCGGCTGCATGACGGTGACCACCTCGTCGACGGTGTCGGCCCAGAGCCACGGCGGCACCGTCAGGTCCATACCGCCCGCGGTGCGCAGGTCCCACAGGTGGACCAGGGTCTCGTGCGTCTGGCGGCGGTGCCAGAACGATGCCGTCCCGTCCCCGTCAAGCGTCCACGCCCGCGCGTCCGGGGCGAGCTCGGCCAGGGTGTCCCTCAGCTCGGCGGCGCAGGTGGCGTAGAGGTCCTCGAGCACGAACGGCCCCCGCCCGAGGGGGACCTCCTGCCTCCGACGTGCCTGCCCCGCCGCCCAGTGGTGGATCCGGGCCAGGTGGACGACGAGGTCCGTGACCCGCCAGCGGCCGCACCACGGCACACGGGTGGTGGGGTCGACCTGGGGGATGGTCGCGAGGAAGTCGCCCTGCAGCCCGCCGAGCACCTCGAGCAGGTCGGGAGAGCTGCGGGTCGTCGTCATGGGACCATGGTGGGACCGACCACCGACAGCCGACAGGCTGGCACCGGTCACCGTCCGTCGGGAAGGCGCCACACGCGCGCGCCGCCCGACTCCAGCGCCAGGAGCAGTCCGCTTGTCCCCGATCCCGAGTGCAGTCCCCGCGTCGCGCATCCAGCCCGCCGCGACGGCGCCCGAGCTGCTGCGCAACTTCTGCATCATCGCGCACATCGACCACGGCAAGTCCACGCTGGCCGACCGCATGCTCCAGCTGACGGGCGTCGTCGACTCCCGGGCCATGCGCGCGCAGTACCTGGACCGGATGGACATCGAGCGCGAGCGCGGCATCACCATCAAGTCGCAGGCCGTGCGCATGCCCTGGGGCGTGGGCGAGGACGCCTTCGCGCTCAACATGATCGACACCCCCGGGCACGTCGACTTCACGTACGAGGTGTCCCGGTCGCTGGCCGCGTGCGAGGGCGCCGTGCTGCTGGTCGACGCCGCGCAGGGCATCGAGGCCCAGACGCTGGCCAACCTGTACCTGGCGCTCGAGAACGACCTGACGATCATCCCGGTGCTCAACAAGATCGATCTGCCCGCTGCTCAGCCCGAGCGGTACGCCGAGGAGCTGGCCCGCCTCATCGGCGGCGAGCCCGAGGACTGCCTGCGGGTGTCCGGCAAGACCGGCGCGGGCGTCGTCGAGCTGCTGGACCGCATCGTCGAGCTGGTCCCGCCGCCCACCGGGGACGCCGACGCCCCGGCCCGCGCGATGATCTTCGACTCGGTCTACGACACCTACCGCGGCGTCGTCACGTACGTCCGCGTGATCGACGGCAACCTCAACCCGCGCGAGAAGATCGTCATGATGTCGACGCGCGCCACGCACGAGTTGCTCGAGATCGGCGTCATCTCGCCGGAGCCGGTGCCCACCAAGGGACTGGGCGTCGGCGAGGTGGGCTACCTGATCACCGGCGTGAAGGACGTCCGCCAGTCGAAGGTGGGCGACACGGTCACGAACGCGAGCAAGCCCGCAGCCACGGCGCTCGGCGGCTACTCCGACCCCAAGCCGATGGTGTTCTCCGGGCTCTACCCGATCGACGGGACGGACTACCCGATCCTGCGCGACGCGCTGGACAAGCTGAAGCTCAACGACGCCGCGCTCAACTACGAGCCCGAGACGTCGGTGGCGCTCGGGTTCGGGTTCCGCGTCGGCTTCCTCGGCCTCCTGCACCTGGAGATCGTGCGCGAGCGCCTCGAGCGCGAGTTCGACCTGGACCTCATCTCGACCGCGCCGAACGTCGTCTACGAGGTCACGCTCGAGGACAAGAGCGTGGTCGTCGTCACCAACCCCAGCGAGTTCCCGGCCGGCAAGATCGGCGACGTGAACGAGCCGATGGTCAAGGCGACGATCCTGTCCCCGGCCGAGTTCATCGGCGCGATCATGGAGCTCTGCCAGACCAAGCGCGGCGAGCTCCAGGGGATGGACTACCTGTCCGAGGACCGGGTCGAGCTGCGCTACGTCCTGCCCATGGCGGAGATCGTGTTCGACTTCTTCGACCAGCTGAAGTCCAAGACGCGCGGGTACGCCAGCCTCGACTACGAGCGCATCGGCGACCAGGTGGCGGACCTGGTGAAGGTCGACATCCTGCTCCAGGGCGAGACGGTCGACGCGTTCAGCGCGATCGTGCACAAGGACAAGGCCTACGCGTACGGCGTGATGATGACGGCCAAGCTCAAGGACCTCATCCCGCGCCAGCAGTTCGAGGTGCCCATCCAGGCCGCCATCGGCGCCCGGATCATCGCGCGCGAGACCATCCGGGCCATCCGCAAGGACGTCCTGGCCAAGTGCTACGGCGGCGACATCACCCGCAAGCGCAAGCTCCTGGAGAAGCAGAAGGAGGGCAAGAAGCGCATGAAGACGATCGGCCGGGTCGACGTGCCGCAGGAGGCCTTCATCGCCGCGCTGTCCAGCGAGCCCGCGGGGTCGGCCGGCGGCAAGGACGCGAAGAAGAAGTGAGTCCCGCTCTCCCCGAGGGAGACGTGGCACCCGACGACGGGGCACTGCCGGCGTCGGCGATCGAGGGTGCCGACGGGCGCGCCTTCGCCGTCTACCTGCACGTGCCCTTCTGCACCGTGCGCTGCGGCTACTGCGACTTCAACACCTACACCGTGACGGAGCTGGGCGGCGGAGCGAGCCAGCATGCCTACGCGGACACGGCCCTGAAGGAGATCGCGCTCGCGGCGACCGTGATGGCGAACCTGCCGCCCCGGCCCGTCAGCACCGTGTTCGTCGGCGGCGGTACCCCGACCGTCCTGTCGGTGCCGGACCTGTCGCGCATGCTCGGCGGCGTCCGGGACGCATGGGGACTGGCCGAGGATGTCGAGGTCACCACCGAGGCCAACCCGGACTCGGTCACGCCCGAGTCGCTCGCCGCCCTGGCCGACGCCGGGTTCACGCGCGTGTCCTTCGGGATGCAGTCCGCTGTGCCGCACGTGCTGGCCACGCTCGACCGCACGCACGATCCTCGTCGCATCCCCGACGTCGTGCGCTGGGCGAAGGACGCCGGCCTGGCGGTCTCGCTCGACCTGATCTACGGCACCCCGGGGGAGTCCCTCGACGACTGGCGCACCAGCGTCGAGGCGGCGCTCGCGACCGGCGTCGACCACGTGTCCGCGTACGCCCTCGTGGTCGAGGCGGGCACGCGCATGGCCGTCCAGGTCCGCCGCGGCGAGCTGGAGCTGCCCGACGGCGACGACCAGGCGGCCAAGTACGAGCTGGCCGACGACCTGCTCGAGGCCGCCGGGCTGCGCTGGTACGAGGTGAGCAACTGGGCGCGGACGCCCGCCGACGCGTGCCGGCACAACCTGTCGTACTGGCGCGGCGACGACTGGTGGGGGATCGGCCCCGGCGCGCACAGCCACGTCGGCGGGGTGCGCTGGTGGAACGTCAAGCACCCGCGCGCGTACGCCGACCGGCTGGACCGCGGGCTGAGCCCCGCCGCCGGGCGGGAGATCGTCACGGGCGACGGTGCGGTGCTGGAGCGGCTGATGCTCGGCGTCCGCCTCGCCGCCGGTCTGCCGCTCGACGCCCTGCCGCGGGAGGCGCGCCCGTCCGTGGCGGGGCTCGTCGCCGACGGGCTGGTCGACGGGCACGAGGCGGTCGGCGGTCGGCGCCTGGTGCTCACCCGGCGAGGCCGGCTGCTGGCGGACGCGGTGGTCCGCACGCTCGCGGGCTGAGCGGTCAGCGCACCAGCTCCAGGCTGAACGGGTACCGGTACGAGCCGCCGCGCTGGACCGCGAGCGCCGCCAGGATGCTCAGGACCAGACTGACGATGCTCAGCGCGATGATGCCCAGCCAGCCGACCACGCCGATCACGGGGATCGACTCCACGACCCGGCAGATGATCAGTCCGATCAGGATGGTGAGCTGGAAGTTGAGTGCCACCCGGGCCTCCGGCGCCGCTGGGCCGCCCTTGTCCCGGTGGACCAGCCAGATCACCAGGGCGGGGATCCAGCCGGCCCAGACGTACGCCAGGATGCCGCCGAGGTGCGCCAGCATCGCCCACGTGCGGTCCTGGTCGGCACCGCTCGGGGGCGGGCTCTGGTAGGGCTCGTACGACATCGTGGCGCACTCCTCGTCGGTGGTCGTCGGCGTGACGGCACGCGCAGCCTACAGACGCGCGCACCCCTGCGCCGGGCGGTCTCCCGACTCGCCGACGTGCCCGGAAGGCCCGGTTCCTTGACAGGCGCCCTCCGGCCCCGGTTCGCTGACCGCCTGGGCGACGATCGCCCTGTGACCAGGGAGGCCACGCATGAGCGAGAACCCCGGCGGTACCCCGCCGCGCGACGACGAGCCCGCGAAGGCGGCTGAGCCGCCGACGGCGCCGGACCCCGTCGCGCCGCCCGTGCCCGACCCGGCTCCCGCGGCTCCGCCCGTGCCGCCGGCTCCGCCGGTACCGCCGGCGCCCCCCGCGCCCGCGTACGGGCAACCCCCCGCAGCGCCCCCGGCTCCGGCCTACGGCCAGCCGCCGGCCGGTTACCCGCCGCAGTCGTCGCCGTACGGCCAGCCCGCGCCGGGCGGCTACCCGCCTCCGCCGCCCCCCGGCGGCTACGGCCCGCCGGCTCCGGGCGCCTACCCGGCACCCGCGGGCGGCTACGGGGCACCGGTGCAGGCGTCGCCCATCGGTGAGGCCTACTCGTACGGCTGGAAGAAGTTCACGCAGTCGGGCGGCCTGTTCGTCCTGGCCGCGCTGGTGTGGTTCGTCGCCTTCATCATCGTGCTGTCCATCGTCGGCGCCATCTTCGGCGGCTTCGGTGCGCTGTTCTACCCGGACGGCGACATGTCCGCGGGACTCCAGCTCGGGTTCTCGCTGGGGACCTTCGTGTTCTCCGCCGTGGCCGCGATCGCCGGGTACCTCATCCAGGCGGCCTTCATCCGGGCGGCGCTGGACGTCACCGAGGGGCGGCAGCTCACGTTCGGAGACTTCTTCAAGATCGTCGAGCCGGGGCCGGTGATCCTCACCGCGCTGATCCTCGCGCTGGTGAACGCGGTGCTCAACGTCGTCCCGTTCTTCGGCGGGCTGATCGCGCTGGCGGTGAACTTCCTGCTGCTGTTCACCTTCTGGTTCGTCATCGACAAGCACCTGGCGCCGGTCGACGCCATGAAGGCCAGCTACCAGCTGGTCACGGCCAACCTGTCGACGACGATCCTGTTCTACCTGCTCAGCATCGCGATCTTCATCGCCGGCGCGATCGCGTGCGGCATCGGCCTGCTCGTGGCGGTGCCGGTCGTGCTGCTCGCGACGGCGTTCCTGTTCAAGCGGCTGCTCGGGGACCCGATCGCGGCCTGAGCACTCGTGGGCGCGGTGCCCGGCCGACCCCTGGTCGGCCGGGCACCGTCATGCCGTGACGAAGTCGATGAGCTCCTCGACGCGGCCCAGCAGGCTCGGCTCCAGGTCGGCGTAGCTGCGCACGGAGCGCAGGACGCGCTGCCAGGCACGGGCCACGTCGGCCTGGTCGTCGGCGGGCCAGCCGAGCTCGCGCAGGATGCCGTGCTTCCACTCGGTGCCGCGCTCGATGACAGGCCACGCGGAGAGCCCGATGCGCTCGGGGCGGACGGCCTGCCACACGTCGACGTAGGGGTGCCCGAGCACCAGGACCGTCCCGGTCGGGTGACCGCGGACGGCGTCGGCAGCGATCCGGCTCTCCTTCGACCCGGCGACGAGGTGGTCCACGAGGACACCGACCCGGCGGCCGGGCTCCGGGGCGAAGTCGCGGAGGGCGTCGGCGAGGTTGTCGACGCCGTCGAGCAGCTCGACGACCACGCCCTCCAGGCGCAGGTCGTCGCCCCACACCTTCTCCACCAGCTCGGCGTCGTGCTTGCCCTCGACCCAGATCCGGCTGCCGCGGGCCACCCGGGCACGCGCGTCGTGCACGGCGACGGACCCCGAGGCCGTGCGCGTGGGCCTGGCCGGCGCGGGGGCGCGGACCGGGGCGGTCAGGGCCACGGGCTCGCCGTCGAGCCAGAAGCCCCGGCCCAGCGGGAACGTCCGCGTGCGGCCACGCCGGTCCTCGAGGACGACGACGTGCTGGCCACCCGACTTCTCGACCCGCACGACGGCACCGACCCACCCCGTGGTGACCTCCTCGACGACGAGGCCGGTCTCGGCGGGCTGCGGGCGGCTGGTGCGGGCTGGCCGGTGGTGGGTCGAGCCGGAGCTCCCGAGCACGTCCGAGCCGTAGCGGTCCTCGTTCACCCGGGCAGCCTAGGGGGCGCCGTCGCGCCATCACCGGACGCCGCCCCGTGAGTGTCGCGCCCCCGGCGTAGCATTGGCACTCCTGTGCGGCGAGTGCTACTCACGGACTGCTCGAGCGACGGCGGAGGAGGCGACATGAGCGAGGACCGACGGCTGGACGTGCTGCGCGCGATCGTCGAGGACTACGTCGCCACCAAGGAGCCGGTCGGCTCGCGCGCGCTCGTCGAGCGGCACTCACTGGGCGTCTCGCCCGCGACCATCCGCAACGACATGGCCGCGCTCGAGGAGGGTGGGTACATCGCCCAGCCGCACACCTCGGCCGGCCGGGTGCCGACGGACAAGGGCTACCGGTTGTTCGTCGACCAGCTGTCGACCGTGAAGCCGCTGTCCAGCCCCGAGCGCCGGGCCATCGGCACGTTCCTGGAGAACGCGCAGGACCTGGACGACGTCGTGGACCGCGCGGTGCGCCTCATCGCCCAGCTGACGCACCAGGTCGCCGTGGTGCAGTACCCGTCGCTGCGGCGCTCGGCCCTGCGGCACGTGGAGCTCGTGCCGGTCGGCTCGCGACACCTGCTGGTGGTCCTCATCACCGACACCGGCCGGGTGGAGCAGCGCACGCTGGAGCTGGGCGCGGACCTGGACGAGACCGTCGTGGCACGGCTGCGGTCGCGCCTGAACGTCAGCGCCGCCGGGCGGCGGCTGTCCGAGCTGCCGGTCGCGCTGGGCGAGCTGACGGACGCGTTCGCACCTGCGGACCAGGTGCTGGTCAACGCCGTCGTCGCGGTGCTCGAGGAGACGCTGGCGCAGGAGTCCGAGGAGCGGGTGGTGCTGGCCGGCACGGCCAACCTCGCGCGCGTCGGCAGCTCCGACGTCCGTGCCATCGGCCCCGTCCTCGAGGCGCTCGAGGAGCAGGTGGTGCTCCTGCGGCTGCTCTCCGAGATGGCGGAGGACTCCGCCGCGGTCGCGGTGCGCATCGGCCGTGAGACCCAGCACGACGGGCTGTTCGAGACGAGCTTCGTGACCACCGGCTACGGCGACGAGGGCGGCGGCTCGGTGGCGCGCATCGGCTCGATCGGACCGCTGCGGATGGACTATCCCGGCACCATGTCGGCGGTCCGCGCGGTGGCCCGCTACCTGACGCGCATCCTCGCCC
Source organism: Cellulomonas sp. (assembly GCF_965229465.1). Lineage (GTDB taxonomy): Bacteria > Actinomycetota > Actinomycetes > Actinomycetales > Cellulomonadaceae > Cellulomonas. Next base: position 95,450 of record NZ_OZ245882.1, on the reverse strand, counting down.
AATGACCCGTCCGACGACCTGTCCTGACACCTCCCCAGAGACACCTGGAAGCGAGCAGAGCCTGCTGTGACCGACTACTACGAGATCCTCGGCGTGCCGCGCGACGCGACGCCGGAGCAGATCAAGAAGGCCTACCGCAAGCTCGCCCGCGAGCACCACCCTGACGTCGCGGGGGACGGTGCCGGCTCCGAGGACACGTTCAAGGACGTCTCGCGCGCCTACGACGTGCTCGGCAACCCCGAGAAGCGCCGCGCCTACGACCTCGGTGGCGACCCGTCGTCGCCCGGGGGCGGCATGGGCGGCGGGTTCGGCTTCCAGGACATCTTCGAGACGTTCTTCGGCGCCGCCACGGGCGCGGCGGCGCAGCGGGGCCCGATCCCGCGCGCCCGCCGCGGGCAGGACGCCCTCGTGCGCCTCGACCTCGACCTCGCCGAGGTGACGTTCGGCGTGCACCGCGACGTGCCGGTGGACACGGCGGTCGTGTGCCCGACGTGCAGCGGGTCGTGCTGCCGCCCCGGCACGTCGCCCCGCACCTGCGAGGTCTGCGGTGGCCGGGGCTCCGTGCAGCGCGTCGCGCGCTCGTTCCTGGGCCAGGTCATGACCACCCAGCCCTGCGCGGCGTGCCACGGCTTCGGCACCGTCATCCCCGAGCCGTGCACCGAGTGCTCCGGCGAGGGCCGCGTCCGCTCGCGCCGGACCCTGTCCGTGGACGTGCCCGCGGGCGTCGACACCGGCACCCGGATCAAGCTCACCGGTCAGGGCGAGGTCGGCCCGGCCGGCGGTCCGGCCGGAGACGTCTACCTCGAGGTGCGCGAGCGCAAGCACGACACGTTCGTGCGGCGCGGCGACGACCTGCACGCGACGCTCGAGGTGCCCATGACCGCGGCCGCCCTGGGCACCGTGCTCACGCTGGACACCCTGGACGGCCCGCAGGAGGTCGACCTGCGTCCCGGCACGCAGCCGTCCCAGATCGTCTCGATCAAGGGCCTGGGCGTCGGCCACCTGCACGCCCCCGGACGCGGCGACCTGCACGTCCACGTCGAGGTGCAGGTCCCCACCGCGATGGACGACGAGCAGGCCGAGCTGTTGCGCCGGTTGGCCACCCTGCGGGGCGAGGAGCGCCCGGAGGCACGCCTCGCGGCCTCCAGCTCCGGCGTGTTCGCCAAGCTGCGCGACAAGCTCTCCGGTCGGTGAGCGTGACGGCGACGGCCGCATCATGAGCGCGCCAGTCTTCCTGGCCGAGCCCGGCACGCTGGACGCCGTGGCCGACGGGGGCACGTACCTGCTCGACGGCACCGAGGGCCGCCACGCCGGGGTCGTGCAGCGGCGCGGTCCGGGCGAGCGCGTCGACGTCGTCGACGGCGCCGGCGTGCGGCTCGTCGGGACGGTCGGCACCGTGACGTCCGACGGCGTGCTCGTGAACGTGCAGCGCCGCGTCGTCGAACCTGAGCCGTCCGTCGCGCTGGTGCTCGTCCAGGCCCTGGCCAAGGGGGACCGGGACGAGATGGCGATCGAGGCGGCCACCGAGGTCGGCGTCGACGCCGTGGTGCCGTGGCAGGCCGAGCGGTCGATCGTGGTGTGGCGCGGCGAGCGTGCGGCGAAGAGCCGGGCCCGCTGGCTGGGCACGGTCCGGGCGGCGGCGAAGCAGTCGCGGCGGGCGCGGGTGCCCGACGTGGAGGTCGCGCTCGACGGGCGCGGACTGGTCGACCGGGTCGCCGGGGTCATCGCGGCCGGGGGCGTGGTGCTGGTCCTGCACGAGGAGGCCACCGAGCCGATCGCCGCGACGTCGCTCCCCGGCGCCGGCGAGTGCCTGGTGGTCGTGGGTCCCGAAGGCGGCATCGGCGACGGGGAGCTGGGCCGTCTGGTGGAGGCCGGCGCACGGGCGGTGCGCCTCGGTCCGCACGTGCTGCGGACGTCGACCGCCGGGCCGGTCGCGCTGGCCCTGCTGGCGGAGCGGCTCGGGCGCTGGAGCTGATCCACGCGCTGCGCGGGATTCCCCTGGGCGCAGCCTCGTAGACTGAGCACGCACACCGTCCCTGAGGGCATCTGAGCGAAGGAGCGCACGGCGCACGCCGAGCACATGGTCGAGTCCACATCCGCAGCGCGCACCTCCGGCGCACCCGCGCGCGTCGAGCACCGGATCAGCGTCCCCTCCGAGGTCTCGATGGTCGAGCTGCTCGGACTTCGCGACGAGGTCCTGCGCACCATCGAGTCCGGGTTCACCGCCGTCGACATCCACGTGCGCGGCAACGAGGTGCGCCTCGCCGGCCCGGTCGGCGACGTGGCCCTGGTGTCGCGCCTGGTCGACGAGCTGGTCGAGATGGCGGCAGGCGGCACCCCGCTCACCCCCGACGTCGTGACGCGCTCGGTCGCCATGCTCACGGCCGCGTCGGCCGCCCGCCCCGCAGACGTCCTGTCGTTCAACATCCTCACCGGCCGCGGCCGGACCATCCGCGCCAAGACGTCGGGCCAGAAGGACTACGTCGACGCGATCGACCGGCACACCGTGACGTTCGGCATCGGGCCGGCGGGCACCGGCAAGACGTACCTGGCCATGGCCAAGGCCGTGCAGGCGCTCCAGGACCGCAAGGTCCAGCGGATCGTGCTGACGCGGCCGGCGGTCGAGGCGGGGGAGCGGCTCGGGTTCCTGCCCGGCAGCCTCTCGGACAAGATCGACCCGTATCTGCGCCCCCTGTACGACGCGCTGCACGACATGGTGGACGCCGAGTCCATCCCGCGGCTGATGGAGGCGGGGACCATCGAGGTGGCCCCGCTGGCCTACATGCGCGGGCGCACGCTGAACGACGCGTTCATCATCCTCGACGAGGCGCAGAACACCTCGGTGGAGCAGATGAAGATGTTCCTCACGCGGCTCGGCTTCGGCTCCAAGGTCGTGGTCACCGGGGACATCACGCAGGTCGACCTGCCGTCCTCGCAGACGTCCGGGCTGCGGGTGGTCGAGCAGATCCTGGCAGGTGTGGACGACGTGTCGTTCTGCCGACTGACCTCCTCCGACGTGGTCCGGCACCGCCTGGTCAGCGACATCATCGACGCGTACGCGCGCTGGGACAGGAGCTGAGGCGGCCGTGAGCGTCGAGGTCAACAACGAGTCCGGGTACGACGTCGACGAGGCGGAGTTCGCGGCGCTCGCCCGCTACGTGCTCGACGAGATGCACGTGCACCCGCAGACGGACGTGTCGATCCTGCTGGTCGGGACCGACGTCATGACGGACCTGCACGTCAAGTGGATGGACGAGCCCGGCCCCACGGACGTGCTGTCCTTCCCCATGGACGAGCTGCGGCCCGGGCGGGAGGGCGACCCGACCCCTGCCGGACTCCTGGGTGACGTCGTGCTCTGCCCCGAGGTCGCAGCACAGCAGGCGCGCACGGCGGGGCACTCGACGGCGGAGGAGCTGCTGCTGCTCACCACGCACGGGATCCTGCACCTGCTCGGCTACGACCACGCGGAACCGGAGGAGGAGAAGGAGATGTTCGCCCTCCAGCGTCGGCTGCTGCTGACGTTCCTGGCGTCCCGATGACGGACATCCCCGTTGCGCTCCTGATCCTCGTCGCGGTGCTGGGCATCGCCACCGCGGCCGTGCTGTCCGCGGGCGAGGTGGCCGTGATGCGCATCTCGCGCGCCGCCGTGACCGAGCTCCTGGCAGACCGGCACCCCGCCGCCCACCGGGTGCGCGCCCTGGCTGAGCACCCCGCGCGGGTAGCCTCCGCGGCGGCGTTCGTCCGGCTCGTGGCCGAGATGACCGCGACCGTCTGCCTCACCCTGGTCGTCGCGTCGGCGGGTCTCGCGTGGTGGGCCGTCCTGCTCGTGACCGTCGCCGTCTCCGGCGTCATCGCCTTCCTGCTGGTCCGGGCCAGCCCGCGCACGTTCGGCCGTCGGCACCCGGTCACCGCGCTCACCTCGCTGTCGCGGGTCCTGGTGGCGGTCACCGCGGTGGCCGGTCGGCTCGGTGCGGTCGGTCGCCCCGCCGCCGGGTCGGCCGAACAGGACGAGGACGAGCTGCGGGACATGGTGCAGCGCGTGAGCGAGTCGGACGTGATCGAGGACGAGGAGCGGGAGATGTTCCGCTCGGTGCTCGAGCTCGGAGACACCCTCACGCGCGAGGTCATGGTGCCGCGGACGGACATGGTGACGGCCTCCGAGGACACCCCGTTGCGCAAGGCCCTCGCGCTCCTGCTGCGCTCGGGCTACTCGCGCGTGCCCCTGGTGGGCGACTCCGTGGACGACCTGCGCGGTGTGCTGTACCTCAAGGACGTCGTCGGCCGCCTGCCGATCGGGCCCGCCGGCGGGTCGGACCGACGCGAGCAGGAGGCGATGCTGAATGCCCCGGCCTCCTCCCTGGCGCGTCCGGCGGTGTTCGTGCCCGAGTCGAAGCCGGTCGACGAGCTGCTCCGCGAGCTCCAGGACGGGACGTCGCACATGGCGATGGTGGTCGACGAGTACGGCGGCATCGCCGGCCTGGTCACCATCGAGGACGCGCTCGAGGAGATCGTCGGCGAGCTGACCGACGAGCACGACCCGACGGCGCCCGTCGTCGAGGACCTCGGCCACGGCGTGTTCCGCGTCCCCGCCCGGCTCGGCCGGGACGAGCTGGGCGAGCTGTTCGGCCTCGAGGTGGACGACGAGGACGTCGACACCGCGGGCGGGCTGCTGGCCAAGGCGCTCGGCAAGGTGCCGCTGCCCGGCTCCGCCGGAGACATCCACGGACTGCACCTCGTCGCCGAGCGGGTCGAGGGCCGGCGTCGTCGCCTCGCCACCGTCCTGGTCAGCATGGTCGACGCCGACACCCCCGCCTCGAACGACACGACCCACGGAGCCTCCCGATGATGACCACCTCCCACACGTTCCGGTCAGGGTTCGCCTGCTTCGTCGGCCGGCCCAACGCCGGCAAGTCGACGCTGACCAACGCGCTGGTCGGGCAGAAGGTCGCCATCACGTCCGGGCGCCCGCAGACCACGCGGCACACCATCCGCGGCATCGTGCACCGCCCCGACGCGCAGCTGATCCTGGTCGACACCCCCGGCCTGCACCGGCCGCGCACGCTCCTGGGCGAGCGGCTGAACGCCCTGGTCAAGGACACGCTCACCGAGGTCGACGTGGTCGGGTTCTGCCTGCCCGCCGACCAGCGGGTGGGTCCGGGCGACCGGTTCATCGCTGAGCAGATGAGCGAGCTGGCCCGCGACGGCCGCGGGACCCCCGTGATCGCCGTGGTCACCAAGGCGGACCTGGTCGGCAAGGGGAAGCTCGCCGAGCACCTGATGGCCGTGCAAGGACTGGGGGAGTGGGCCGACATCGTGCCCGTCTCGGCCACCTCGGGCTACAACGTCGACGTGCTGGAGAACGTGCTGATCGGGCACCTGCCGGAGGGCACCCCCCTGTACGCGGAGGGCGAGCTGACCGACGAGCCCGAGGCCGTCATGGTCGCGGAGCTGGTCCGGGAGGCCGCGCTCGAGGGCGTCCGGGACGAGCTGCCGCACTCGCTCGCGGTGGTCGTCGACGAGATCGTGGCGCGCGCCGAGCCGGCGGCGAACGGCGTGCCGATGCTGGACGTGCGGGTGCACCTGTTCGTGGAACGGGACAGCCAGAAGGCCATCATCATCGGCAAGGGCGGGGCGCGGCTGCGGGACGTCGGCAGCCAGGCGCGCCGCGGGATCGAGGCCCTGCTCGGCGCCCGCGTGTACCTGGACCTGCACGTCAAGGTGGCCAAGGACTGGCAGCGTGACCCCAAGCAGCTCGGCAAGCTGGGCTTCTGAGCATGCTGAGCTCGGACGAGCGCACTGAGCCGCGCGAGGACACGGTCGTGGGCCGCCACCTCGGCAGGTCGTACCGCCTGCTGGCGAGCACGGCGCTGGGGATCGTGGTCCTGGCGATCCTGGGCGCCGTCATGGGCCCCCAGTGGGACCCGGTCCCGTTGGCCGACCCGTTGACCGTCGTGACGACGTCGACGGCGATCGGGGACGCCGCACCGGTGCGGACGTACCCGGTGCGCACCTCCGTGGTGACCGTGCAGCTGGACGGCGCCACCATCGACGCCCAGGTCAGCGAACCCGTCGGGCTGGACGGTCCCAAGCGCGGCGTCGTGTTCGTGCACGGCGCCGGCACGGGTCGCTACGACACCGCGTTCCTCGAGCAGGCGCACGCGCTGGCCGCGTCGGGGATCGTCGCGATGGTGCCGAACAAGCGGCTCGACACGTACACGACGCGGCACCGCGACTACGTGCTGATGGCCGCGGACTACGACGCCTCGGTCGCGGTGCTCCAGTCGTTCCCGGGCGTCGACCCGGATGGCGTCGGCATCTACGCCGAGAGCGAGGGTGGCTGGATCGCCCCGATCATGGCGGTGCAGGACCCGACGATCGCCTTCGTCGTCCTGGTGTCGTCCCCGGTGGTGCCGCCGAGGGAGCAGGCCGCGTTCGCGGTGGACTCCTACCTGCGCAACACCGGCGTGCCGCACGGCGTGTTCCGGGCGATCCCGCGAGCGGTCGGGATGTCGCTGCCCGGGGGTGGGTTCGAGTACGCCGACTTCGACGTCACCCCGTACCAGCGCCAGATGACGCAGCCCGTCCTCGTCGTCTACGGCACCGGCGACGCCTCGATGCCCACGATCCAGGGCGCCCAGCAGGTCCTGCGGGACACGGCGATCGCGGGGAACGACGACGTCACGGTGCGCTACTACGAGGGTGCCAACCACGGCATCCGCGTGCACGGGGACGTCGACTCGGCGTTCCTGCGGGACCTGTCGGGCTGGGTCCTGGGCCTGCCCGGCACCGGGGACTCCGTTCCGCGCATCGCCGGGGCCCAGCCGGAGCAGACGTACGTCGCCGCCCCGGTGCCGGAGCCGCGGTGGTTCGGCGACGGCGACGTCGTCCTGGCCCTCGCGCTCGCCGCCGTCGCGCTCATCGTGCTCGGCCCGCTCGCCGTCCTGGTCGCCCGGGCGGTCGAGGAGGCGGCCGACCGCGTGCGGCGGCAGCGCGGCACGCCCGTGGCCGTCACGGGACCCCGGTTCGCCCGCGGGGTGCTCCCGTCGCTGGTCGCCCTCGGCTTCGGAGCGATCCTCACCGTGGTGGCCCTGGTCTGGTACATCGTCGCGGTCGCCCGGCTGGCGCTGGACTACGAGCGCAACGACCTCGTCGTGCAGGGCGGCTGGGTGGCCGTGCGCGTGCTGGGCGTGGCGGTGGTCGTGGTGGGTGTCCTGCTGCTGCGACGCTGCCGTCGGGTCCGCCAGCACGGGGGGCAGCCGGCGCCGGGCATCGTGCGGACCGCCACCCTGTGGGGTGGTGTCATCGGCTCGGTGGTGCTGCTCGTCGTCCTTGCCTACTGGGGCGTCTTCCAGCTGGGGATCTAGCCACAAATCGGTCGAAGTTGTGTACCAGACGCTCAGGTGGGGCACGATGTGCGCCGATGACTGAACGGGCGCCCGTCGGGGCCGTCAGAGGGAACCAGGAGGCCGCGTGCGCACGTCGTGGGGGTCGGCGACCGACCGTGGCCTCGTCCGCGAGGTGAACGAGGACGCCCTGCTCGCCTACCCGCCGGTCTTCCTCGTCGCGGACGGCATGGGCGGGCATGACGCAGGCGACATGGCCAGCCGGATCGCGGTCGAGGAGTTCGCCCAGCTGGCCGGGCAGGCCGCGGCCACCGCCGACGACGTGCACGCGTGCTTCGACCGGACGGCCGCGCGGATCCGCACCGAGTTCACCGGCGGTCGCCAGGGCGGCACCACCGTCGCCGGCGTCGCCGTCACCGAGCACGACGGCGGCTCGTACTGGCTCGTCTTCAACGTGGGCGACTCGCGCGTGTACCTGTTCTCCGGGGACCAGCTGGAGCAGGTGAGCGTCGACCACTCGGTGGTCCAGGAGCTGCTGGACCTGGGCGAGATCGACCAGACCGAGGCGGAGACGCACCCTGACCGGCACGTCCTGACCCGCGCCCTCGGCACGGGGGACCCGCCCGAGCCCGAGTACTGGCTGCTGCCCGCTGGGCTGCACGACCGGCTCCTCATCTGCACGGACGGCCTGACGAGGGAGGTCGGCGACGACGCCCTCGCCCAGGTCCTGGCCCAGACGGGTGACCCGCAGGACGCCGCGGCGCTGCTGGTCCGGCTCGCCCTCGAGCACGGTGCCCGGGACAACGTGAGCGCCGTGGTCGTCGACGTCGCCACCGCGGCCGGTGCCCACGACGACGTGCACATCACCGTGCCCCGCACCGGGACCGAGCTGGGCACCCACGTCTGGGACGAGATGCTCAACGGCGTCACGGTCCCGCGGCGGACGCGGACCGCCACCCAGCCGATCCCACGCGTCCGCCCGGAGGCGCCCACCCCGGACGCGGCCACACCGAACGAGGAGATGCCGTCATGAGCGTGCCCGAGTACACCACCGGCACCTGGACGGCCGTCGTCCGGCCCGGCTTCGTCGCGCTGCTCGGTCCGGGTGCGGCCGAGTCGACCGTCCGCGCCCTCTGGCAGGACGCCGGCGAGGGCGTCTTCGCGGCGCTGGCGCTCCTCGCTCGAGACGGCTTCGGGGGGCTGCCGCCGTTCGCGGTGGTGTCCGTCGACGGGCAGCGCGTCCATGCGGCCCTGCGTGGTGACGTCGAGGTCGTCGTCGAGGTGGGCGGTCGGCAGGACGTGTGGCGCTCGGGCGAGGTGAGCACGTGGACCGAGCGGGTGCTCGAGGGTGTGGCCGACGTGGCTGTGCAGGTGGAGGACGCGGCGATCGCAGGGGACAGCCTGCCGCTGGCCGACGGGGTCGTGCGGGCCTCGCGCGTGCGCGTGGGGCTGACCGCCCGCACCGAGGTCGTCGCCCGGGAGGCCCACCCCGAGACCGGGCCGGCGGCCGTCGTGGAGCAGGCTCCGGTCGAGCCGACGGTCGTGGAGGCCGACACCGAGGCGCCCGTGGCCGACGAGCCGACCGTGGTTCCCGAGCCGGCCGTGGCTGAGCCCGTCGCCGAGCAGGCGCCCGACCTCGACCCGGTCGTCGCCGAGGGGGACGAGGTCGGTACCGCGCTCGACGCCGAGGGACCCGTGACCGAGATCATCGACGCGGTCGTGTGGGACGAGCCGACCCAGGTCGAGCTCGTGCCGCTGACCAGGCAGGGCGAGGACCACACCGACCCGGCCGGCGTCGTCGCCGAGGCGGAGTCGTTCCTCTCGACGCCGGCACCGCCGCGCACCACCTCCACGGACGGGTCCGCGCTGCCCGTGGCGGTCGGCGCCGCGTCGCTCGACGACCACGACGGCCTGACCATCCTGTCCACGGACCTCGCCGAGATCCGCGACCAGCTCCCGTCCTGGGCGTCCGACGAGGTCCCCGGCCCGTTCCGGGTGCCCGAGGTGGCCTCCGTCGCGGCCCGGCTGGTGCTGTCCACCGGCCTGGTCGTCCCCCTCGACCGCGCCGTGCTGCTCGGCCGCGCCCCCCAGGTGGCCCGCGTGACCAACCGCGAGCTGCCGCGGCTCATCACGGTGCCGAGCCCGCAGCAGGACATCTCCCGCACCCACGCCGAGGTCCGCCTGGACGGCGACCACGTCGTGGTCACCGACCTGGACTCGACCAACGGCGTCCACGTCGCCCGCGCCGGAGAGGGCGCGCGCCGCCTGCACCCGGGGGAGCCCAGCGTCGTCGGCGTCGACGAGGTCGTCGACCTCGGTGACGGGGTGACGTTCTCGGTGGAGCGGGGTTCGTGACCGCACGCCGCGAAGCATCGACGCCGCCTCGCCTGCCGGGCTACGAGTACCTCCGGGTCCTCGGCCTGGGCGGCTTCGCGGACGTCTTCCTGTACCAGCAGGAGCTCCCGCGGCGTGAGGTGGCGGTCAAGGTGCTGCTGGCCGGCAGCCTGGACGACGAGGTGCGCGCGCGGTTCCAGCAGGAGGCCAACCTCATGGCCCAGCTGTCGCACCACCCCTCGATCGTCACCATCTACCACGCGGCCATCGCCGCGGACGGCCGACCGTTCCTGGTCATGGAGTACTGCTCGCGACCCGGTCTGGCCGAGCGGTACCGGCAGGAGCGGATCTCCGTCGCCGAGGCGCTGCGGATCGGCATCCGGCTGGCGTCGGCGGTGGAGACCGCGCACCGCGCCGGGATCCTGCACCGCGACATCAAGCCCGCGAACGTGCTCACCACCGACTTCGGGTGGCCGGCCCTGACCGACTTCGGCATCGCCGCCACGACCGGTCACGGCGGCGGCGCCACGGTCGGCATGTCGATCCCGTGGTCGCCCCCGGAGCTGCTCGGCGAGCACCCGACCGGCGACGAGCGCTCGGACGTGTACTCGCTGGCGGCGACGATCTACTCGCTCCTCGCCGGACGCACCCCGTTCGAGGTGCCCGGGGGGCAGAACACGGCGCAGCAGCTGGTGTCCCGGATCGAGCGGTCGCCACTTCCCCCGACCGGCCGCGACGACGTGCCGTGGGGTCTGCAGGACGTGCTCGAGCGCGCGATGGCGAAGCACCCGGCGCGACGGTTCGCGTCGGCTGCGGCGGTGGCGCGCGCGCTCCAGCAGGTCGAGGCCGACCTGCGCCTGCCGATCACCCCGCTGGACCTGACGGACGAGTCCGACAGCGGGCAGGACCGCGGCATGCCGTTGGAGTCTCCGGACGGTGGTCGGGAGGACGCGACGCGGCTCCGCTCGATCGTCAGCGTGGCCCCGGAGGCTGCACCCGCGCCGCCGCCGGGCGCGGACGAGCCGACGCGGATGCGCGGCGTGACGTCGGTCGCCCCCGAGCTGGCGCCGGTGCGCCTGGGTCCCGTGCGTCCGGCAGGACCGGTGTTCGTCGCGCCCACCCCACCGGAGGCGGTCGAGCCGGTCGAGACCCAGCAGCGCGGACGGGCGCGCCTCGTTGCGGGCATCGTCTCGGGTGTCGTCGTGCTCGCGGCCGTGGTCGCGATCGGTGCCGCGGCGCTGCGCGGAGCGCCGGACGACCGACCCTCGTCCACGTCGGACTTCACGCAGGGCGACGACCCCACCCGGATCCAGGACGTCGTGCCGGCCCCGGCCGGGCTGGAGGGCGTCCGCCAGGCGGACGGCTCCGTGGTGTTCACGTGGGAGAACCCCGACCCGCAGGACGGCGACCAGTACCTGTGGGGCGTCCTGCAGGCGACGGGGGAGCCCGTCCTGGCCGTGGTCGACGTCGCCAGTGCGACCGTGCCGGCCGACGCGGCGGCGGGACAGGTCTGCGTCGAGGTGGCGATCGTGCGCGCGGACCGCCGGGTCTCTGCCGATCCGGCTCAGGGGTGCGCGCCGTGAGATGGGGATCGCTGCGCGGGCGGGCGACGACGGCGGCCGCGGTCGTCACCGTCCCGGTGCTCGTCCTCGTGCTCGCGCTGCTCGACCAGGGCTTCCCGCTTGCCCGCCTGGACCTCAACGACGGCGGCGTCTGGCTCACCGCGACGAGCAAGCTCCAGCTCGGGCGGTACAACGCCCAGGTGGAGGAGCTCAACGGCGGGCTGGCCGCCTCGGGGAGCACGTTCGACGTGCTCCAGGACGCCGGTGACGTGCTGCTGGTCGAGCCGGGCTCGATCGCCGTCGTCGACCCGGCCTCCGTCACGCTCACGACGCAGGTCGCCGTGACCGGTGCGACCGTGTCGATGGCCGCGGGCGTCGTCGCGGTGGTCGACGCGGACGGCAACGTGTTCGTGCGCCCGATCTCCGGGCTGGACTCGCTGCGGGTCGCCACGGACACCCCGGACGTCGAGCTCGGCGAGGGCGGGGCCGTCGTCGTCGCGCGCAGCGGTGCGGTGCTCGCGGTGTCCCCCGAGGACGGTGCGGTGACCCGGGTCGACCTGGTCGACGGTGCGCCGCGCGCGACGCCGCTGGGCGAGCTCGGCGCCGGAGCGGTGGACGGCATCAGTGCCGTCGGCGACGAGCCGGTGGTGCTCTCGGGCTCCACCGTCCGCACCCTGAGCGGCTCGACCGAGCTCGACGGCGACGAGCTGACCCTCCAGCTGGCCGGACCGCAGTCCTCCCGCGCGCTGGTCGCCAGCCGCACGGCGCTCCTCGAGGTCCCGCTCGGCGGCGGCGACGTGGTCGTGCACGAGACGGGCGGGTCGGGGGCGCCCGCCGCACCGGTGCAGGTGGGCACGTGCGCCCACGGCGCCTGGGCCTCACCGGTCGGCTCCTACGCCCAGCTGTGCGACGACGAGCAGGCGAAGGTCAGCAACCTCGAGGGCATGTCGAGCGCGGACGTCCTCGCGTTCCGGGTGAACCGCCAGGTCGTGGTGCTCAACGACACGCTGCGGGGACGCCTGTGGATGCCGCTCCAGGACACCGACCTGCGCGTGCCCGACTGGACGCAGGTGGAGCCCGAGGAGCAGCCCGACGAGGCCCAGGAGGAGACCGAGACCTCCGACACCACCCAGGACCTGGTCACCGAGTGCTCCGCGGAGACGGCTCCGCCCACGGCCGCGGACGACGAGTTCGGGGTGCGGCCCGGGCGCACCACGATCCTGCCGGTCATCGACAACGACTCGTCCGCCGACTGCGGGATCCTCGTCGTCTCCGAGTTCGACCCGCTGCCCGCCGAGTTCGGCCGCATCGAGGCGATCCACGGCGGTCGCGCCCTCCAGGTGGCCGTGGCGGCCGGTGCCACGGGATCCGCCCAGCTGACCTACACGATCACGGACGGCCGGGGCACGAACGCGCCGTCGACCGCGTCGGTGCTCCTCACCGTCCATGACGCTGCGACCGACTCCGCCCCCGTGCAGGTGCGCACGGGAGCGCTGGAGGTGGAGCAGGGCGGCCAGGCGGACCACCAGTCGCTCGCCGACTTCACGGACCCGGACGGCGACGACCTGGTGCTCGTCGGGGCGACGTCCGACCCGACCTGGGGATCGGTGCGGTTCCGGCAGGACGGCTCCGTGACGTTCAAGGCCGACGGCACGCAGCTGGGCCGGACCACCGTGACGCTCCTGGTGTCCGACGGCACGTCCACGACCGAGGGGCGCCTCGACGTCGACGTGCGCGCGGCAGGCTCGCTGGCTCCGCAGATCGACCCCGTGCACGCCGTCACCTACGTGGACCAGCCGGTGACCCTCCGCCCCCTCGACGCGGTGCGCAGCTCGTCGGCGGAACCGGCGCGGCTGGCCGGTGTGGACGACGTCGTCGGCGCCACGATCACCAGCGACCTCCAGGGCGGGACGTTCACGTTCAGCGCCGCCCGGCCCGGCAGCTACTACGTGCAGTTCCTGGTCTCCGCTCCTCCGCAGCAGGCGCAGGGGCTGGCGCGCATCGACGTCCGCGCGTGGCCGGAGACGCCGGAACCGCCGGTGGCGGTCCGGGACCAGGCCTTCCTGCCCGCGGGCGGCGAGGTGACGATCGACCCGCTGGAGAACGACAGCGACCCGGCCGGCAAGATCCTCGTGCTCCAGTCGGTCGAGGTGCCGGACGGGTCCGGTCTGCGCGTGGCGATCCTGGAGCACCACTTGGTCCAGATCAGGTCCGACCGCACCCTGGACGGCCCGGTGGCGCTGCGCTACGCGGTGTCGAACGGGCAGGACACCGCGACCGGCGAGATCGTGGTGCACCCTGTCGCGCCGTCGACGGTCTCGCAGCCGCCCGTCGTGCCGAACGTCGAGGTGAGCGTCCGGACCGGCGGCGTGGTGACGATCCCGGTGCTCGAGGACGCGTACGACCCGGACGGCGACCGCCTCACGCTGCTCACGAAGCTCGCGGAACCGCTCGGCGAGGGACAGGGGCTGCTCTTCGTCTCGGGAGACGTCCTGCGCTACCAGGCTCCCGACACGGCGCTCACCGCGTACGCGACGTTCGCCGTGCAGGACGCGACGGGCAACGTGACGGCGGCGACCGTGACGGTCCGGGTGCACGAGTCGGACGCGAGCACAAAGGCTCCTCCGCGCCCGCTCGACCTGGTCGCCCGCGTGTTCGAGGGCGACACCGTCCGCATCCCGGTGCCGCTCGTCGGGATCGACCCCGACGGCGACGGCGTGACCCTCCTGGGCCAGGCGTCCGCCGCCGCCCGGGGCCGGATCACCGCCACCGGGCCCGACTGGCTGGAGTACTCCGCACTGCCCGGAGAGCTCGGCACCGACGAGTTCACCTACGCCGTCGAGGACTGGGTGGGCCAGCGCGCGGTCGCGACCGTCCGCGTCGGCATCAGCCCGCGTCCCACCGGGGCCGCGCCCGTCGTGGCGCGCGACGACGCGGTCACCGTCCGGCCGGGCCAGCGGGTCGAGGTGCGCGTGCTGGCCAACGACGTGGACTCCAGCGGCGGGGAGCTGTCGCTCGAGCGCGAGCTGGAGCCGGCGGACATCGGCGCCGAGGTCCAGGGCCGGCGCATCGTCGTCCAGGCGCCTGACGCCCCGACGGTCCTCCAGATCGCCTACACGGCCACCAACGAGCGCGGCGGGCGGGACACGGCGGTGCTCACCGTCACGGTCGACGACGACGCCCCGGTGCTGCCGCCGATCGCCCGCGACGTGGTCGTCCCCGCCCTGGACACCCTCGGGCGCACGGAGGTCTCGGTCGACGTCCTCGCGGTCGCGCAGAACCCGAGCGGCCCGCTGAGCGACCTGGCGGTCTCGGTGCCCGGGTCGCAGGCCGACGTGGCGCGGGTGACCGAGCGCGGCAACGTCGTCGTCACCCTCGTGGACCACGCCCAGACGCTGCCGTACCTCCTCACCAACACCACCGCGCCCGCCGGGACCGCCACGTCGTACGCGTTCATCACGGTGCCGGCCCTCGGCTTCTTCCCGCCCACGCCGCGGCCCAAGGCCCCCGAGCTGCGGGTCGCCTCCGGCGAGACGCTGGTCATCCCGCTGGGCGAGCAGGTGCAGGTGGCCCCCGGCCGCGAGGCCTCCATCGCCGACCCGCTCGGCGTCACGGCCGTCCGGTCGGACCAGTCCAACCCGGTGAAGGACTCCACGACCCTCCAGTTCACGTCAGCACCCGGGTACGCGGGGCCGGCGTCGATCACCGTGCCCGTCACCGACTCGTCGGGCCCCGGGGACACCTCCGCACGGACCTCGGTGATCACCCTCCAGATCACCGTCTACGCCGTCGACGACCACCCCCCGACGTTCGCCCCGTCCGTCATCGACGTCGCCCCGGGGGAGGCCGCGGTCGCCGTCGACCTGCGCGCGTTCACCACGGGACCCGAGGGCGCGAGCCCGACCGACAGCCGGTACTCCTACACGCTCACGTCGGCGGTCCCGGTCGGGTTCAGCGGCGGCATCACCAACGGCATCCTGAGCATCGCGGCCGACGAGACCACGCAGAAGGGCACCACCGAGCGGCTGCCCGTGCGCATCGGGTACGGCCGGACCGGGTCCTTCGAGCAGACGATCGATGTCCGCGTCATCGCGAGCACCCGACCGACGATCCGGCTGCTGCCGTACACGGTCGAGGACGGCGTCGAGGGCAGGCAGTCCACCGTGAACGTGCTCGAGGGCGCGTTCAACCCGTTCCCGGACTCGCCCATGACGGTCGTCGGCGCCACCGTCGAGACTCCGGGCGCCGGGACGGCGGTCGCGTCGTCGAGCACGGTCAGCGTGCGTCCCGCCGACGGGTTCATCGGCCAGATGGTCACGCGGTTCCGCGTCCGGGACGTCACGGGCGACCCGGACCGGGAGGTCGAGGGCCGGATCGTCGTCGTCGTCCGCGGGAAGCCGGCCACGCCGACGGCTCCGCGCGTCGGCGAGGAGCGCGACCGGACCGTCGTCCTGTCGTGGGACGCGCCGGACAACCGCGGGGCCGTGATCACCGGGTACCGCGTCGTGGCGAGCCCGGGGAACATCGTCCGGCAGTGCGCGAGCACGACCTGCACGATCGACAACCTCACCAACGACGTCGAGTACACGTTCACCGTCGCCGCGCAGAACGCCGTGGACTGGTCGGAGCCCAGCCCGCCGTCGGCCACGGCCCGGCCGGACGCCGTGCCCGACGCCCCCGCTGCCCCGACGCTCGAGTTCGGCGACGGCTCCGTCCGCGCCACCTGGACCGCGCCCGTGTCCGCCGGGTCGCCCGTGAGCAGCTACACGCTCGAGATCTCGCCCGCACCGCCCGCCGGTCCGGCGTCGGTCACGTCCGCCTCGACCAGCTACACGTTCAGCGGGCTGAAGAACGGGACCGCCTACTCGGTCCGCGTGCGCGCCCACAACCGGGCGCCGGAGCCCAGCGGGTGGTCACCGTCGTCGCAGCCGATGGTCCCCGCCCGCGCCCCGGACGCGCCGGAGGTGACTGCGACCCCGACCGACTCGACGCTCGGCCGGGTGATCGCGATCGCGTGGACGGTGCCGGCCGACAACGGCGACGCGGTCGCGCAGTACGAGGTCGTGGTGGAGGGCCCCAACGGGGGTACGTACCCGCAGCCCGCCGGCACGCAGCAGATGACGTTCAGCGACGCTCAGACCAAGTACCCGTACCGGGTGTCGGTGCGCGCCAAGAACAAGGCCGGCTGGGGCGAGGCAGGGACCGTGACGGCGTCGACCTTCGGGCTCCCGACCGCTCCGTCAGTCCTCACGGCGAACGCGGTTGCCGGCGCGGGCCGGATCGACCTGCGCTGGTCCGGTGCCGACGACAACGGCACGCCGATCCAGTCCTACGTCATCCGGCTGCCCGACGGCAGCGAGCTGGACGTCGGCAACCGGACCTCGTACTCGATCGAGAACCTCACGGGTGGCCAGACCTACGCGTACCAGGTGCGCAGCGTGAACGGCGCCGGCTCCAGCGGCTGGAGCGCGGCCGCGTCGGCTCGTGCCACGACGGCTCCGGGCCGGCCCACCGTGACGGTGACGGTGACCAAGAACGGCACCGGCGGCCGTCCGACCGAGATCACGATCACGCGGAACGACGTGGCCGACGGCGGCGCACCGGTGGCCTATGTCTGGAGACTGACCAGCAACGGGAACGACCCGTTGCCCGACGGCCCGCCAGGTACCTTCTCCGGCACCACGGCCGTCGTGGACGTCTCCGGCTGGAACCTGCCGTTCCAGGGCGCTCGCGTGACGGCGACCGTCACCGCGAGCAACACCTACGGCCCCACCGTCGGCACCGGGTTCGCCGACGTCGCCTGGGGCCAGGCGCCGGGCGCGGTCACCGGTCTGACCCTCACACCGAACGATCCGGTCGCCCCGACGCGTGCCCTCGCCGAGTGGGTGGCGCCTACCGACGGCGGGATCGGGATCGACTCCTACCGGCTCTGCTTCAGCATCAACGGCGGAACCGCGCGGTGCGAGACGGCGAACGGCTCGCCGTACGACGAGCGCCTCGACCGGGTCGGACCGACGGTGACGGGTGACGTGGTGTCCGTCGTCGTCACCGCCACCAACTTCCGCGGCACCGGGCCGGCGACCTCCGCCTCGTTCACGGTCGGCACCCCCACGTCCCCATGACCCACCCGCACCCGCCGGGCCACCAGCCCCGATACCTGAGGAGAACCACCCGATGACCCCCGAGCAGAGCATCTGGTTCGCCGAGACGTTCGACGCGCTCGTCGCCAACGTCGGTCTGGCGCTGCTCGGCAAGGAGCACACGGTCCGGCTGGCGCTGACCGCGATGGTCGCGGAGGGCCACCTGCTGCTCGAGGACGCGCCCGGCACCGGCAAGACGTCGCTGGCCAAGGCGCTCGCCGCGACCGTGCAGGGCAGCCACCACCGCATCCAGTTCACGCCGGACCTGCTCCCGTCGGACGTCACGGGCGTGACCATCTACGACCAGAGCACGCACCGGTTCGAGTTCCACCCGGGGCCGATCTTCGCGTCGGTGGTGCTCGCGGACGAGATCAACCGCGCGTCGCCCAAGACGCAGGCCGCGCTGCTCGAGGTGATGGAGGAGGGGCAGATCACCGTCGACGGCGTGACGCACCCGGTGGGCCGGCCGTTCATGGTGATCGCGACGCAGAACCCGATCGAGCAGGCCGGCACCTACCGGCTGCCCGAGGCGCAGCTGGACCGGTTCCTCATCAAGACCTCGCTGGGATACCCGGACCGCGCGTCCACGATCGAGATCCTCGCCGGCGCCAAGGACCGCACCACGAACCTGACCCCGCGGATCACCACGCAGGCGGTCGGCACCATGGCGGACCTGGCGCAGACCGTGCACATCGACGAGGTCGTCCTCGACTACGTCGCCCGGCTCACGGAGGCCACCCGCGACGACTCGCAGACGGCGATCGGGGCCAGCGTGCGCGGCGGCCTCGCGCTCGTGCGCACCGCGAAGGTCTGGGCGGCGGCGGCGGGCCGCGAGTACGTCATCCCCGACGACGTGAAGGACCTCGCCCAGCCCGTGCTGGCGCACCGCCTGCTGCTCGACACGGAGGCCGAGTTCGCCGGGGTCACCGCCATCGAGATCCTGGCCCGGATCCTCGAGACCACGGCACCGCCGGCGCTGCGGGCGGTCTGATCGTGGGTCTGCGGGTCTCGTCGCTGGGCTGGGGGGTTGCGGGTGTCGCAGCCCTCGGCCTCGTGCTGGGCAGGCTGTTCGGGTGGCTGGAGCTCGCCGCCGTCGGGGCGGCGCTCGTCGCGGTCCTGCTCGTGTCGTTGCTGATGACCGCCGGCCGTGCCCGCTACGCCATGTCGCTCGACATGGCCGACCGGCGCGTGAAGGTGGGGGAGCGAGCGCTCGGGCGCGTCGAGGTGCGCAACGTCGCCCGCCGACCGTCCCTGCCCTCGCGCGTCGAGCTCCCCGTCGGCTCGGCGGTCGCCGAGTTCGCGGTGCCCGCGCTGGGTCCCGGCCACTCCCACGACGACCTGTTCGCCATCCCGACGGCCCGCCGGGCGGTCATCGTCGTGGGACCGGTGCGGTCGGTGCGCGGGGACCCGTTCGGGCTCGTGCGGCGCAGCGTGCGCTGGACGCGGCCGGTCGAGCTGTTCGTCCACCCGCTGCTCGTGTCGCTGGCGGGGGCGAGCTCTGGGCTGCTGCGCGACCTCGAGGGCCAGTCGACGCGCGACCTGTCCGACTCCGACCTGTCCTTCCACGCCCTGCGCGACTACGTGGCGGGCGACGACCGGCGCTACATCCACTGGCGGACCACCGCGCGCCGCGGCAGCCTCATGGTCAAGCAGTTCGAGGACACCCGGCGCACGACGACGGCGCTCGCGCTGGCCACGGACCCGCGGGACTACGCGGACGACGACGAGCTCGAGCTGGCGGTCTCCGTCCTGGCGTCGGTGGGCGTGCAGACGATCCGCGAGGAGCGCGACCTCGTCGTGCTCGCCGGACCGGGCAGGCTGCGCGTCGAGACGCCGCCGCTCCTGCTCGACGACTGCTCGGGGATCGTGCTGGCGAACGGTGGCGCGGGGGTGACCCTGCTGGGCCGTCGCGTGGTCCGGGAGGCGCCGGAGGCGTCCGTCGCGATGCTGGTGACCGGCTCGGTGCCCGGCGACGCCGACCTGCGGCTCGGTGCCCGGCACGTCCCCACCGGCACGCGGACGGTCGTCGTGCGCTGCGAGCGCGGCGCCGAGGTGTCCGTGCGGACGCAGGGCTCGCTCAGCCTCGCGACGATCGGTCGTCTCGACGACCTGCCGCGCCTGCTCCGGCGGGTGACCGCATGACCCCTCGCCCGGTCGGCCGCGCGATCGTCGACGTGCTGTGCCTCGTCGGCACCCTCGCCCTCGCCCTGGTGCCCCTGCTCGAGGTGTACGGCGGCCTCACCGCGCTGCCCGCGCTCGTCGGCGGGCTCCTGCTGGGCACGGCCGTGGCGGCGCTGGGTGCGGCGCGCGGGTGGTCCGCGATCACCGTGGTCGCCGTGCTCGTGGTCGTGTACGTGCTGGCAGGTGGCGCGCTCGCCGCTCCCGGCACCACGGTCGCCGGTGTGCTGCCGACCCCGCAGACGGCGATCGACCTGGCCCGCGCCGCCGCGTCGACGTGGAAGCAGGTCCTGACGCTGCAGCCGCCGATCGGGACCGACGGCACGCTCCTGGTCGCGATGTACGTCCTGGCCCTCGTGGGGTCGGCGATCGCGGTCTCCGTGACCCTGCGGGCCCGCACCGCGGCTGTCGCGGCCTCCGCGGCCGTGGTGCCCGTGGTGGTGACGATCGCGGCGATCGTCCTCGGCACCCGCCGACCCACCGTCGCGCCCCTGGTCACCGGCCTCGTGCTGGTGCTCGTGCTGCTGCCGTGGGCGTCCTGGCGGGCCGGCCTCCTGCGGGCGCGGCGCGTGGTCGCCACGGGCGTGCTGACCGCCGTCGCCGTCGCGGCCGGGGTGCTCGGCGCTCCGCTGGTGGCGGGCGGGACCGAGCGCCTGGTCGTGCGCGACGAGCTGGTGCCGCCGTTCGACCCCCGGGACTACCCGAGCCCCTTGTCGGCGTTCCGCGAGTTCGTGAAGAAGGACGCCGACGCCGTCCTGTTCACCGTCACGGGCCTGCCGGAGAACGCCCGCGTCCGGCTGGCCACGATGGACCGGTACGACGGCGTGGTCTGGAACGTGGCCGGCGACGGGTCCGCGCAGGCGTCGGGCGAGTTCCGACGGGTCGGCGCCGAGATCGAGACCAACGTGCGGGGTGACCGCGCGCACGTCGACATCGAGATCGGGGCGCTCGGGGGAGTCTGGCTCCCGACCGTCGGCCAGGCCACGTCGATCGACCTCGCCGACCCCGACGACGCGGGCGCGCTGCGGTACAACGACGCGACGGGCGCCGCGGTGCTCACCGGCGGGCTCCGCGAGGGCCTCGAGTACGGCGTCGACGTGGTGGTGCCGCGCGAGCCCGACGACACCGAGGTCGGCAGCGCCCCCGCGTCCGACGTGGCGCAGCCGCCGCTGGCCGGGGTGCCCGACATCGCCGCGGTGACCGCTGCGGACGTGGCGCGCGACGCCGGCAACCCGGTGCAGATCAGCTCGGCGCTGGCCACCTGGCTCTCCGAGCAGGGCTTCTTCAGCCACGGGATGGACGTGTCGGGGACGGAGTCGCTGTCCGGTCACGGCGCCGACCGCATCACCACGCTGCTCGGCGGCGACCTCATGGTGGGCGACGGCGAGCAGTACGCCGCAGCGATGGCTCTCATGGTGCGCAAGATGGGTCTGCCGGCGCGGGTGGTCATGGGGTTCATCCCCGAGGACGGTGCGTCCGACGGGCCCGTCGAGGTCACCGGCGACGACGTGCAGGCGTGGGTCGAGGTCGCGTTCCAGGGGTACGGCTGGGTGGCGTTCGACCCGACGCCGCCCCCGGAGCAGACGCCACAGGAAGAGGACCAGGAGAAGCCGTCGGAGCCCAACCCGCAGGTGGTGCAGCCGCCGCCGCCCCCGCCGGCCGCGGTGACCCCGCCCGACGAGGACACCGAGCAGCCCCAGACGGACGACCCCGACGCCGAGGACGACGGCAACGCCCTGCTGTGGCGGATCGCGCGCGTCGCGGGCATCGCGGCGGTCCCGCTGCTGGTGCTGGCCACGCCGCTGCTGGTCATCGTCGCGCTCAAGGCCCGGCGCCGACGTCGGCGTCGGCGCAGCGCGGACCCCGTGGTCCGAGTAGCTGGAGGCTGGGACGAGGTGCTGGACACTGCCCGCGACCTGCGCCGGCCCGCCGGCTCCGTGGCGACGCGCAACGAGTCGGCGCGGACCCTCGCGGCCTCGTTCGCCGACGCCCCGGGCGGTGCGCTGGTCGCGTCGCGCGTGGGGGCGCTCGCGCGGACGGCCGACCACGCCGTGTTCAGCCGCGATGATCCGAGCGGCGCGCACGCGACCGCATACTGGGCCGACGTCCGCGACACCGTCGACGCGATGACCCACAGCGTGGGTTGGCGCCGGCGCATGCGGGCGCGTGTGTCGACAGCCTCCCTGAGAAACCGCCGGAGCCGACGCCCGAAGGGCACGTCATGAGAGAGCAGGTTGCCCTGGTGCACGCCCCGTACCCCGTGGTGGACGAGCTGCGGCCCGCCACCCTCGCCCGACGGTTCGCCGCGGGCGTCCTCGACGTCGGACTGCTGCTCGCGCTGGGCGGGTGGCTGGTCCCCGCGGCGCGCGTCCGGGACACCGCGTGGCTCGCGCTGCTGGGCGCGTCCCTCGTCCTCGTCGTCGCGGTCGTCCAGTGGGTGCTGCACGGACGGACCGGCGCGACGCTCGGGCGGTTCGCCACCGGCATCCGGACGCTCGACGTCGAGTCGCGCCGCCCGATCGGCCTGCTCCGCGTCCTGCTGCGGGGTGCGGTGGTGGCGGCCGGGCTGCTCGCGTTCGCCGTCGGTGCGCTGGTCGTGCTCGCGTCGCCGGCGTTCGACCGGACGGGCCGCCGACGCGGCTGGCACGACCTGGCTGCGCGCGACGAGGTGCTCGACATCAGGTCGGCGGCGCCGGTCGCGCGGGACGCACCCCGCGCGGTGCACCGTGCCGAGCCGGCCCCGGTGAGGCCGGAACGCCGACCCGTGAGCGTGCCGGGCTGGGCCGTCGCCGAGCCGTCGCCGGACGGCCGCGGCACGGACCTCCTGGACGTCCTGCTCGACGAGGGCCGTCCCGCGGCGCTGGTCCTCGCGCCCATCTCCCCGCAGCGCAGCGGCCCCGACCTGGACACGCGCGCCACCCCCGTCGTCCGTCAGGTCGGGCTCAGCTACGGCCTCGCGCCTGAGCTCGAGATGACGCGGCCCGCCGGCCCGCGCGACGACCTCGTCGCCCGGCCGACCGACTCCGCCTCGGTCGACCGGACCGTGGCCGAGGTCGAGCTGGGGGACGGTCGCCGCATCACCATCGGGCGGACGGCGCTGGTCGGGCGCAACCCCGCGTCGGACGCGGACGTCCAGCTGGTGCGCGTGGTGGACCCGGCGCGCTCGGTCTCCAAGACGCACCTCCAGATCGGCGTCGAACCGGGCGGCGTCTGGGTGGCTGACCGGGGGTCCACCAACGGCACGGTCGTGACGCTGCCCGACGGCGCCCAGGTGGTGTGCCGGGTGGACCAGCAGGTCCGCCTCCGGGTGGGGTCGACCGTCTCGTTCGGCGACTGCTCCTTGCGTCTCGTGCGGGCCCCGGGATCAGACCCGGTGGCCTAGAGTCGGGGTCATGGCGGACCGGCGCCTTGCTGCACGGATGCAGCTCGTCGAGGTCGAGGACGCCCCGACCGCGACGCCTCCGTCGCGCGTCCAGGACAACCCGGTGCCCCCGGTCCCCGTGCTGGACGACCGAGCATCTACCCGCCGTGCGCTGCGCCGCTGGTGGCCCGTGGCGGTGGTCGTCGTGCTCGGCGTCGTCGTCGCGGGCGTGGTCACGTCCGCCAGGGACCGGGCGTTCGTCGCGCGGATCGCCGCCGTCCCGGGCCTCGTGCACCCGCTCGACTCGGCTCCGGGGCCGCGGTGGGAGACGTCCGGCTCGACGCTGCCGGGTACGGTCCTCGCCGCCGACGGTGCCCTCGTGGTGCTCACCGCGGGGGTGGATGCGTGGACGGTCACGGCGCACGACCCGGCCTCGGGCGCGGTGCGCTGGGCGACGGAGGTGGCGCCGTCGTCACGCGCCGGGTTCGAGTCGACGGCCGCGACGTGCCCCGCACTGCGCGAGGACGTCGGCGGGCTCGTCCTGTGCCTGGTCCAGCAACCCCGCGTGCTGTACTCCGACGACTCCTCGATCCAGGAGCCGCCGCGCATCGCGGTCGTGCCGCTGTCCTCGACGGACGGCGCACGTCTCGGCTCGTGGGACGTCCGCGGCGCGATCGTGGGGATCGACCGGGTCGACGACGACCTGGTGGTCGGCACCCTCGACGCCGACGCTCACCTGGTGGTGCAGCGGCGCGACGGACGCACGGGAGACGTGATCTGGTCGATGGTCACCCCGAACGTGATGGAGCAGGCCGCGACCGTCATCTCGGCGTCGATGCGCGTGCTTCCGCCGCTGGTCGTGCTGGAGGGCGGGTCGACCATCGTCCTCGACGTCGGGGACGGTCGCACGATCATGACCAGCGCGCGGTTCAGCGGCCTCCAGGTGGCCGCGCTCGGAGACCGGTTCGCCACGTGGGCACCGGTGGGCGGGGGGCGCGTGCGCTCCGTCGACGGGACCGCGTCGTACGCGTTGAAGGGGCTGCCTGTCGACCTGTCCGCCGACGACGGGTCGCGCGCCGACAGCCTGGTGGTCGACGAGGGCCCGGAGATCGCCGCGCTCGACGTGACGACGGGCGACGAACGGTGGCGGACCCGGACCACGCTCGACCCGCGGCTGCTGGTCGCGGACCGGCTCGTGGTGTCCGGTGCGAGCACGTACGGCGTGCTGGACGCCGCCGACGGCAGGGTGCTCTGGGACGTGGACACGGGTGTCGTCCTGCCGTGGAACCCGTTGTCCGACGGGACGCTGGTCCTCGGGCCGGGCACGTCGCCGAACGGCGCACCCGAGCTGTGGGGCCGTGGGCTCGACGACGGTGTCCGGTACTGGTCCGTGCCGCTGCCCGAGGGCGTCCGGCGGGTCGACGCCATCGGCGGCACCCTCGTCGTGCGCACCGAGAACACCCTGACCGTCTACGGCTGAGCGTCATGGTCACGGGTGGCCTGCGGCCTCCGATGCAGCGCGTGGGGCTGGACGACGACGCGCAGCGCGACGAGCGGGTCCCGTCGGGTCCGCAGCGGCTGCGCGCCGCCTCGGTGCGGCTGGCCGCGTGGGCCGCGGGGCGCCCGGTGCTGGCCCCCGTCGTCGCCGTCCTCGTGACCGCGGTCCTGGTCACGGTGGTCGTCGCCACGCCGCGCTGGGTCAACGACCGCGAGCGTGCCGCGGTGCTCGGACCCGCGCCGTTCGCGGAGGCGGTGCGCGTGCTCGACTCGGCGCCGCAGGTGCGCTGGTCCGCGGTCGTCGACGGGTCGGTCGCGCCGGTCCTGGCCGGGGACGTCGTCGTCGCGGTCTCCGGCACGGGGCCGGCCGACCGTGGCCTGATCGGTCTCGACGTGGTCTCCGGCGCGCAGCGGTGGTCGGTGCCGCTCGACGCCCGGCCTGCCCCGGAACGGGTGCTCTGCCGGGAGCTGGACGCGCGGCTCGCCTGCGTGGTGGGTCCGGTGCCGCCCTCGGACCGCGGCCCCGACCCGGAGGACGAGACGTCTACCCTGCTGCTCCTCGACCCGGTGTCGGGCGCCGTTCTGGCCCGCAGCGAGCTCCCCGGCTGGGCCGTGGCGACCGCTCAGGCAGGGTCGGACCTCGTCGTCGCGACGTACGCGCGGGGCATGCTCACGGTGCGTCGGTTCGACCCGTCCACCGGTGTGGCCCGCTGGGAGACGCAGCGGTGGTCCACCTTCCAGTCCGCGGGCAACGGGCGCATCGTGCTGGTCGCGGCCGCGGAGCTGGTGATGGCGGCCGGCAACGACGTGACGCTGCTGCTCGACGCCGCGACGGGGGAGCGGCTGCCGCGGGCCGCGCGCGGCGAGCAGGTGCGGCTGCTCGAGGACGGCACGCTGGTGCGCACCCGGTACCGGCTGCCGAACGCCGGCGTCGACGCGGTGTCCGAGCTCTCGACCGGGCGGGGCGAACCCTGGCAGACGGTCCGCGGGGTGCTCGTCGAACCGGGCGTGAGCGACGGCAGGTCCGGCTTGGTGTTCGCGGCGAGCGGGCTGTCCGGCGGACCTCTCGGGGGTCGCGTGCGGGCCTACCGGCCGGGGAGCACGGAGGCCGCCTGGCGCGCCCTCATGCCGGCCCCCGTGGTCGCCGTCGACGTGTCGGGCCGCGTGGTGCTGCGCGGGGCGGGGGTCCTGGTGGGGCTGGAGGCGGCGACGGGCGACCAGGTGTGGCGTCGGGACTTCGGCACGTCGCTCGGGCGCACGTTCTCGGACGGCAGGCACGTCGTGGTGGAGCACGACGTGGCCGCGGGCGTCCCGGGGCTGACCGCGATCTCGCTCGACGACGGGGAGACCGTGTGGCGGGCTCCGCTGCCGGGCGGCACGGCGCAGGTGGTGCGGATCGGCGTGCACCTGTACGCGCTCGGCGACGACGTCCTGGTGGCGCTGCGATGAGGACGCTGCGGTGAGACGGGGACGGACGGAGTTGCGGAACGTCCGGCCCGGGGGGGTACGGTGAGTTCGTGCTCGCAGTCACCCTCCTTCTTCGCTGCCGCGACGGGGCCCTCTAGGCCGCATCCTCGTCGCGGTGTCGTGTGTGCCGGCTGACTCCCCGCCGAACCGCCCGAAGGACGAGAAGACCATGACCTATCTGGAGACGAGCGCACAGCAGCCGTCGTCGATGCCGGTGCACAAGTACCGCCCGTTCCACGAGCAGATCCGCGTGGACCTGCCCGACCGCCGCTGGCCGGACAACCGCGTCACCACGGCGCCCCGCTGGTGCGCGGTCGACCTGCGGGACGGCAACCAGGCGCTGATCGAGCCGATGAACCCCGCCCGCAAGCTCGAGATGTTCGAGCTGCTGGTGCAGATGGGCTTCAAGGAGATCGAGGTGGGCTTCCCGTCCGCCTCGCAGACCGACTTCGACTTCGTGCGGATGCTCATCGAGGAGAACCGCATCCCGGACGACGTCGTCATCCAGGTGCTGACGCAGGCACGCGAGCACCTGATCGAGCGCACGTACGAGGCGATCGCCGGCGCCAAGCAGGCGATCGTGCACCTGTACAACTCGACCTCCACGCTCCAGCGCGAGGTGGTGTTCCGCACGGACGAGGACGGCATCGTCGACATCGCCGTGTCGGGCGCCCGGTTCTGCCGGAAGTACGAGGAGCTGGTCCCGGACACCGACGTCTACTACGAGTACTCCCCGGAGTCGTACACCGGGACCGAGCTCGAGTTCGCGCTGCGCGTGTGCAACGCGGTCCTGGAGGTGCTGGAGCCGACGCCGGACCGCAAGGTGATCATCAACCTGCCGGCCACCGTCGAGATGGCGACCCCGAACGTCTACGCCGACTCGATCGAGTGGATGAGCCGCAACCTGCGCTACCGCGAGAGCGTCGTCCTGTCGCTGCACCCGCACAACGACCGCGGCACCGCCGTCGCCGCCGCGGAGCTGGGCTACCTGGCCGGCGCGGACCGCATCGAGGGCTGCCTGTTCGGCAACGGCGAGCGCACCGGGAACGTCTGCCTGGTCACCCTCGGCATGAACCTGTTCAGCCAGGGCGTGGACCCGCAGCTGGACTTCTCCGACATCGACCACATCCGCCGCACCGTCGAGCGCTGCAACCAGCTGCCGGTCAACGAGCGCCACCCGTACGGCGGGGACCTGGTGTTCACCGCCTTCTCCGGCTCGCACCAGGACGCGATCAAGAAGGGCCTGGGCGCGCTGGAGATCTCCGCGGAGCGCCAGGGCAAGACCATCGACGACGTGGTCTGGGCGGTCCCGTACCTGCCGATCGACCCGAAGGACGTGGGCCGGTCGTACGAGGCGATCATCCGCGTGAACTCCCAGTCCGGGAAGGGCGGCATCAGCTACCTGATGAAGTCCGAGAAGGACCTGGACCTGCCCCGCAGGCTCCAGATCGAGTTCTCTCAGGTGGTGCAGCGGCACACCGACCAGCACGGCACCGAGGTCACGGCCGACGAGCTGTGGCACATCTTCAACGACGAGTACCTGCCGGTGGAGCCCGGCAGCCCGTTCGCGCCGTGGGGCCGGTTCTCGCTGCGCGGCACGCGCGGCACCAGCGTCGAGGACGGGCCGGACACCCTGGAGGTCGACCTCGTCGACCGCGGCGTGCCCCGCACGCTGCAGGGCTCGGGCAACGGGCCGGTCGCGGCGTTCGTCGCCGCGGTCAAGACCCTCGGGGTGGATGTCGCGGTCCTGGACTACGCCGAGCACGCGCTGTCGTCGGGCGGTGACGCCACCGCGGCGGCGTACGTCGAGTGCGCGATCGGCGACGAGATCCTGTGGGGCGTCGGCATCGACCCGTCCATCACCACCGCCTCCCTGAAGGCGATCATCTCGGCCGTCAACCGGCACGAGCGCTGACCGCACCCACCCAGAGCCACCGTCCGCGCGGTCGATCCCGCTGGACGGTGTGCCCGGGGAGGGGCGCGCTCGGCAATCCCGACGAGCGCCCCTCCCCGGGTCAGCAGTGCTCCGACACGTGCTCCGGTGACCCCGGGGCGGTCAGGTCCCTGTCGCGCAGGATCGTCATGGTCGGCCGGTCGGGGTCGGCACAGATGTCGGCCAGTGATCCGGTGTACTCGACGTCGATGACCTGGCTGCCGTACAGGTCCGCGTAGGCCGCGCACTCGTCGAACTCGTGGCACTCCTCGGCGATCGCGAAGTCGAACCCGATCTCCGCCACCTCGTCGGCAGTGAGCTCCGGGGTGTTCTTCTGGCCGACCGCGAGGCCGAGCCCGTGCGCGGCGTCGGCGATCTCTGCGGCGATCGCCAGGGTGTCGGCCCGGTCGAGCTGCCCGCCCGAGCGGGTCCAGGAGTCGAGGTTGTCCAGCTCCACGGCGTCGAAACCGGCGTCGTCGCATCGTGCCAGGAGCCCGTCTGCCCGGTCAGTGAGGGCGCCGCGCTGCGCGGTGTCGAGCAGGAACTCGTCGGGCCAGGCCGGGTCGGCCTCCAGCAGCAGGTCGGGGTCGACGGACTCGTCGGGCTGGGTCTGGAACGCGTTGACGTAGCAGACCGAGTACACGCCCGGCTCCGGGGTGGCCGTCGAGTCGCGCACGACGACGGTGACGTCCTGCGCCGGTGGGTACGCCTGTCCGAGCTGGTAGTCGGCGACACCGACCGGCAGGGGCTCGACGGCGGCGGGCGTGCACGCGGCCAGAGCGAGGGCGGTCATCACCAGGGCCGTCGGTCGCAGTCGCACGCCCGATGGTCGCACCCGCGGCGCGTGTCCAGGGCTCCGGTGTGGGCGGCCCGGGGGACAATGGCGCGGTGAGCCTCTACCGCGACGAGGCGATCGTCCTGCGCACCCACAAGCTGGGGGAGGCCGACCGCATCGTCACCCTCCTGACCCGGTCGCACGGGAAGGTCCGTGCGGTCGGCAAGGGCGTGCGCCGCACGTCGTCGAGGTTCGGCTCCCGCCTCGAGCCGTTCATGTACGTCGACCTCCAGCTGAGCACGGGCCGCAACCTCGACATCGTCACGCAGGCCGAGACGCTCGGCGCGTTCGGGCGCCGGATCTGCGAGGACTACACGCTCTACACCGCCGGCACGGTGATGCTCGAGACCGCGGACAAGCTGGTCGAGGCCGAGCGCGAGCCGTCCCTCCAGCAGTACTGGCTGCTGGTCGGTGCCGTGAAGGCGCTGGCCGCCCGGGACCACGCACCCGGTCTGGTGCTCGACTCCTACCTGCTGCGGGCGCTCGCGGTGGCCGGTTGGGCGCCCAGCTTCACCGACTGCGCCCGCTGCGGGGAGCCGGGGCCGCACTCGGCCTTCGCGGTGGCGTCCGGTGGTGCCGTCTGCCGGGCGTGCCGACCGCCCGGTGCGGCCGCGCCGGCCCCCGAGACGTTCGAGCTCCTCGCGTCGCTGCTCGCGGGAGACTGGGGCGTCGCCGACGCGAGCGCCGAGCGGCACCGCGGCGAGGGCAACGGCCTGGTCGCCGCGTTCTGCCAGTTCTACCTCGAGCGCCAGCTGCGCTCGCTGCCGATGGTCGAGAGGGTCTGAATGCCGGTCCCACCCCCGCCGCACCCCAGCGGCGAACGTGCTCCCGCGATCCCCAAGGAGTTCGTCCCCCGGCACGTCGCGGTCGTCATGGACGGCAACGGTCGGTGGGCCAACGCGCGCGGGCTGCCGCGCACGGCCGGTCACGCCGCGGGGGAGGCCTCGCTGCTCGACGTCGTCGCCGGAGCGATCGAGGTGGGAGTCGAGTACGTGTCCGCGTACGCGTTCTCCACCGAGAACTGGTCGCGGTCGCCCGACGAGGTGCGCTTCCTCATGGGCTTCAACCGGGACGTGCTGCGGCGCCGGCGGGACCTGATGAACTCGTGGGGCGTCCGCGTCCGGTGGGCAGGTCGGCGCCCCAAGCTGTGGCGGTCGGTCATCAACGAGCTGGAGACGGCCGAGGAGCTCACCAGGGGCAACTCCACGGTGACCCTGACCATGTGCGTGAACTACGGCGGGCGCGCGGAGATCGCCGACGCCGCGCAGGCGATCGCCCGGGAGGTCGCGGCCGGCCGCGTGAAGCCGGACAAGGTGAACGAGAAGCTGTTCGCGCGCTACCTGGACGAGCCCGACCTGCCGGACGTCGACCTGTTCCTGCGGTCCTCGGGCGAGCAGCGGATCTCGAACTTCATGATCTGGCAGGCCGCGTACGCGGAGCTCGTGTTCCTCGACGAGCCGTGGCCCGACGTGGACCGCCGGCACCTGTGGCGCGCCGTCGAGACGTACGCGCGACGGGACCGGCGGTACGGCGGGGCCGTGGACCGGCCGGGTCAGACCTCGGCCTGAACGCGCACGCGCGTACGGCGCCGGACCGACCAGCCGACGGCGACGACCACCAGGACGACCACTGCGGCGAGCGCCCACGGTGACCGGGCGAACAGGGCGAGAGCGGCCCAGAGCGCGCCGAAGCCGATGGTCGCCCAGATGACCGCCCACGCGATCGCCCCGGGGACCGACGCGATCGCGAACCGCAGGTACGGCATCTTGACCAGGCCGGCGGCCGCGATCACGGCGGTCTGCAGACCGACCGTCAGGTACGCCAGCGTGACCGCGACCGGTCCCCAGCGCCGCACCAGGTCGAGCCCGCGCTGCGCGCTCGGGGTGCCGGACCACGACTCGAGCCGCCGGACGGAGGCGTGCCACCAGCTGGGCGCCCCCTCGTGCTCGTCGACCGCCTGCGCTCCGCGCACGACACCGCGCCCGGCCCAGTAGGTGGCGTGCGACCGGGCCATCACGATGACGAACAGCCCGGCGACGGCGACCCCGAGCGGCACACTGCCGAGGTGGTAGGCGTCGCGGGGGTCCACGGCTCGATCCTAGGCCGTCGGCGTGGGGCGCCTGAGCGGGCCGTCGTCGGTCACGTCGTCCACCAGCAGCACGTCGTCGACCATGTCCGGGTGGGGGTCGCGCGGCGGCGCGGGTCGGCGCAGGAACGGCTGGAAGGTGGCCGCGACGGCGTACACGAGGATGGCGAGCACGACGATGGTCGCGCCGGGCGGGATGTCCTGCCAGTAGGTGAGGACCAGTCCCGAGATGCTGACCACGACCCCGATCACGCTGGCCAGCATCATGGTGCGGCCGAACGACCGGGCGAACAGCTGCGCGATCGCCACCGGCACGATCATCAGCGCGCTGACCAGCAGCAGGCCGACCACGCGCATCGCGATGGTCACCGTCAGGGCGGCGATGGTGGCGACGAGCATCGACAGCAGCCGCACGGGCAGCCCGCTGGCCCGGGCGAACTCCTCGTCGTGGCTCACCGCGAACAGCGCGGTGCGCAGGCCGACGCCGACGGCGAGCACGAGGACCGCCAGTCCGACCGTCCACCACAGGTCGGCGGAGGACACCGTCGAGATGGAGCCGAACAGGTAGCTGATGAGGTTCGCGTTGGTGCCGCCGGCCAGCTTGATGAGCAGGACGCCACCCGCGATGCCGCCGTAGAACATGAGCGCGAGGGCGAGGTCCCCACTGGTCCGACCGCGCTCGCGCACCAGCTCGATGACGATCGACCCGACGACGGCCGCGACGACCGCCCCGGGCAGGGCGAGCGTGTCCTGCGGCACCAGGCCGGCCCAGCTGCCGACCAGCCAGCCGAGCGCCACGCCCGTGAGCGCGACGTGCCCGATGCCGTCGCCCATGAGGGCCATCCGGCGCTGCACGAGGAACGTGCCGACCACGGGGGCGGCCGCGCCGACGAGGATCGCCGCGAGGAGCGCCCGCTGCATGAGCGGCGAGCTGAGCAGCTCGACCACCTGGTCCCACACGGTCACGGGTTCACCTCCACGGACAGGGACGGCCCGGTGCGCGGCGGCTCGGGGTCGGGGTGGGCGTGCGTGTGGTCGTGCCACTCGCCGGCGTGCTCGTCGCGGGCACGCGGCGGGGGACCGTCGTGCGCCACGCGTCCGTGCCGGAGCACGACCGCGCGGTCGATCAGCGGGGCGAAGGGGCCGAGCTCGTGCAGGATCACCACCACGGTGGTGCCGGCGTCGTGCAGACGACCGACGGTGTCCACGAACGTCGCCTGGGTGGGGATGTCGATGCCCGACGTCGGCTCGTCGAGCACCAGCAGGTCGGGATTGCGGACGAGGGCGCGGGCGATCAGGACGCGCTGCTGCTGGCCGCCGGACATCTCCTGCACGCGCTGGAACGCCCTGTCGCCCAGGCCGACGTCGTCCAGTGCGGCGAGCGCGCGACGCTTGTGCCCCCGCGGTGGGCGCAGCGTGCGACCGTGCAGCAGGCCGGACGAGACCACCTCGTACGCGGTCGCCGGGACACCCGCGGCGGCGGGCAGGCGCTGCGGCACGTACCCGATGCGGTGCCACGGCGCGGACGGACCCAGGGGCGCCCCGAAGAGCCGGACGTCGCCGGAGGTGCGGGGCACCACGCCGAGCAGGGTGCGCACCAGGGTCGACTTGCCGGAGCCGTTGGCGCCGAGCAGTGCGAGGACCTCGCCCGCCGGGACGGCCAGGTCGATCCCGTCGAGGATCGGTTGACCACCGAGCGTCACGCCGAGGCCGGTCGCCTCGATCACGGGGATACTCACGAGCAGGACAATGCCATGCGCAGGGCGGCGAGGTTCGCCGTGGCGACCGAGAAGTAGTCGGCGTCGGGGTCCGCGAGGCCCTCGATGGGGTCGAGCACGGCGCTGGAGATGCCGAGGTCGCCGGCGAGCGTCTCGGCCACCTTGGGGCTGACCAGGCTCTCGAAGAAGATCGTGCTCACGTCCTGCTCGCGCACGATCTGCTCGACCGCGGCCAGCCGGGCGGGGGACGGCTCGGCCTCCGGGTCGATGCCCGAGATCCCCACCTGCCGCAGGTCGTACCGGTCCGCGAGGTAGCCGAATGCCTCGTGCGAGGTGACGAAGGTCCGCACGTCGCACTGCTGGAGCCCGGCGGCGTAGGCGGCGTCGAGGTCCTCGAACCGCTGGGTGAGCGCGGCCGCGTTGGCCGCGTACAGGTCCGCGCCCTCGGGGTCGATCTCCGTCAGCGTCGCCGCGACGTCGTCGACGACCGCGGGCATCCGGCTCGGGTCGAGCCAGAAGTGCGGGTCGAGTGCGCCGTGCTCGTGCTCCTCGTGCTCGTCCGCCGACTCGTCCTCGTGCTCCGCGGGCACCAGCGTGGTGTCGGAGGCCGCGTCCACCACGTGGGCGGGGGAGGTCTGGGCGAGCGCGTCGTCGACGGCGGCCTGGAATCCCGACAGGACGACCACGAGGTCGGCGCCGTCGATCCGGGACACCTGCGCGGGGGAGAGCTCGACGTCGTGCGGTTCGGCGCCCGGGGGTGTGAGCGACCGCACGGTCACCCGGTCGCCGCCCACCTGCTCGGCGACGAGCTGGAGCGGGTAGAACGACGCCATCACGTCGACGGTGCCCTCGGCGACGGCCGGCTGGCTCGCGCACCCGGCCAGCAGGAGCGGCAGGACGGCGAGCAGGGCTCGAGGGCGGCGCGCGCTGGACATGACGATCATTCTCAGTTAGACGAGAACGGTTGTCAAAACGGCGTCCGCCGCCGACGGGTAGCCTTGGCTGCTCATCCTCTCGCCGCGGCCTTCACGGTCGCGGTCCACCCGCCCGCGACACCCAGCCGCGGGCGCCACCACCCTGGAGTGATCGATCGTGGCTGCACCCTCTCGCCTGGACGCCGTCGTCTCCCTCGCCAAGCGGCGCGGGTTCGTCTTCCCGAGCGGCGAGATCTACGGAGGTACCCGGTCGGCGTGGGACTACGGACCGCTGGGCGTGGAGCTCAAGGAGAACATCAAGCGCCAGTGGTGGCGCACGATGGTGACCAGCCGCGACGACATCGTCGGTCTCGACTCGTCAGTCATCCTGCCCCGCCAGGTGTGGGTCGCCTCCGGCCACGTGGGCGTCTTCACCGACCCGCTGACGGAGTGCCTGAACTGCCACAAGCGGTTCCGCGAGGACCACATGCTCGAGGAGTTCGAGGAGAAGAAGGGCCGCGCCCCCGAGAACGGCCTGGCGGACATCGCGTGCCCCAACTGCGGCACCCGCGGCCAGTGGACCGAGCCCCGCGACTTCAACATGATGCTCAAGACCTACCTCGGCCCCGTCGAGGACGAGTCCGGCCTGCACTACCTGCGGCCCGAGACCGCGCAGGGCATCTTCGTGAACTTCGCGAACGTCAGCACGACGAGCCGCAAGAAGCCGCCGTTCGGCATCGGCCAGATCGGCAAGTCCTTCCGCAACGAGATCACCCCCGGCAACTTCATCTTCCGCACGCGCGAGTTCGAGCAGATGGAGATGGAGTTCTTCGTCGAGCCCGGCACCGACGAGACGTGGCACCAGTACTGGATCGACCAGCGCACCGACTGGTACACGGACCTGGGCATCGCGCGCGAGAACCTGCGGCACTACGAGCACCCGGCCGAGAAGCTGTCGCACTACTCCAAGCGGACCGTCGACATCGAGTACCGCTTCGGGTTCCAGGGCAGCGAGTGGGGCGAGCTCGAGGGCATCGCCAACCGCACCGACTTCGACCTCAAGACGCACACCGAGCACTCCGGGCAGGACCTGTCGTACTTCGACCAGGCGACGAACACCCGGTACGTGCCGTACGTCATCGAGCCGGCAGCCGGTCTGACGCGCTCGCTCATGGCATTCCTCGTCGAGTCGTACAGCGAGGACGAGGCGCCCAACACCAAGGGCGGCGTCGACACCCGCGTCGTGCTCAAGCTCGACCCGCGCCTGGCACCGGTCAAGGCCGCGGTCCTGCCGCTGTCCCGCAACGAGTCGCTCTCGCCGAAGGCCCGCGACCTGTCCGCCGAGCTCCGCAAGAACTGGAACGTCGACTTCGACGACGCCGGCGCCATCGGTCGCCGCTACCGCCGCCAGGACGAGATCGGCACCCCGTTCTGCATCACGGTCGACTTCGACACGCTCGACGACCAGGCCGTCACCATCCGGCACCGCGACGACATGACGCAGGAGCGCGTTGCCCTGGACAAGGTCACCGGCTACCTGGCGCAGCACCTCGTCGGCGCCTGACGCACCCCGACCAGAGGGCTCCTCGAACCGAGGGGCCCTCTGGCGTTGAACGCCGCGAGCGCCCCGCGCAGGTGACATCCGTCATCCGGAGCTGGTGACGCCCGGCGGGGGAGCCGTGCGCGCGCGCCGGTCAGGATCGACCCATGACCTTCACCGAGACTCTCCCCGGTCCGGCCCCCGCGGGTGCGGACCCCCTGGCCATCGACCTGCGCGGTCTGCACAAGTCGTTCGGTTCCGTGCGCGCCGTCGACGGGATCGACCTGGCGGTCACCCCCGGCGAGGTCGTCGCGTTCCTCGGCCCCAACGGCGCCGGCAAGACGACGACGATCGACATGCTGCTCGGCCTGGCGCAGCCCGACGCGGGCTCGGTGTCGGTGCTCGGGCTCGACCCGAGCCGCGCGATCGCCGAGGGGCGCGTGTCCGCGGTCATGCAGAGCGGCGGGCTGCTCAAGGACCTCACGGTCGGCGAGACCGTGGAGCTCACCGCCTCGTTCTTCCGGTCCGCGCGGAGCGCCATCGAGGTGCTCACGCGCGCCGGGATCGCGGACATCGCCGACCGCAGCGTGGGCAAGTGCTCGGGCGGGCAGCAGCAGCGGCTCCGCTTCGCGCTCGCCCTGCTGCCTGACCCGGACGTGATCGTGCTCGACGAGCCCACCACGGGCATGGACGTGGAGGGCCGCCGCGACTTCTGGACCGCCCTGCGTGCGGATGCCTCCCGCGGCCGGACGATCCTGTTCGCCACGCACTACCTGGAGGAGGCCGACGCCTACGCCGACCGCATCGTGCTCGTCAGCCACGGTCGGATCGTCGCGGACGGGTCGGCCGCCCAGGTGAAGAACATGGCGTCCGGCCGACTCGTCACCGCGACGTTCCCGGACCTCACCGCCGCCCAGAGCGCGGCGCTCCGCGCGATCCCGGGCGTCCAGTCGGTCGAGCAGCGCCGTGACCGGGTGCTGGTGCACACGTCCGACTCCGACGGCGTCGCCCGCCACCTGCTCACCGCCACCGCGGCGAGCGACATCGAGATCACCGCCCGAGGGCTCGAGGACGCGTTTCTCGCCCTCACCACCTCCGGGAGCCCCGCATGACCACGCTCGTCGACGCCCCGACCACCACCTCGCGCGCGCCGCGCGCCGGCCTGGTCAACGGCCCGTTCCTGGCCATCGAGCTGCGCCGCCTGCTGCGCAACCGCCGCACGGTGATCTTCACGCTCATCATGCCGCCGGTGTTCTTCCTCATCTTCGGCACGGCCGACGCCTACACGACCGAGTCGGTGGGCAACGGCAACGTCACCGCCTGGATCATGGTGTCCATGGCGCTCTACGGCGCGATGCTGGCCACCACCAGCGGCGGCGCCAGCGTGTCGGTCGAGCGCGCGCAGGGGTGGACCCGCCAGCTGCGGCTCACCCCGCTGCGCCCGACCACCTACGTGTTCACCAAGGTTGCCGTGGCCATGGTCATGGGGCTCGCGGCGGTCGTCGTGGTGGCAGCGGTCGGCCTGGTCAGCGGGGCGGCCGGCGATGCCGGCGCACTCGTCGCGTCCCTCGGGCTCGCGTGGGCCGGCTCGGTGGTGTTCGCCGCGTTCGGGCTGTTCATGGGCTACCTGCTGCCGGCCGAGAACGTCATGCAGATCCTCGGCCCGGTGCTGGCCCTCCTCGCGTTCGCCGGTGGGCTGTTCGTGCCGCTGGGCGACGGGCTGTTCGCGGACATCGCGAAGGTCGTCCCCACCTACGGTCTGGCCGAGCTGGTGCGGGCGCCGCTCACCGGCGAGGCCCCGAGCATCTGGGCCATCGTCAACGTGGTGGGGTGGGCGGTCGTCTTCGTCGGCGGCGCGGCCTGGCGGTTCCGCCGCGACACGGCCCGCGTGTGAGCACCACCCCCGGCGAGGGGGCGTACCGCCGCCCGGCTACCGTGAGCGCTGTGGAGCGCGACGCGGAGCCGGGTGGCGGCACGAGCGTGCGTGACGAGCGCTGGCCCCGCTGGGGCGGGCGGCTCGCGTACGCGTCCGAGGCCGAGGGGATCGCGCGGCCGCGGACGCGTCGGATCATGCGCGTCGTGGGTCCCGCGATGGGGATCGTCTGGGCGGTCTTCCTGCTCCAGCCGTGGCAGGCGGCGTGGGACGCGACGCCCGGCGTGGAGCGGATCCTCTCGCTCGTGGCGATCGCCGGCCTGGCGGTGAGCTTCGGGTGGGTGGTGCTCACGCAGGCGGGTCCGCACCACGGCCGGTCGCCGGACCCCCGCAGCGCGTTCGTGCTCCTGCAGCAGGTGGTCCTGGTGGCGGTCGCGTGCCTGGCCGCCGACGAGCAGGGGCTGGTCGGCCTGGTGTTCGTCTGCGTGTCCGCGGTGTTCCTCCTGCGGGACCCGAGGGCGTTGCTGATGCCGGTGCTCGCCTCGGTCGCCGTGCTGGTGCTGCCGCGGATCGTGCCGGGCTGGCAGACCATCGACGACCTGATCATCTCGATCTTCCTCGCGTCCGTCGCCGTCTACGGCTTCACGCAGCTGGTCCAGCGCAACCGGCAGCTGGCGCTCGCGCAGGACGAGGTGGCGGTGCTGGCGGTGGAGCGGGAGCGCGAGCGGATCGCGCGCGACATGCACGACATCCTCGGCCACTCCCTCACGGTCATCTCGGTCAAGGCCGAGCTGGCGGGCAAGATGTTCGACGTCGACGCCGACCGCGCCCGCGCCGAGATCGCCGAGGTGCAGGCCCTGGCCCGAGCGGCGCTCGCGGATGTGCGCGGCATGGTGTCGGCGACACGCGCGGTGACGCTGGCCGGTGAGCTCGCGGGGGCTCGGCAGGCCCTGGACTCCGCGGGGGTGGAGGCCGACGTGCCGGGCACCGTCGACCAGGTCCCTGACGACCTGCGCGAGCTGTTCGCCTGGGCGGTGCGCGAGGGCACGACCAACGTGCTCCGGCACGCCGCCGCGAGCCGCGTGCGGGTGACGATGACCGGCGACACGCTGATCGTCGACGACGACGGCTCCGGCCCGGCGAACACCGA
Organism: Cellulomonas sp.; assembly: GCF_965229465.1. Classification (GTDB taxonomy): domain Bacteria; phylum Actinomycetota; class Actinomycetes; order Actinomycetales; family Cellulomonadaceae; genus Cellulomonas. The sequence goes on along the minus strand of NZ_OZ245882.1, from coordinate 57,519 downwards.
CCTGGTGCCCGGCAACGGGCTGCGCGGGCTGACCGAGCGGGCGCGGGAGTCGCGTGCCCGTGTCGTCGTCTCGCCGAGCCCGTTGGGCGGGTACCGGCTGCTGGTCACGAGGGACCGATGATCCGGCTCCTGCTGGCCGACGACCAGGCCCTCGTCCGCGGTGCCCTGGCCGCGCTGCTCGACCTCGAGACCGACCTCACCGTCGTGGCGCAGGTCGGTCGCGGCGACGAGGTGCTCGACGCGGCCCGCACGCATGCGGCCGACGTCGCCCTGCTCGACGTCGAGATGCCGGGTCTGGACGGCATCGCCGCGGCCGCCGAGCTCCGACGCAGGTACCCGGCGTGCCGGTCCCTGATCGTCACCACGTTCGGGCGTCCCGGCTACGTGCGTCGGGCGCTCGACGCGGGGGCCAGCGGGTTCGTGGTCAAGGACACCCCGGCCGAGCAGCTCGCCGACGCCGTGCGTCGCGTGCACCGAGGACTGCGGGTGGTCGACCCCGACCTCGCCGTCGAGTCGCTCGCGGTCGGCACGAGCCCGCTGACCGAGCGGGAGCGTGACGTGCTCGTCGTGGCGGCGGGCGGCGGGACGGTCGCGGACATCGCCCGGGAGACGTTCCTGTCCGAGGGCACCGTGCGCAACTATCTGTCGGCAGCGATCGGCAAGACGGGGGCTCGGACGCGTGCCGAGGCCGTCCGGCTGGCGCAGGAGTACGGCTGGTTGCTGGGCTGAGCGACAATGGGTCCATGACCCTGACGACTCCTGCGGCACCGGCGCGCCCCGGCGCCGTGCTGCCGCCGTTGCGCATCGGGCCGCTGACCATCGACACCCCGGTCGTCCTGGCGCCCATGGCCGGCGTCACCAACGCCGCGTTCCGCCGCCTGTGCCGCGAGTCCGGCGCCGGGTTGTACGTCGCGGAGATGGTGACGTCCCGGGCCCTGGTGGAGCGTGGCGAGGAGTCGATGCGGATCATCTCGCACGAGCCCGACGAGCGTCCGCGGTCCGTGCAGGTCTACGGCGTCGACCCGGCGACGGTCGGTGCGGCCGTGCACCTGATCGCGTCCGAGGACCGTGCCGACCACGTCGACCTCAACTTCGGCTGCCCGGTGCCCAAGGTGACGCGCCGCGGCGGGGGAGCGGTGCTGCCCTGGAAGCGGGACCTGTTCCGCGCGATCATCACGGCCGCGGTCGACGCCGCGAAGCCCTACGGCGTCCCGGTGACGGTCAAGATGCGCAAGGGCATCGACGACGACCACCTGACCTACCTCGAGGCCGGGCTCGTCGCGCAGGAGGTCGGTGTCGCCGCGGTCGCGCTGCACGCCCGCACCGCCGCCGACTACTACTCCGGCACGGCGGACTGGGACGCGATCGCACAGCTCAAGGCGACGGTCACCGACATCCCCGTGCTGGGCAACGGGGACATCTGGTCGGCCGAGGACGCCCTCGACATGGTCGCGCAGACGGGCTGCGACGGCGTCGTCGTCGGCCGCGGCTGCCAGGGTCGTCCGTGGCTGTTCGCGGACCTCGCGGCCGCGTTCGCGGGTTCCGACGAGCGCATCCGGCCCGGGCTCGGCTACGTCGCGACGATCGTCCGGCGGCACGCGGAGCTGATGGTCGAGCACTTCGGCGACGAGGGCAAGGCGCTGCGCGAGATGCGCAAGCACATGGCCTGGTACTTCAAGGGGTACATCGTCGGCGGGGAGACCCGGGCCGCCCTCGGGCTGGTGTCGACGATGGCCGAGCTCGACGAGCGGCTTGCCCGCCTGGACCTCGACCAGGGGTACCCCGGAGCGGGTGCCGAGGGGCAGCGCGGCCGCGCCGGGTCGCCCAAGCGGCCGCTCCTGCCGTACGGCTGGCTGGACTCGCGGGAGCTGTCCGACGAGTTCGCGAAGGCCCTGCACGAGGCCGAGCTGAGCGTCTCCGGCGGCTGACGGTCGTCAGACGCGGCGGACGCCCACCGTGCGCGCGAGACGGTCGACGGCCGTGATCGTCGCGTCCGGTGCGCCGAGTGCGCGGGTGGTCACCGCGATCGCGCCCGCGGCCGACGCCCGCGCGAGGGCACCCTCGACCGGCATCCCGTCCAGCACGCCGCTGAGCAGCCCCGCGAGGAACGCGTCGCCGGCCCCGTTGGTGTCCACCACCTCGGCCACGGTGGCGGCCGGCACCTCGATCCACCCGTCGGCGTCCAGCGCCAGCGCTCCCGCGGCGCCGTCGGTGCAGACCGCGAGCCGGCACCCGCGTGCCACCGCGTCGGACAGGAACGCCCGGCGGTCGGCGAGGCGCGCGGCGCTCACCAGCAGCACGTCGGCGGCCGCGACGAAGTCGCGCGGGTAGTCGCCGACGCCGTCGTCGTCGTGCACGTCGCACCAGACCGGGACCCGGGCCGCGCGGGCGGCAGCCAGGAGCGGGCGGCTGTGGTCGGCCAGGTCGAGGATGGCCGCGTCGACGCCGTCGAGGGGCGGGATCGGGCCGGGTCCCGGGGCGGGCAGCTCGAGGTAGAGCGAGACGCGCGAGCCGTCGTCGGCCATGAGGTTCACGTGCCGCTCGGTGCGCTCGACAGGCTGGACCTCGAGCGTGATCCGGTCGTGCGCCAGCGCCGCACGGACCAGGGAACCCTCACGGTCGTCGCCGAGGGCGGTGCGCAGCGTGACGTCGACACCGAGGGCCGCGAGCGTCAGAGCCTTTCCGGCAGAGGTGCCGCCGAGCCCGTCGTGGTGACCGCTCGCGAAAAGCGTCTGCGACCGCGGTTCCGGGAGCGTCGGGAGCCGGACGAGGGTGTTCCAGGACGCGGGGCCGTTGACCAGGACGCGAGGCACGTCGCCCACCCTAGGGCGTTAGGGTGGGCCGACCTGCAAGTTGCTGCAACGAGTTGCGGCCCGCACCCGGTGGTGACGATGACGCACCTGCCCGCCCGCGCGACCGCCCTGCTCGGTGCCTTGCTGCTCCTCGCGGCGTGCACCGGACCGGCCGAGACGCCCACGACACGCGACGTCGGCGTGGAGATGTTCCAGTGGACCTGGGACGCCGTCGCGGCCGAGTGCACCGACCACCTCGGGCCGGACGGCTACGGCTGGGTGCTCACCAGCCCGCCGCAGGAGCACATCGTCGGCGAGGCGTGGTGGACCGCCTACCAGCCGGTGAGCTACCGGGTGGAGTCGCGGCTCGGCACCCGGGAGCAGTACGCAGCCATGGTGGAGACCTGCCACGACGCCGGCGTCGACGTGTGGGCCGACGCGGTGGTCAACCACATGACCGGGCAGGACGCACCGGGCACGGGCTGGGCGGGCTCGTCGTACGCGCACTACGAGTACCCGGGCCTGTACGCGGACGCCGACTTCCACCACTGCGGGCTGACTCCGAACGACGACATCGCCCTGTACACCGACGCCGCCCAGGTGCAGACGTGCGAGCTGGTCAACCTGGCCGACCTCGCCACCGAGACCGACCACGTGCGCGCCACGATCACCGCCTACCTGGAAGACCTCCTCTCCCTCGGCGTCGACGGCTTCCGCGTCGACGCTGCCAAACACATGCCGTCGGAGGACATCGCCGCGATCGTCGCCGGGCTGCCCGAGGGCACGGGCATCGCGCAGGAGGTCATCCGCGGCAGTGGCGAACCGATCACGCCGGAGCAGTACCTGGCCAACGGCCGGGTGTACGAGTTCGCGTGGGGCAAGGACGTGCAGGGCGTGCTGGCGAGCTTGCCCGAGCGGGTACTCGACCTGGGCACCACGTCCGGGTACCTACCGTCCGACGACGCGGTGATCTTCGTCGACAACCACGACACCGAGCGCAACGGCTCGACGCTCAGCTACGCGGACGCCGAGGACTACGCGCTGGCCACCGTGCTCATGCTCGCCGGCACCTACGGCACGCCCGCGGTCTACACCGGGTACGCGTTCTCGGACCGCGACGCCGGACCTCCGCAGGACGCCGAGGGAGCGGTGCTCGACGCGTCGTGCGGCACTGCTCCCGGCCCGGGCGCGGACCTCGCGGACGGCGACTGGGTGTGCCAGCACCGCTGGCCCGTGATCGCCGGGATGGTCGGCTGGCGCGCCGTCGTGGGGGACACGCCCGTCGTCGACGTCTGGTCCGAGGGCAGCGCGGTGGCGTTCGGCCGCGGCGAGCGCGGGTTCGTCGCCGTCAACTCTGGCGACGACGAGCTGCGCGCCGACCTGCCGACGAGCCTGCCGGACGGCGACTACTGCGACGCCCTCGTCATCGGGGACTGCGCCTTGTCGACGGTGCGGGACGGCGTCCTCACGGTGACCGTCCCGCCGCAGACCGCGCAGGCATGGGACGTGACCGCTCGCCCCTGAACGCGAGAACGGCCCCGCCGCAGCGGGGCCGTTCCGGGTCCGATCAGACCGTGAAGCGCGCCCAGACGGTCGCGTCCGAGGGGACCAGGACCGCGCCGTCCCCGTCGACCGCGGGGTCCACCGACGCCAGCAGCACGTCGGCACCCGCGGGCAGGACGACCGGCTCCGTGCCGAGGTTGGCCACGACCAGCACGTCACGGTTGACGAACGCGATCACGTCGTCACCGAGGCCGTGCAACCACTCCATGCCACCGGAGCCGAGGCCCGACTCCCGACGCAGCTGGAGCGCCGACCGGTAGGTCTCGTACGTCGACCCGGGCACGCCGCGCTGGGCGTCGAGCGCGTACGACGCCCACTCGGCGGGCTGCGGGAGCCAGGTCACGCCGGTCGGGGAGAACCCGAAGCCGTCGGCGTCCGACGCCCACGGCAGCGGTACGCGGCAGCCGTCGCGGCCGCGCTCGGCGCCACCGGTCCGGAAGAACGCCGGGTCCTGGCGCAGGTCGTCGTCGAGCGAGGTGTGGTCCGGCAGGCCGAGCTCCTCGCCCTGGTACAGGTACGCCGAGCCGGGCAGCCCGAGCATGAGCAGCGACGCGCACCGCGCGCGACGCAGGCCGAGGACCTCGTCCGGCTGCTCGTCGCCGTGGCCGATGCCGTTGGGGCGCGAGCCCGGCTCCGCCAGGCCGAGGCGGGAGGCGTGCCGGACGACATCGTGGTTGGACAGCACCCACGTGGTCGGGGCGCCGACGGCGTCGGACGCGCGGTAGGAGGCTTCGACGACGGTGCGCAGCGCCGGGGCGTCCCAGTGCGTGGCCAGGAACGCGAAGTTGAACGCCTGCTGCATCTCGTCGGGCCGCACGTAGCGGGTCAGACGGGACAGCGGCTCCACCCACGCCTCGGCGACCAGCGCGCGGTCACCCGGGTACTCGGCCAGCACGCGGTTCCAGGCGCGGTAGATGTCGTGCACGCCGTCCTGGTCGAACATCGGGCCCTGGTTGCCCGAGCCCGACACCGCCTCCGTGTCGTCAGATCCTTCGATCATCGACACGTGGCCGTCCCAGTCGGGCAACCCGGGGGCCTTGACCATGCCGTGCGCGACGTCGATGCGGAACCCGTCCACGCCGCGGTCGAGCCAGAACCGCAGGACGTCCTCGAACTCGGCGCGGACCTCGGGGTGCTCCCAGTCGAGGTCGGGCTGCCGCGAGTCGAACAGGTGCAGGTACCACTCGCCGGGCGTGCCGTCGGGGTCGGTGGTCCGGGTCCACGCGGGGCCGCCGAAGATCGACTGCCAGTTGTTGGGCGGCTCGGACCCGTCGACACCCTGACCGTCGCGGAACAGGTACCGGGCGCGCTCGGGGGAGCCGGGCCCGGCGGCCAGCGCGGCCTGGAACCAGACGTGCTCGTCGGAGGTGTGGTTGGGCACCAGGTCGACGATCACGCGCAGGCCGAGGCGGTGGGCGCGCTCGAGCATGACGTCGAAGTCGGCGAGCGTGCCGAACAGCGGGTCCACGTCGCGGTAGTCGGCCACGTCGTAGCCGGCATCGGCCTGCGGGGACCGGTAGAAGGGCGACAGCCACACGGCGTCGACACCCAGCTCGGCCAGGTGCTCCAGGCGTGAGGTCACGCCCGGCAGGTCGCCGATCCCGTCACCGGACGCGTCCGCGAACGAGCGCGGGTACACCTGGTAGATCACGGCATCCCGCCACCACTCGCCGTCGGGCGATCCGGCGGTGTGCACCAGGGTGCGCAGGGGTCGGGTGTCGATCGTCGTCATGCGGGCATGCCTCACTTCGGGGTGGTCACAGGGGGGAGGCGCCGTTGCCGATCAGGGGATCTGATCAGACTACGACGGGAGCCTCAGCGGTCACAGCGACCGAGGTCAGGGTGGTTGACGGGGCCGTGGGCGCGGCTCCGGTGGAGCCGCGGACGATGAGCTCGGGGTGGAAGGTGAGCTCGGTGCGGGAGGCGGGGGTGCCGGTGATCTCGTTGACGAGGGCGGACACGGCGGCGTGGCCCATGGCCAGGACGGGTTGGCGCACGGTGGTCAGGGGTGGGTCGGTGAAGGCGATCAGGGGGGAGTCGTCGAAGCCGACGACGGACAGGTCGGCGGGGACGTTCAGGCCGCGGGTGCGGGCGGCGCGGATGGCGCCGAGAGCCATGAGGTCGGAGCCGCAGATGATCGCGGTGTGTCCGGAGTCGATGAGCTCCAGGGCGGCGGCCTGGCCGCCTTCGACGGTGAACAGGGTGGTCACGACGTGGGGGTCGGGGTCGTCCTGATCGAGGTGGCGGTGCAGGTTGAGGGCGAACTCGGAGCGTTTGCGGGCGGCGGGCACGAAGCGTTCGGGTCCGATGGCCAGGCCGATGCTGCGGTGCCCGAGGGAGATCAGGTGGCGGAAGGCGAGGTCGAGGGCGGCGGAGTCGTCGGTGGAGACCGAGGGGGCGTCGACGCCGGCGGCGTGCCCGTTGATCAGGACGATGGGCATGCCGCGGCTGCGGAGGCGGTGGTAGCGGTCTTTGGAGGCGGTGGTGTCGGCGTGCAGGCCGGAGACGAACACGATGCCGTCGACGTTGTGCTCCAGGAGCATCTCGACGTACTGGTCCTCGGTGGTGCCGCCGGGGGACTGGGTGCACAGCAGCGGGGTGTAGCCGCGTTCGGTGAGCATGGTCTCGATGACCTGGGCGAAGGCGGGGAACACGGGGTTGGACAGCTCGGGGACCACGAGGCCGACCAGGCCGGCGGAGCGGGTGCGCAGCTTCTCGGGTCGTTCGTAGCCCAGGACGTCCAGGGCGGCGAGCACGGCCTGGCGGGCTTGGGCGGACACGCCGTGCTTGCCGTTCAGGACCCGGGACACCGTGGCCGTGCTGACGCCGGCCTGCTCGGCCAGATCCGTCAGACGGGTACGCACGATGGGCACGGTGGGGGCCACGTCACTCCTTTGTCCGGGTCGCGGCTGACGCGAGAAGCCGGAGGGATCGCCCTTAATCACGCTTCTGCAACAGTTCGCTGCAACTTACCGTAACGACTTGCAGCCGATGAGACAACGAGGTTACCGTCACCGCATCACGCCAGCGCCGGTCGATCGTCGGGATCTGCCGAGCGGCATTCTCACGATCTAGGAGACTCACGATGCGACGGAGCATCCCCCTCACCGCTGCGGCCCTGGGCATCACGCTCGCCCTCGCCGCCTGCTCCGGGTCGGGCGACCCGGCTGACACGGAGACCAGCGCCAGCACCGAGGCGACCGCCTCCGGCACGCTGACGATGTGGGTGGACGACACCCGCATCAACGAGATGGAGCCGGTCGTCGCCGCCTTCACCGAGGAGACCGGCGTCAAGGTCGAGCTCGTGCAGAAGGCCTCGGGCGACATCGGCAAGGACTTCGTCGCGCAGGTCCCGACGGGCGAGGGCCCGGACATCATCGTCTCGGCGCACGACGGCCTCGGCGAGTGGGTCAACAACGGCGTCGTGGCCCCCATCGAGCTGGGCGACAAGGCCGCGGACTTCTCCGACTCGGCCATCGCCGGCGTCACGTACGACGGCAAGATCTACGGCACGCCGATCTCCATCGAGAACATCGCGCTGGTCCGCAACAACGCGCTCCTCACGGAGACCACGGCGACGACGTTCGACGAGCTGATCGCCCAGGCCAAGGGCACCGGCACCCCGTTCTCCGTGCTGATCCAGCAGGGCGAGGCGTCGGACCCGTACCACCTGTACCCGCTGCAGACCTCGTTCGGCGCCCCGGTGTTCGAGCAGTCCGCGGACGGTTCCTACACCGACACGCTCGCCCTCGGCGGCCCCGCCGGTGAGGCGTTCGCCGCGTACCTGGCCAAGCTGGGCACCGACAAGGTCCTCGACCTCGCGATCGACGGCGACAAGGCCAAGCAGGCGTTCCTCGACGGCCAGGCGCCGTACATCATCACCGGCCCGTGGAACACCTCGGCGTTCGCCGAGGCGGGCATGGACATCTCCGTGCTCCCCGTCCCGAGCGCCGGCGGCCAGCCCGCCCAGCCGTTCGTCGGGGTCCAGGGCGTGTTCATCTCGGCCAAGTCGGAGAACCCGGTCCTCGCCAACGAGCTCGTCGTGAACTACCTGACCACCGAGGCCGCGCAGGACATGCTGTTCGCCGAGGGTGGCCGGATGCCCGCCAACGCCGCCTCCGCCGCCAAGGTCGAGGACCCGATCCTCAAGGGCTTCAACGAGGCCGGCTCGACCGGTGCCCCGATGCCCGCCATCCCCGCGATGAGCACCGTGTGGGCCTTCTGGGGAGCCACCGAGGCGCAGATCATCGGCGGCCAGGCCGAGCCTGCCGGTGCGTGGAACACGATGGTGACCAACATCCAGGACGCCGTCGACAAGGTCTGACGGTCCAGGACGTCCCGTCGGGTGGCGCGCAGCCGCCCGGCGGGATGTCCTTGCCCTCGCCGCACCGTCGCGGCGATCCCAGCAGCAGTGACCCGCGTCCCGGAGGACCCGCATGACCGACCAGCAGACCGTGGCGCCCCCGGCCCCTCCGGAGGAACCCGGCGTCCGGTCGCCGCGCCGCTCGCGCGGTGACGGCTCCCACGCCCGGAACTTCTCGGCGGGCTTCGTCGTCAAGCTCGTCCTCATCGCCCTCGTCGACGCGCTCGGTGTCTACGGCATCCTGACCGCGCTGGCCGTGGAGTCCTGGGGCATCGTCGCGTTCCTCGCCCTGGCGCTCGTCGTCGCGAACTGGGTCTACTTCTCACGCCGCGCGATCCCCGCGAAGTACCTGATCCCCGGCCTGCTGTTCCTGCTGGTCTACCAGCTGTTCGTCATGGCCTACACCGGCTACGTGGCGTTCACGAACTACGGCGACGGGCACAACTCGACCAAGTCCGACGCGATCGAGTCGATCGCGATCCAGACCGAGACCCGCGTCGAGGGGTCCCCGACGCTGCCGGTGACCGTCGTGCGCAGCGGCGACGAGCTCGGCTTCGCGATCGTGCAGGACGGCGAGGTCGAGGTCGGCACGGCCGACGAGCCGTTCGCCCCCGTCGACGGCGCCTCCGTCGACGGTGACCGGGCCACCGCTGTCCCCGGCTGGGAGGTCCTCGGGTTCGCCGGGATCGCCGAGGACCAGGAGGCGATCACCGCCCTGCGCGTCCCGCTCTCCGACGACTCAGCCGACGGCTCGGTGCGCACCCAGGACGGCTCGACCGGCTACGTCTACGAGCCGACGATGGTGTACGACGCAGCGACCGATACCTTCACCGACACGGCGACGGGCGAGACGTTCACCCCGTCCGAGTCCGGCAACTTCGTCTCGGAGGACGGCGACCGGCTCACCCCGGGCTGGCGGGTCGGTGTCGGCTTCGACAACTTCACGCGCGTCTTCAACGACCCGCGTCTGACCGGGCCGTTCTTGCAGATCACCGCGTGGACGTTCGTGTTCGCGGCCCTGTCGGTGGCCACCACGTTCGCCCTCGGGCTGTTCCTCGCGATCGTGTTCAACGACCCGCGCGTCCGCGGACGCAAGGTCTACCGGTCGCTGCTGATCCTCCCGTACGCCTTCCCCGGGTTCCTCTCCGCGCTGGTCTGGAAGGGCATGCTCAACCCGAAGTTCGGCTACATCAACGAGGTCCTGCTGGGCGGCGCGGACATCCCGTGGCTGACCGATCCGTGGCTGGCCAAGGTGTCGATCCTCATGGTCAACCTCTGGCTGGGCTTCCCGTACATGTTCCTGGTCTGCACCGGCGCGCTGCAGTCGATCCCGGAGGACACCATCGAGGCCGCGCGCATCGACGGTGCGGGCAAGCTGCGCATCCTGCGGTCCATGACGCTGCCGCTGCTCATGATCTCGGTGGCGCCGCTGCTGATCTCCTCGTTCGCGTTCAACTTCAACAACTTCACGCTCATCTACATGCTGACCGGTGGCGGCCCCAACTTCGTCGGGACACCGGTCGTGGTGGGCCACACCGACATCCTGATCTCGATGGTCTACTCCGTGGCCTTCGAGAGCGGCACCAAGCAGTACGGCCTGGCGAGCGCGCTGTCGATGCTGATCTTCCTGGTCGTCGGCCTCATCGCCTGGCTCGGCTTCCGCCGCACCCGCACCCTCGAGGAGATCTGAGATGGCCGACACCTCCGTGGAGCGGGACCTGCAGCTCCGTGGGCGCCGCTGGTGGCTCGAGGTCGGCTGGCGGCACGTCGTCGCCGTCGTGACGATCGCGGCCTGCGTCCTGCCGCTCGTGTACGTGCTGTCGGCGTCCCTGAACCCGGGCGGCACGCTGACCGGGTCGAACCAGCTCTTCCGCACGATCGACCTGGAGAACTACCGCGACCTGTGGGGCCGGGGCTACGGGAGCTGGTTCATCAACTCCCTGATCGTGTCCACGGTGACCGCCGTGGGCACCGTCCTCATGGGCGGGGCTGCGGCGTACGCGTTCTCCCGGTTCCGCTTCCAGGGCCGGCGCACCAGCCTGACCGGCCTGCTCATCGTGCAGATCTTCCCGCAGATGCTGGCCTTCGTCGCGATCTTCCTGCTGCTGCTGTCGATCGGCGACGTGTTCCCGGTGCTCGGCCTCAACAGCCGCTTCGGCCTGATCGCGGTCTACCTGGGCGGCGCGCTCGGGGTGAACACGTTCCTCATGTACGGGTTCTTCAACACCGTGCCGCGGGAGCTCGACGAGGCGGCGAAGATCGACGGCGCCTCGCACGCGCAGATCTTCTGGACGATCATCCTGCGGCTGGTGGCGCCCATCCTCGCGGTGGTCGGGCTGCTGTCGTTCATCGGGACGTTCGGCGAGTTCATCGTCGCGAAGGTCGTCCTGCAGCGGCCGGAGGAGTTCACGCTCGCCGTGGGGCTCTACTTCTGGGCCGCCGACGAGCGGACGGCCAAGTGGGGCCTGTTCGCCGCCGGCGCCGTGCTCGCGGCGATCCCCGTGATCCTGCTGTTCCTGTTCCTCCAGAAGTACATCGTCGCCGGCCTGACGGCAGGCTCGGTCAAGGGATGACGTCCGCGCACGGCCCGGTCGGGCACCTGCTCGGCGACCCGCACCACGACGGTTCGGCGTTGTACGCACCGGCCGGAGCGGCGCTCGGCGAGCGGGTCCCGGTCCGGGTGCGTGTCCCGGCCGCAGGCCCCGAGCGTGCCGTCTGGCTGCGGACTGTGCGAGACGGGGAACCCCGGCTCGAGCAGGCGCGGCTGGACCGGGTCACCGAGCACGAGCGGTGGTACGTCGCCGACGTCCTGGTGCACAACCCGCTGACGAGCTACCGGTTCCTGCTCGACGAGCCCGGTGGCTACCGCTGGCTCAACGGCCGGGGGGTGCACGAACGCGACGTCCCGGACGCCGCGGACTTCCGCCTGACGGTGCACGACCCGGCGCCTGCGTGGCTGGACTCCGCGTTCGTCTACCAGGTGTTCCCCGACCGGTTCGCGCGCTCGAGCGGTCACGACGGGCCGCCCGTCGGGCCGCTGCCGGACTGGGCGCAACCGGTCGCCTGGGGGACCGAGCCCGCCGCGCTCGGCCGGGACACCTCGTCGCAGCTGTTCGGCGGTGACCTGTCCGGGATCGAGTCGCGGCTCGACCACCTCCAGCGCCTCGGCGTCGACACGCTGTACCTCACGCCCGTCTTCCCGGCGAGGTCCAACCACCGGTACGACGCGAGCACGTTCGACCACGTCGACCCGCTTCTGGGTGGCGACTCCGCGCTCGCCTCGTTGTCCGCCGCCCTGCACGCGCGCCGGATGCGGCTGGTCGGGGACCTCACCACCAACCACACCGGGGCCGGGCACGAGTGGTTCGTCCGTGCGCAGGCCGATCCCGCGAGCGAGGAGGCCCGGTTCTACTACCGGACCGACGAGGCTCCGGGCTACGTCGGCTGGCTGGAGCACGCGTCGCTGCCCAAGCTCGACTGGTCCGCCCCCGGCCTGGCCGCGCGCATGGTCGACGGCCCGGGGTCGGTCATCGCGCGGTGGATGCGCGCGCCGTACCACCTGGACGGGTGGCGCATCGACGTCGCGAACATGACCGGGCGCTACGGCAGCCAGGACCAGACGCACGAGGTCGCCCAGATGATCCGGGCGACGATGCGCGCGCACGACCCCGACGCGGTGCTCGTCTCGGAGCACTTCCACGACGCCGGCTCGGACATGGGCGTCGGCGGCTGGCACGTCAACATGAACTACTCGGCGTTCACGCGGCCGGTCTGGTCGTGGCTGGTCGAGCCGGACAGCACCCTGCCGTTCGTCGGGATGCCGGTCACCGTTCCCCGTCGCGGCGGGCAGGCGATGGTCGACTCGATGCGGGACTTCGACTCGGCCGTGCCGTGGTCGGTGACGCGGCACCAGTGGAACATGCTGGCGTCGCACGACACCGCCCGCCTGCGCACCGTCGTCGGCACCCGTGAGCGTGCCGAGCTGGCGGCCGCCCTGCTCTTCACGTACCCCGGCACGCCCGTGGTGTTCGCGGGGGACGAGGGCGGTCTGACCGGCGCCAACGGTGAGCACGCACGCGCGAGCATGCCGTGGGACGAGATCGACGCCGGTGGCGGCCCGCGCTGGGACGCCTCGACCTTCGAGACCTACCGACGCCTCGCCGCGCTGCGCCGCTCGTCCGGGGCGCTGCGCACCGGTGGTCTGCGCTGGGCCGTCGTGACGGACGACGCGGTGGCGTTCCTGCGCGAGACGCCCGACGAGCTCGTCCTGGTGCTCCTCGCGCGCACTGCCTGGCAGGGCGCCCTGCTGCCCGGCCACCTGCTCGAGCCAGGGGCGACCGCGCAGAACCTGTACGGGGGCGCGGAGCTGCCGCTCGTCGACGGGAGGCTGGTGCTGCCGGCCGACGGACCCGGCGTGCAGGTCTGGCGGCTGGCCTAGTTCGTCAGTCCGCGCGTGCGGCTCCGGTGGACCCCCGCACGATGAGCTCGGGGTGGAAGGTGAGCTCGGTGCGGGAGGCGGGGGTGCCGGTGATCTCGTTGACGAGGGCGGACACGGCGGCGTGGCCCATGGCCAGGACGGGTTGGCGCACGGTGGTCAGGGGTGGGTCGGTGAAGGCGATCAGGGGGGAGTCGTCGAAGCCGACGACGGACAGGTCGGCGGGGACGTTCAGGCCGCGGGTGCGGGCGGCGCGGATGGCGCCGAGGGCCATGAGGTCGGAGCCGCAGATGATCGCGGTGTGTCCGGAGTCGATGAGCTCCAGGGCGGCGGCCTGGCCGCCTTCGACGGTGAACAGGGTGGTCACGATGTGGGGGTCGGGGTTGTCCTGATCGAGGTGGCGGTGCAGGTTGAGGGCGAACTCGGAGCGTTTGCGGGCGGCGGGCACGAAGCGTTCGGGGCCGATGGCCAGGCCGATGCTGCGGTGCCCGAGGGAGATCAGGTGGCGGAAGGCGAGGTCGAGGGCGGCGGCGTCGTCGGTGGAGACCGAGGGGGCGTCGACGCCGGCGGCGTGCCCGTTGATCAGGACGATGGGCATGCCGCGGCTGCGGAGGCGGTGGTAGCGGTCTTTGGAGGCGGTGGTGTCGGCGTGCAGGCCGGAGACGAACACGATGCCGTCGACGTTGTGCTCCAGGAGCATCTCGACGTACTGGTCCTCGGTGGTGCCGCCGGGGGACTGGGTGCACAGCAGGGGGGTGTAGCCGCGTTCGGTGAGCATGGTCTCGATGACCTGGGCGAAGGCGGGGAACACGGGGTTGGACAGCTCGGGGACCACGAGGCCGACCAGGCCGGCGGAGCGGGTGCGCAGCTTCTCGGGTCGTTCGTAGCCCAGGACGTCCAGGGCGGCGAGCACGGCCTGGCGGGCTTGGGCGGACACGCCGTGCTTGCCGTTCAGGACCCGGGACACCGTGGCCGTGCTGACGCCGGCCTGCTCGGCCAGATCCGTCAGGCGGGTGCGCACAGGCGGAAGCGTAGGGGACACCTGACCTCCTCGTCCGTCGCCGTTGATGATGTCGCTGCGAGAGCGTTGCACACTCGCGCGCGCCAGTGGGGGACCGTCCGCCGGGCACCGCCGAGACCACCCGTCGGGCCCGCTCGTTACGCTGGCCCCGTGACCGCACTGGACCAGTCTCTCGACGTCGACGGCTACGTCGACGCCGACCGGGAACGGTGGGTCCAGGAGCCGGTCAAGTCGCGCGAGCGCACGGCGTTCGAGCGGGACCGTGCCCGGCTGGTGCACTCGTCGGCGCTGCGGCGTCTCGGGGCCAAGACGCAGGTGCTCGGGCCGTCGTCGGACGACTTCGTCCGCACTCGCCTCACGCACACCCTCGAGGTCGCGCAGGTGGGCCGGGAGATCGGCAAGGCGCTGGGCTGCGACCCCGACATCGTCGACACCGCCTGCCTCGCCCACGACCTCGGGCACCCGCCGTTCGGGCACAACGGGGAGCGCGCGCTGGCGGAGCTGGCCAAGGGCATCGGCGGCTTCGAGGGCAACGCGCAGACCCTCCGGCTCCTGACCAGGCTCGAGCCCAAGGTCGTGGCCCCCGACGGTCGCGCGGTGGGGCTGAACCTCACGCGCGCCAGCCTCGACGCCTCGGTGAAGTACCCGTGGCGGCACCTCCAGGGTCCGGTCAGTGCCGCCAGCGGCCGGCCGACGCACAAGTTCGGGGTGTACGAGGACGACCTCCCGGTGTTCGAGTGGCTGCGCGAGCAGGCACCCGGCGGTCGCAAGTGCCTCGAGGCGCAGGTCATGGACCTGGCCGACGACATCTCGTACTCCGTGCACGACGTCGAGGACGCCGTCGTGGGCGGGCGCCTGGATCTCGAGGTGCTGGCCGTCCCGGACGAGCGTGACCGCGTGGTCGAGGCCGTGCAGACCTGGTACGGCGACGCGGTGACCGCCGACGGTCTCCAGGACGCGATGGACCGGCTCCTGGCGGCGCACCTGTGGCGCCCGGGCTTCGACGGCTCCCGCGCCGCGCTCGCGTCGCTCAAGGACTCCACCAGCCAGCTGATCGGCCGGTTCGCCAAGGCCTCCCAGCTGGCCACGCGGCAGGAGTACGGACCTGGGCCGCTCACCCGGTACGCGGCGGACCTGATCGTGCCGCACGAGACCCTGGCCGAGATCCTGGTGCTCAAGGGCCTCGCGGTCGCCTACGTCATGGCCCCGCGCGAGCTCGAGCCGCTCTACCACCGCCAGCGCGAGGTGCTGGTGGACCTGGTGCACGTGCTGTCCGAGCGAGCGCCGATCGCCCTCGAGCCCCCGTTCGCGGCGGACTGGGCGGAGGCCGCCGACGACGGCGCACGCCTGCGCGTGGTGATCGACCAGGTGGCCTCGCTCACCGACGTCTCGGCCGCCGAGCTGCACGCGCGGCTGGTCCACCCGCCCCGGCACGGAGGACCCCCGGCACTGGTGTGAACCGGTCCGACGGGTCGGCGCCGACGCCTAGACTCCTCGCGTGGCAGGTCGCATCCGGCGGGAGGACGTGGAGGCGGTCCGCGAGCGCGCCCACATCGAGGAGATCGTCGGCCAGCACGTCACGCTGAGGTCCGCGGGCGTCGGCTCGATGAAGGGCCTGTGCCCCTTCCACGACGAGCGCTCCCCGTCCTTCCACGTGCGCCCCCAGGTGGGTCGGTACCACTGCTTCGGCTGCGGCGAGGGCGGCGACGTCATCGACTTCGTGCAGAAGGTCGACGGCTTGGGCTTCTCCGAGGCGGTCGAGTACCTGGCCGGCAAGGTCGGGCTGCAGCTCCGGTACGAGGAGGGCGGCGCCCCGCGTCCCGGCGAGGAGCCGGGCAAGCGCCGGCGGCTGATCGAGGCGCACAAGGTGGCCGAGGAGTTCTACCGCGAGCAGCTCAGCACCCCCGCCGCCGCCGCCGGTCGCCAGTTCCTCGCTGAGCGGGGGTTCGACCGCACGGCCGCGGCGGACTTCGGCGTCGGGTTCGCGCCCCAGGGCTGGGACTCGCTGATGCGGCACCTGCGCGGCCGCGGGTTCACCGAGGCGGAGCTCACGCTCTCTGGGCTGGTCAGCCAGGGGCAGCGCGGCGTGTACGACCGGTTCCGCGGTCGGCTGGTGTGGCCCATCCGCGAGCTGACCGGGGAGACGGTCGGCTTCGGCGCGCGGCACCTCTTCGAGGAGGACCAGGGGCCCAAGTACCTGAACACCCCCGAGACGCCGCTCTACAAGAAGTCGCACGTGCTCTACGGCATCGACCTGGCCAAGCGGGACCTCCAGCGCGACAAGCGCGTCGTGGTCGTCGAGGGGTACACCGACGTGATGGCGATGCACCTGTCGGGCGTCGGCACCGCCGTGGCCACCTGCGGCACCGCGTTCGGCTCCGACCACGCCCGGATCGTGCGCCGACTGATCGGCGACTCGGGATCCAGCGGGGGAGTCCAGCTGGCGTCGGGCGCCTCGGTCGGCGGGGAGATCATCTTCACCTTCGACGGGGACGCGGCGGGCCAGAAGGCGGCGCTGCGGGCGTTCGGCGAGGACCAGTCGTTCTCGGCCCAGACGTTCGTCGCCGTCGAGAAGTCGGGCATGGACCCGTGCGAGCTCCGCCAGGCCAAGGGCCCGGACGCCGTCCGCGCGCTGGTCGCAGGCCGGACGCCGCTCTACGAGTTCGTCATCCGCTCCACCCTGGCGTCCTACGACCTGCGGACCGCCGAGGGCCGGATCGGTGCGCTGCGGGCCGCCGCCCCGATCGTCGCGGGCATCCGGGATGCAGCGCTGCGTCCGGAGTACACCCGCCTGCTGTCCGGCTGGCTGGGCATCGACGACCAGGACTCCGTGCGCCGCGCCGTGCAGGGGGCCTCTCCGGCGAGCCGCCCAGCGACCGCGCGCACCGAGCGGCCGTCGTCCGAGCCCGTGCCGGTTCCCGTCGCCCGCATGCCGGTCCCGGACCGGCGGGACCCGGTCGCGCAGATCGAGCGGACCGCCCTGGAGGTCGTGCTCCAGCGGCCGGACCTGGTGGCCGCCGACTTCGACGAGCTCCCCTCCGACGCGTTCGGCGCGCCGGCCTACCGCGCCGTGCACGAGGCCATCCGTGCGGCCGGCGGGCTGACCGTCGCGAGGCCCCTGCTCCAGAGCTCCGGCGGGTCGACCGGCTGGGTGGGCGCCGTGATCGAGCAGGCAGCCGGGCCGGTCCGCGCCCTGGTCACCGAGCTGGCCGTCGCGCCGCTGCCCGAGGACCGGCCCGAGTCGCTCGAGGGGTACGTGAAGGGCGTCGTGCTCCGCCTGGTGGAGATCGGCTTCACGCGCCACATCGCAGACCTCCGCGGTCGCCTCCAGCGCATGGACGCCGAGGCCGACCCGACCGCCTACCAGGCCGCCTTCGCGGAGCTCGTCGAGGTCGAGGGACGGCGACGCAACCTGCGCGAGAGCGCCTGAGATAGGAGAGCCTGTCCTGCATCACCGCAGGTCAGGGCAGCCTTTGCTTCGGTGACAACGCGGTGCGGGGTGCCTACCGTGGGCGTATGACCGTCCTCCAGACGCAGCGCCCGGCCCCGACCCTCCAGAGCCTGAACTGGTTGCGCGCCGGTGTCCTGGGCGCCAACGACGGCATCGTGTCGGTCGCCGCGACCGTGCTCGGTGTCGCGGGTGCGGCCACGCCGGTGGGCACGATCGCACTCGCCGGCATCGCCGCGCTGGTCGCGGGCGCGCTGTCCATGGCGGCGGGGGAGTACGTGTCGGTGAGCAGCCAGCGCGACGCGGAACGGTCCGCCGTACGGCGGGGCCGGGTCCTGCCGACGCTCGTCGTGACGGGACCCGAGGAGTACACGAACCCGTGGCACGCGGCCGTGGCGTCGCTCGGCGCGTTCCTGGTCGGTGGGCTCGTCCCGCTCCTGGTGGTCCTGGCTCCCTGGGGTGCCGTCCGGGCACCGGCCACGTTCGGCGCGGTCGTCGTCGCCCTGGTCCTGACCGGGTTGATCGCGGCGCGGTTCAGCGACGCCGAGCCGCGCCGGGCCGTCCTGCGCAACGTGCTCGGCGGCTCGATCGCGATGGCCGTGACGTACGCGGTCGGCTCGCTGGTCGGGCTCTCGATCTAGTCTGGGCGGGCTGGTCAGCGCAGGGCGACGAGTCCCGCGACGTCGTCCGCCGGGAGCGCCGGGGGCACGGTGTGCACGGCCGCGGTGACCGTCATGGCCCGGATCGAGAGCTGACCGCCGTAGTAGGACAGGAACGCGGTGTCCGTGGCGTCGCGGCCGGTCGCGATCCGGACCAGCGACTCGCGGCGCGCCATCTTCGTCGCGTCGACCACGTGCCACGCCCCGTCCACGTACGCCTCGGCGACCGCGTGGAAGTCCATCGGCTTGAGGCCGGGGGCGTAGACGGAGGCGAGGCGTGCCGGGACGTCCTTGGCCCGCAGCAGCGCGACGACCAGGTGCGCGAAGTCACGGCACACGCCCCGGCGCTTCAGCAGGGTGTCTGTGGCGCCGTCGGTCGGCAGGCTGGATCCCGACAGGTACGTGACGTGACCGCTCACCCAGGCGACGACCGCGTCGAGGAGCTCAGGCCCCTCGAGGCCCTTGAACTGGTCCCGCGCGAAGGCCAGCAGCCGGTCGGAGTCCGCGTAGCGGCTGGGCCGGCGGTACTCGACGAGGTCGACGTCGTCGATGGCCGGCAGGTCCGCCTGACCGGTGACCGTGGCCTGGTAGTCCACCACCAGACGACCCGCGGGAGACAGGACGCGGTGCATGCGGCCACCGTGGGCCATCTTGACCTCGGAGACGTCCAGAGGCCCGTCCTCGTGCCGTACCGACAGGATCTCGGAGCGGTCGTAGGCGCCGTCCGCGACGGCGACGGCGAGCAGGATCTCGAGCGGGGTGCGCACGTCCAAGGACAGGTGCGAGGTGACGGTGCGCAGCACGGCCGGGGGTCCTTTCCCGGCCATCGGCGGCCGGACCATCCAAGGGGGCAGGCGCAAGTGTGAGGCTCCCGGGGCGATCCGTCCAGCCCGCGGACAGACCCCCGTGAAGGTGCAGGTCAGCGGGTTGTAGGGCGACCGCGCCGGGCGCTCCTTCGACATGTGCGCGCAACTGCGCGGGCGACGTGTCCGAGGCCTCAGGCCCGGCCCGATCGAGGTCGTCGCGGCTGGAATCCTTGGAGGCCCTCGTTCGTTATGTCAACCGAGAATGATGATGACTAGCGACGAGGAGCACCATGACCCGACGTACGGCAGGCCGCGTGGAGTTCGAGGACGACCAGGGCCAGGTGGTCCGGTACCTGCGCCACGACAACGGCCGGGGCCTGGTAGCCCCGACGGCGCGCGTCCACGAAGGAGCCTGGCTCGCTGAGACCGCCTACGTCGAGGCCGGTGCCGTCGTCGGGGACGGGTCCCGTGTCGGCGCCGGCAGCTGGGTCGACGCCGGCGTCGCGATCGGTGAGGGCGTGACGATCGACCGCAACGTGCACGTCGGGGCCGGCACGCGCGTCGGCGACGGGGCGCGGATCGGACCCGGTGCGCGGATCGGCCGAGACGTCCTGGTCGAGCCCCGGGCGCGCGTGGAACCCGACCAGCTGGTCGACGACGGCGCGCGGGTCCGTCGCCGCGGCTCCGGCTACGGCATGGCCGCGTAGCTCGACCTCGGGCTGTCACCCCGCTGGACTAGCCTGGCGCGAGTCGAGCGGAGGGAGGCGGACGTGGTGCTCATCGGCGCCCACGTGCGAGGCGACGACCCGGTGGCGGCGGCCGCCGAGACGGGCGCGGACTGCGTGCAGCTGTTCCTGGCGGACCCGCAAGGGTGGAAGAAGCCCGTGCCGCGGGACGACGCGAGCGCGCTGGTGGCCTCCGGGCTCGGGGTGTACGCGCACGCTCCCTACCTGGTCAACGTCGCGTCGACCAACAACCGGATCCGCATCCCGAGCCGGAACATGATCGCGCAGCACGCCGCCGCTGCCGCCGAGCTCGGCGCGCGCGGGCTCGTCGTGCACGGGGGGCACGTCGGAGACGGCGACGACATCGCCGTCGGGATCGACAACTGGCGCAAGACGTTCGAGCGCGCCACGTTCCCCGTCCGGGTGCTCGTGGAGAACACCGCCGGCGGGGAGAACGCGTGCGCGCGCACCCTGGACCGGATCGCGATGCTCTGGGACGCGATCGGGGAGTACGACGTCGGCCTGTGCCTGGACACCTGCCACGCCTGGGCCGCGGGGGAGGACCTCGAGACCGTCGTGGAGCGCGTGCGAGCCATCACCGGTCGGGTCGACCTGGTGCACGCCAACAGCTCGCGCGATCCGGCCGGCTCCGCGCGCGACCGCCACGCGGGCTTCGCCACCGGCACGATCCCGCCCGAGCTCATCGCGCACGTCGTCCGGGAGGCGGGGTGCGACGCGCTCGTGGAGACGCCGTCGGAGAGCCAGGCGGAGGACATCGCGTTCCTGCGGGCGGCGCTTGCAGGCTGATCCGCTCGCGTGCCCACCGCGTGGTCGCGGCACTCGTCAGGGCGTCGTCCGCACCACCGTCAGATCCGGCCCCGGGAACACGAGCGTCTCGTGCCCGTCGTCGAAGCGCACGACGTACGGACCGTCTGTGCCCCGCGCCTCGATCACGGTCCCGCCACGATCGGCCGTCCCGACCGTCCGGCCGTGGATGACGACCTTGTCACCGACCTCTGCGTGCATCGCCCTCACCTCACTGCCCAGGCTAGGACGACTTGCCCCCGTTCGTCCCGTGCGGCGGGGAGAAGATCAGGCGTGCAGCACCTGGACCCCGGCGCGCTGGAGCTCGGTGAGCACGGGGTGCGCGGGGTCGGCATCGCTGACGATCCCGGCGACCTCGTCGAGCCCGAGGACGCGGAACGGTGACGCGGCGCCGATCTTCTCCTCGCTCGCCATCACCCAGGTCTGAGCCGCCCGGCGCGCGAGGGTGCGCTTCATCGCGGCCTCGTCGACGTCACCCGTCGTGAGGCCCGTGTCGGGCCGCACGCCTGTCACGCCCAGCAGGAACAGGTCGGCCGTGACCTGCGACGCCGCCTCGGCGGCGGCCGCGCCCGACGCCACGACGGAGTGCTTGAACAGCCGGCCACCCAGGAGGAAGACCTCGGCCGGGTGGTCGACGAGCGCGACGGCGATCGTCGGGCTGTGGGTGATCACGGTGAGTCCGTCGTCGCGCGGCAGCATCCGGGCGACCTCGAGCGCGGTGGTGCCGCCGTCCAGGAGGAGCGTGCTCCCCGGCTGGACGAGCTCGAGGCAGGCGGCGGCGACGCGCTGCTTGCTGTCCGTGGCGATCTCCTGCCGGCGTGCGTAGCTCGCGGCTGCCGGCGCGATCGGGATGGCCCCGCCGTACACGCGCTGGCAGAGCCCGGCGACGGCGAGCTCGCGCAGGTCGCGCCGGATCGTGTCCTCGGACGTGTCCAGCTCGACCGCCAGGTCCTTGGCCACGAGCCGCCCGTCGGCGCGCAGACGATCGAGCAGCAGGTCCTTGCGTTGCGCGGCCAACATATGCACGATCCTCCATGTTTGTTCCGACTCGTGCATACTACTGCACATGACGAACGCACCCATGCTGATCCTGATCGCCGGCCCCTACCGCTCCGGGACCGGCGACGATCCCGCGCTGATGGCCCGGAACCTCGACCGTCTCGGAGAGGCCGCCTGGCCCATCTTCCGCAGCGGCCACCTCCCCATGATCGGCGAGTGGGTGGCGCTGCCCGTGCTCCAGAGCGCCGGCGCGGACGGTCCGCTCAGCCCGCTGGCCCAGTCCGTGATGTACCCCACCGCGGAGCGTCTGCTCCAGCACTGCGACGCGGTCCTGCGCCTGGAGGGGGAGTCCACGGGGGCCGACCAGGACGTCGCGATCGCGCACGACCGCGGACTGCCCGTCTATCACCGCGTCGAGGACATCCCCGGCTTCGTGCCCGACCCGGCCGTGGTCTGAGCCTCGACGCGACCTAGGCCTGGTGCAGGTGCGCCGTCCAGGGCGCGTGGGCGCCGCGCCTCTTCCCAGTGCTCGATCGGCATCTCGCGGCCGGGCGCGGACGCGCGGCTCTTCCCGGTTCAGTGCCGGAGAGGGGAAGAGCTATCGGGCGAGCTCGCCGAGCAGGGTGGGCAGCTCGGCGGGAAGCTCGCGCGCCAGGTACCCGAGGTGCCCGATGCGTGTCGCGAGCCGGTCGCCGGCAGCGGCATGCAGGTGGGTGGCCCAGCACGCGGCCTGCGCCGGCGTAGCGCCCCGGGCCAGGAGGCCGACGAGGGTTCCGGCCAGGACGTCGCCGCTGCCCGACGTGGCCAGACCTGGGAGCCCGGTCGACACCTCCCACTGGGAACCGTCAGGGTCCGCGATCCGGCCCTGGCAGGTGACGACCGCTCCATACTTCGCGGCGATGCGTGCACACGTGCGGTCGTCGACCGTCTCGACGCCGAGCAGGAGCGCGGCTTCCTTCGGGTTCGGTGTCAGGACGAGTCGACCTGCGAGCCGTTCGGCGGTCTCGGGTGTCCGAGGGAGAACTCCAAGTGCGAAGGCGTCCAGGAGGACGGCCGCCGTGCGGGGGATGGAGTCGCCGAGTGCGTCGAGCAGGTCGATGGTGCGATCGGGGTCGTCCAGGCCCGGTCCGATCAGGACGGCGTCGGCGGTGCGCAGGTCGTCCGTCAGCCGGTCGGTGCCGGTGCCGTCCGGGCATCCGTTCTCGGTCTCGGGCAGGCCGGTCACACCGGCTTCGGGCAGCTCGATCGCGAGCGGGACCGCCACGGAGCGGGCGACCGCCAGGCTGAGCCGTCCGGCGCCGACGCGGAGGGCCGCGACTCCGGCGAGCAGCGCCGCCCCGGGCGTCGAGCGGGCTCCGCCTACGATGACGACCTGCCCGCGGCCGTACTTCGAGGTGGCGCCTGCAGGCAGCGGCCAGTCGCGCAGCAGCGCCGGGGTGATCAGCTCAGTGCGGGAAGGCATCGCGGTCCCCAGCGTGGGTGGTCACCGGTGCGCCCTCACGCTCGAGGTGGTCGTCCTCGTTGAATGCCGCCAGAGACCAGTCCGCACCGGGTGAGGTGCGCACGAGTCGGGTGACGGCGGCGTTCCGCACGGGGTTGTGGCGCGTCAGGTCGAGG
Source organism: Cellulomonas sp. (assembly GCF_965229465.1). Classification (GTDB taxonomy): domain Bacteria; phylum Actinomycetota; class Actinomycetes; order Actinomycetales; family Cellulomonadaceae; genus Cellulomonas. The sequence continues at coordinate 34,266 of NZ_OZ245882.1, read as the reverse complement.
ACCTCCGCCTCGGTGAGGGACTCGCACACGTAGCGGATGGTCATGATGACGGCGTCGTGCGCGACGACGAGCACCCGCCTGCCTGGCTCGATGCGATCGAGGTCGGACAGGACGCCCCGGATCCGGAGGGCGAGGTCTGCCCAGGACTCTCCGCCGGGTGGCCGGTAGTAGAACTTGCCCATGTGGCGACGGCGGGCTGCCTCGGCCGGGTACCGGGCGTCGACACCAGTCGTGGTGAGCAGATCGAGGATCCCCAGCTCCCGGTCGCGTAGGCGCTCGTCGAATCGAACTGCGAGGTCGGAACTCGCGGCGTGCAGGGCGATCGTCGCGGTCTGCACCGCGCGCACATAGGGAGAGCACCAGATGATCTCGGGTCCCGTGCCCTCCCGGTGCTCGCGAAGCCAGGTTCCGAGAGCTGTGGCTTGTTCGGCGCCGCGGGGTGACAGTGGAGTGTCCGCATCGCGGGTGTCGAGATCAATGATCTCGAGGCCCGCGTGCTCTGCGGCGGTGGCGGCGACGTTGCCCACGCTCTCGCCGTGCCGGACCAGGCTGACTTCAGCGACTCCCGCGGTTGCAGGTGTGGTCATGGAACTCACGCCGGCTCGGCCCCGGTCGGGTCGGTCGGGTAGATCTTCCGCGCAGGGACGTCCTGGTTGTCACCTTGATCGGGTTCGCCCTGCGCGGGGGTCGAGCCGGGCAACGGAGGCGTGTCGTCCGCGCGGCTGGGAGTCTCCCTGTCGTCGCTCACATCTGCTCCCCTCGTAGCGTCGAAGAACTCCACTGTGGTCCACGGGATGCGGTGCTGCATCCCGTGCTCTCGAGGCATCGGTCGCCGCGCGCGCGAGGATCGAGGTGCCTACCGTGGGTTGACCACAACGAGGAGGTGCGCAATGAGCATCCCGGTCCCCGACAACCCCGACACCCCGGACCTGCCCGACGAGCTGGACGGCCTGCCTGACAAGAGCCCGGCCGACTCTCCGCCTGCCATCCAGGACCCGGACAACCCCGACGCCCACGGCCCGCTCATCCAGGCCTGAGGTCGACAGCAAGGCTCCGAGACCGCCTCTAGGGCCCGCGCTCAGGTCGGCGTGCTCATCGCACGGGATCGAGTAGGTGCTGGCCGGTGCGGGTCCACTGCACGAGCAGCATGGTGGCGTCGTCCTGCAGCACACCGTTCTGGTGCTCGAGGATCCGTCGGCACACGCGTCGCACGATCTCTGGCAGCGGGGTGCCTTCTGCGGTCTCACGTTCCAGGAAGTCCTGCAGTCGCTCGATCCCGAAGAACTCTCCCGCTCCGTCGCGGGCCTCGGTGATGCCGTCGGTATAGAGCGCGAGCAGATCGTCGGGTTCGAGCGCCTCCTCGGCGATGTTCGCACTGCGCATGTCCAGGCCAAGGAGCGGTCGGTGTCCGGCGTCGAGCACTTTCACGACGCGCCCGCCGCGGAGCAGCAACGCAGGAGGGTGCCCGGCAGACAGGTAGCGCAAGAGCCCGGAGTGCAGGTCGAGGCGCGCCAGGAACCCGGTGGCGAACAGGGTGCCCCCGAACGCGTCACGCACGGAGCGGTGGATCGACTCGGTCTGCTCGAACAGGCCATGACCCTGACGGCGTGCGTTGCGATACGCGGAGAGCGCGGTCGCGGCGGCCAGGCCGGAGTGGAGATCGTGCCCGGTCGCATCGAGGATCGCGAACTGTGCTGTGGCGTCCGAGAGCGCATAGTCGAACACGTCTCCGCCGACGGCACTGGAGGGCTCGAGCCTGCCGCTCACGAGAATCTTGTCGGTGCCCGCCGTCAGCGGTGGCAGCAGCTGCCAGATCAGCTCGGCCGACAGGGTGCGGGGTACCTGACGCCGGACACTGTCGACGCCGTCTCCGAACGCGTCCATCACCGAGATCAGATGGCCGAGGTAGTGCGTGAACCACCAGCACTGTCGCTGGAACGCGATGTCCTCCAAGGTCGTCGCGTCGCGGACGACGATCTTGAGCACCCCGAGCCTCTCCACGCCGTCGATGATCGGCATCCACAGGTGCGGATCGCCGTCGGCCGTCGTGGTCTGGACCGTCACCATCCGGTACGCACGGCCCGCCAGCGTGGAGTCGATCGGCAGCGTCGCCAGGCCGTCCCCTTCCGCCTGTACCGGGACGAGGAGGGTGTGGGAGTAGTCGGCGAGATAGATGACCGCCTGAGCGCCGAGGTGGGCGATGCCGTCCCGGACGGCGTCGGGGAGCAGATCGGGTGGGGCGAGGTGGGTGCGCCGCAGGAGCGTGGTCAAGGCGGCGAGCGGTTGAGCCGCGCGGCTGGTGCGGTCGTCGTTCGGTTCCATACCGATCCGCCCCTCACGGGCCGAGGTCACCTGCAAGCCTGCGGCTCACTGTAGGCGGCTCTCGTCGCCGGCTCGGTGCTGACGGAGGCGACGGACGACGGACGACGGACGATGCGCGCCCGCCCGTGCTCCTCGGACCGCCGTGCCACCACAGGGAGACGCTGGTCAGCCCGACCTGCCGCGCCCGCCCGGTAGGTCGGGCGCGTATCGGCGGTGTCCCGCGTGCAGCACCACGGCGTCCCGGGTGACGGCCTGGACGTCGTCCCAGTGCACCAGGAACGTGCCACGGTGCCGCCAGGCGAACCACCGGGCGAGCAGCGCGGGGGCATTGACGCCGGTGCGCTCGTACCCGAGGAACGACGTGCCCGTGCGCGGACTGACCAGCAGACCGTGCAGGCGCAGCGCCGCGAGGAGTCCGTCGACAGGGCCTTCCATGACGAAGCGGACGTCGACGACGTACCCGAGGGCGCGGCCGTCGGCGTCGCGGACCGGGGAGTCCAGAAGGTCACCCAGGATCATGGCTGCCCCCGGGGATGCGGCGGATGACGTGGTCGCGGACCCATCGTTCCTGCCAGGTGACGTCAAGCTCGTCGCCGTGCACCCCGAGCGTGACCGTGGTGCCGACGTCGGCGACGTGTGCCCACCGGATCCGGTGCCAGCGGGATGGCGGTGGTCTCCCGCCGAAGATGCGCGTGGCCAGCACGGCCCCGCTCAAGAGCGACGTCACGACGACGGTCTGGGTCCCGTCGGGGAGGTCGGCGCCGTCGATGCCGTGCAGCTCGAGGTCGTCGACCGTGCACACCGGGACGCCGTCGACGTCGAGGACCTGCCGGTCGAGCAGGTGAAGGCGCGCGTCGAGCGCGAGTCCGCGGGGGTGCTCGTCGGGGGGAAGGCTCACGATCCGGCTCCCGTCGCGATCATCAGAGGGATCGCGGCGACGGACGCCGCCACGATGATCACCAGGTACACCAGCGCGAACCCGTTGGTGACCCGGCCGTTGAGGTGCTCGCCCATGTACTCCGGGTCGTTCGCCACCACGAGGATCGGCAGGTAGGTCAGCGGTAGGGCGATGGCGGAGAAGACGACCGAGAACTCGGTGACCTTGATGGGGTCGACGCTGGTCATCAGCACGCCGACAGCCACCAGGATGCAGACGATCATCGTCAGGTGGAACCGCGCGGCCCGGGCCGGCCGCCGGAACTTGCCCCACGACCAGCCCATGAACTGCGCCAAGGTGTACCCGCTGGACAGCGAGGTCTCCAGAGCGGCGCCGAACGTCGCTGCGACGATTCCGACGATGACGACCGCGAGGGCCAGCTTTCCGCCGGCGAGCGCGACCGGCAGCACGATCTGCGAGAGCGACGACACCTCGATCCCGGCGGGCAGGAACACGATCGCGGCGCACGCGGCGATGGCGATCGACAGCACACCGCCGAACGGGAAGCCCACCAGCACGTTGAGCCGCGACTGTGCCAGGTCCTTGACGGTCCACCGTTCCTCGACCGCGCCGGAGGAGAAGAAGAACACCTCGTACGGCGTCATGGCGGCGCCGAACAGGGCGATCGCGTAGTACCAGTACACGGCGGGGCCTTCGGTGCCGGGGACGCTCGGGTGCAACGCCTGCTCGGCGAGCTCGCTCCAGTCGGGGCCGAGCTGGAAGACCGCGACCGCGAACACGACGAGCGTGAGCCCGACGAGTCCGGTGACGTTCTCCATGATCGAGAACTTGGTGCGCCACACCACCAGCCACAGCGCCAGCGCGGCCACGGGGACCCACAGCCGCGGCTCGACGCTGCTGGCCAGCTGCAGGGCCAGCGCGATGCCACCGACCTCGGCCGTCAGCGTGAGCAGGTTGATGAGGAAGCTCGCCGCCAGGTTGGCGCCGGCCGCGCGTGGCCCCAGGCGTTCGCGGATGATCTCGAACGTCGCCCGCCCGCTGACGGCGGCCACCCGACCGGACATGCTGGCGAACAGGCAGATCCCCACGACGCCGACGACGACGACCCAGGCGAGCGAGAGCCCGAACCGGGACCCGACGACCGCGTTGGTGACCATGTCCCCGATGTCCAGGAACCCACCGATGGCGGTGAGGATGCCGAGCGCGAGCCCGAGGAGCTTCTTCACGATCCGCCCGCCGTCTCCAGCGTGGCGGCGATCTCGTCCAGCCTGTCCGCGCTGTCCTCCAGCGAGGTGGTCGCGTCCGCCCGGGTGCCGGTCCCGTTCGCCCAGGCGCGTGCCCGCGCCACGGCCGTCTGCGCCGACTGCACGGCGTCGAGCGAGTCGGTCTGCCAGCCGGAGCCGGTGGCGTCGCTCGGGATGAAGGTGGTGACGGCGTCGGCCGCATCGGCGAGGACGTGGATCGATTCGACCAGTGCCGTGTCGGTCACGGGGGCCGACGTGCGGTCGTCGCCGAGCAGCTGCACCGACAGCTGTGCGGTGCCGACCGCGGAGGCGGCCTGCGCCACGGGCTCCGCGAGCGCGCGTGCCTCGTCGGCCTCGGTGGCCGCCGAACCCGTCGCGCAGCCCGCCGCGACGGCGACTGCGACGAGCGCGGCGAAACCGCGGATCACCTGCATGGATGCATCGTCGCGTTCTCCGGCTCCAGCCGCACGGCGAGCATCCCGAGCGCAGCACGCTCGGAGCACGCGCCTGGTCCTGCTCGCCGGTGTCGTCCGGGAGGCCGTGGACCATGGCGTCGTCGTGGTGCACGCCGTCGACCGGGTGCCCGACGAGTTCCGCGACGTGCACCCGCGAACGTCAGTCCGCGACAGCACGAAGGCCCCCTCGAAAGGGGGCCCGGCCTGCGGTGATACTGGCTCCCTCGACTGGACTCGAACCAGTAACCGTCCGATTAACAGTCGGATGCTCTGCCAATTGAGCTACGAGGGATCGTGCGGGAAGAAACTCTAGCAGCCGCTGCGGGGTGCCCTGGACGCCTCAGCGGGGGAGCCCGACGGCGTCGCGGACCTCGTCCTCCGCCGCGTCGACGATGGCTGCCACGGCCGGGTCCGACAGGTCGATGGACGCATCGCCGAGGACCTGCGTGAACATCCGGCCGTCTTCGTCACGGCGCAGGACGACGCGTGCGCGGTGGTCGCCGGGAAGCGTGACGGACGCCGCATGCACGACCGACTGCTGCACCCGCTCCCGGAACGTCTGCGAGAACGCGTAGGACCCGGGCACCTCCGCGAAGGTCAGCTGCTCGGACGCGCCCGACACCCAGCGCAGGGTCATGGTGCGGGTGGCGGCGTCCAGGGAGCCGTGGTCGACGTCCGACCAGGGGTGCCGCACGACCGGTCCGTCGGGTCCCAGGAGGTGCAGAGCCCGTCGCGAGGCGACCGCGCGGCGGCCGTCGGCGAGCTCGGTGCTCACCAGGATGGTGTCGCCCGGGTGCAGGTCGAGGCGACTGCGGTCGGCAGCGGGGATCCGGCGTCGGGAGAACAGGGCCACGACCTCACGGTACCCGCGTGGCCACTCCCGACCGCGTCCGAAGAACGGTGGGAAACCGGGACGAAGTATCTGATTGCACCCCCGAGGATCTTGGAAGGAGGCGCGGCCGTTCCCGACCGCGTCCTGGGAGCGCAACGGGATCGAGGGATGACATGAAGACTGCGTATCGGGTGCTCGCCTACCTGGTGGCCACCGGGGTGTTCGTCCAGGCCGGCGCCATCGCCTACGCCTGGTTCGCCACGCTGAACGACCTCGACGGCGGCGCCGTCATCGACTCGGACTGGGAGGGGAATCTCGGGCACTCGATGCACGGGATGGTCGGCACGATGGTGATCCCGCTGCTGGTGATCGCGCTGCTCATCGTGTCGTTCTTCGCCAAGTTCCCCGGCGCGGTCCGCTACGCCCTGATCATCCTGGGCTTGGTCGTGCTGCAGATCACGCTCGCGTTCGTGGCCTTCGGTGCCCCTGTCGTGGGTGCACTGCACGGGGCCAACGCGCTCGCGATCCTCGGGGTGAGCATCACGGCCGCCCAGCGCGTGCCGCGGGGCGCGACGACCACCGGCTCCTCCGCCCCCGCCGCCGCGGTCGCCTGAGCCGATGACCGAGCGGGAGGCGCTGGGCCGACGCCGACGCATCGTCGCGGCCGTCGTCGCCTCCCTGCTCGTGCTCGGCCCGCTCGCGTGGTTCTGGTGGGCCAGCCTGGTGCCGGCGAACGCGTCGGTGATGGACATGGGCTACCCGGACACGGGCGGTGTGCCTGGGGCCACCCCCGGCCACGGCCACGAGCCCGAGGAGGGACCGCGCGTGAGTGTCGCGACGCTCACCGGTCCGTCCGACGGTGTCCCGGACGTCGAGCTCACCCTGACGGCGGACGCTGGACCGATCGAGGTCGGCGGTCGGACCGTCGCCGGCTACACGCTCAACGGGACGTCGCCCGGCCCCACGATCGAGGCGGTCGTCGGAGACCTCGTCCAGGTCACCTTGGTCAACCGCTCGGTCCCCGACGGCACCACCCTGCACTGGCACGGGGTGGACGTGCCCAACGCCGAGGACGGCGTCGCCGGCGTCACGCAGGACGCCGTGCCCGAGGGCGGCTCGCACGTCTACCGCTTCGTCGCCGAGGACGCCGGCACGTACTGGTACCACTCGCACCAGGTGTCCCACGCCCAGGTGAGGGGCGGGCTGTTCGGCGCACTCGTGGTCCGCCCGGAGTCACCCGGGGACGCCGTCGAGGCTGTCGCGGCCGTCCACACCTACGGCGCGGTCGCCACGATCAACGGCTCGACGGCCGACCTGCGGGTGGACGCGGCGGCGGGGGACCGCGTCCGCGTGCGGGTGGTGAACACCGGGTCGGGCGTGCTCCGTGCCTGGGTGCCGGGGTCCGGCTACCGGCTCCTCGCGCTCGACGGACGGGACCTCCACGACCCCGGCAGCGTCGCCGAGCAGGCCGTCCTGATCGGTGGCGGTGGTCGTGCCGACCTCGAGGTGAGCGTCCCGGACGACGGCTCGGTCAGGGTCCGGCTCGGCTCGCAGTCGGTCGTCGTCGGGCCCGTCGACGACGCACCCGACGGCGACGACCCGCGCGCCACGCTCGACCTGCTCACCTACGGCACGCCCACCGACGTCGGCTTCGACCCGCGGGCCGTCGACCGCCGGTTCGACTACGCGATCGGGCGCCGCCCGGGGTTCGTGGCCGGGCGCCCCGGTCTGCAGTGGACGATCAACGGCCACACCTACCCGGACGTGCCGATGTTCGTGGTGAGCGAGGGCGACGTCGTGCGGATGACCCTGCGCAACTCCAGCGGCCAGGCCCACCCGATGCACCTGCACGGCCACCACCTGCTCGTCCTGTCGCGCGGCGGTGAGCCGTCGACCGGCAGCCCGTGGTGGACGGACTCCTTGGAGCTGGCCGCGGGGGAGTCCTACGAGGTGGCGTTCGTCGCCGACAACCCGGGCGTCTGGATGGACCACTGCCACAACCTGCCGCACGCCCAGCAGGGACTCGTCGCGCACCTGGCCTACACCGGCGTCGACACGCCCTACGTGCTCGGCGGGGACCTCGACAACGCGCCGGAGTGAAGCCTCGGTAGGGTGTGCGGTGCCTCGGGGCAGTAGCTCAGCCGGTCAGAGCAGCGGACTCATAATCCGTGGGTCGTGGGTTCAAGCCCCACCTGCCCCACCTTGTGCTCGAGCTCTCCGGTCGCCGGACGGCTCCCCTCCTGCCACGATCGGCGCGACGGGGGCCAGGCCGAAGGAGATGCAGTGGTGGCGACGAGCAGCACGGAGAATGCCCAGCGCGGCTGGGAGCTCGCGGCGCGGGCGGGCTACGCGGTCAGTGGGGTCCTGCACATCCTCATCGGGGTGCTGGCGCTGCGGGTGGCGCTCGGCAGCGGCGCGCAGCAGGCGGACCAGTCCGGTGCTCTCGGCACGATCGCCGCGACGCCCTTCGGCAGCGTCGTCCTGTGGTTCTCGGTGGTCGCCTTCCTCGCCCTCGGTGCGTGGCAGGTGGCCAAGGCGATCCACGGCTCACCCTCGGGCGCCGGTTCGGGTGGCGCCGGGGAGCGGGCGAAGGCGGCGGGCCGGGCGGTGGTCTATCTGGCCCTGGCCCTGACTGCGCTCAGCTTCGCGCGGGGGGGCGGCTCGTCCAGCTCGGCGCAGACGGCGGACACGACGGCCAAGCTCATGGGGGCACCCGGGGGCCGGCTGCTGGTGGCGGCCCTCGGCCTGGCGATCGTCGGCGTCGGGGCGTACCACGTCTACAAGGGGGCGAAGAAGAAGTTCCTCGAGGACCTGCACCGGCTGCCGTCCGGCGCCGCGGGACCTGTCGTGCGGCGGCTCGGCGTGGTCGGCTACGTGGCCAAGGGTGTCGCGCTGGCGATCGTGGGTGTGCTCTTCGTCACGGCCGCCGCGCAGGCGGACCCGTCCAAGGCCACGGGGCTCGACGGCGCCCTCCACACCCTGCGTGACCAGCCCGCGGGTGTGGTCCTGCTGGTCATCGTCGCGCTGGGGTTCGTCGCGTATGGGGTGTACTCGTTCGTTCGCGCCCGGTATGGCCGGATCTAAATCACCCGTTTGCGCGCGAAACGTGCGGGCGGGGTTCTTGCACACCCGTCCAGTTTCGGGCATAGTTCCCTTTGTCAGCGACAACGGCAAACCCGCTGCAAGGCGGGGACGCAAAGCCACGGGGCCCACTGGGCCAGCCGAGCTACCGAACGACAGGAGAACCATCATGGCTGTCACCACCGACGCCCCCCTCTCGCAGGGCGCTCTGCTCACGCCGGGCGAGGTTGCCGTGCTCTTCCGCGTCGACCCCAAGACGGTCACGCGCTGGGCCCAGGCCGGCAAGCTCTCGGCCGTCCGCACCCTCGGCGGCCACCGCCGCTTCCACGAGGCCGAGGTGCGTTCGCTCCTCACGGGCGTTCCCACCCAGCGCGCGGCGGAGTGATTTCACTCTTCAGCTAGACGAGAAGGGCCTTTCCCGACGTCGGGGAAGGCCCTTCTTGCATTCCTAGACCGGGTCGCGGCTGATCGGGCAGGTCATGCAGTGCCCGCCGCCCCGGCCGCGCCCCAGCTCCGCCCCGCGGATCTCGATGACCTCGACGCCGGCCGCCCGCAGCAGGGCGTTGGTGGTCGTGTTGCGGTCGTACGTGAAGACGACCCCCGGCTCCACGGCGACCGCGTTGTTGCCGCTGTCCCACTGCTGCCGCTCGGACGCGTAGGCGTCGCCCCCGGTCTCGATCACCCGGAGCCCCGGCAGGTCCAGCGCCCGGGCGACGACGTCGACGAACCGCGCGTCCCCCTCGTCCGTGATGTGCACGCCGCCACCCTCGCCGGGGCGCAGCGTGAACGGGTGCACCGCGTCGACGATCCTCGGGTACAGGGTCACCACGTCGCGGTCGGCGAACGTGAAGACCGTGTCCAGGTGCATCGCCGAGCGGAGCTTGGGCATCCCCGCCACGACGACGCGCTCCGCGGCCCCCTGCGCGAACAGCGCGGCGGCGAGCTGGGTGATGCCCTGGCGCGACGTGCGCTCGCTCATGCCGACCAGCACGGTGCCGTTGCCGACCGGCATGACGTCACCGCCCTCGATGGTGGAGCGCCCCCAGTGGCGTTCGGGGTCTCCCCACCACACGGTCGACCCCGCGAAGGCCGGGTGGAACAGGTAGACCGCCTTCATCAGCAGCGTCTCGTCGTGCCGCGCCGGGAAGTACAGCGGGTTGAGCGTGACGCCGCCGTACAGCCAGCACGTGGTGTCGCGCGTGTAGAGGGTGTTGGGCAGCGGCGGCATGACGTACTCGCGGGCGTCGGGGGAGGACTCGGCGAGCGCGAAGTGGTCGTCGTCGAAGCCGCCGGTGATGTCGGTGGTGGCGAGCCCGCCGATGAGGAACTCCGCGAGTCGTGCAGGCTCCAGCCGCTCGAGGAACTCGCGGGCGTCGTCCACCAGCTCCAGGCCGACGTCGTCCGGCACGATCTTGCGGTCGAGCAGCCAGTCGCGGGCACCGGGGACGGCCATCGTCTGCGCGAGGACCTCGTGCAGCTCCAGCACCTCGACGTCGCGCGCCCGCAGCTGGGCGACGAAGGCGCGGTGGTCGGCGATCGCGTTCTCGACCCAGAGCACGTCGTCGAACAGGAGGTCCGCCGCGTTGGTGGGGGTCAGGCGCCGGTGGGCGAGACCGGGCTCGCAGACCAGGACCTTGCGCAGGCGTCCGACCTCGGAGTGGACGCCGTTCGGTGCGGGCTCGGTCGGCATGGCTGGGCCTCCACGGCGTGCGTCGGGCGGGGAACGCTCAGTGCACCGTAGCGAGCACTGCCGCCCGGACGTCGTCCAGCGTGCGCTCCGGCTGGAACACGAGCCACTCGAGCCCGGCGAGCAGCGTGGCGCCGAACAGGGCCGCGGCGGTCAGGGAGGCGTCTCGGTGGGGCCACGTGTCGGCGACGACGGCGGCGAACGCCCCCATGGCCTCCTCGCGCACGAGCCGGATCGAGTCCTGCCAGCTGCGCCCCGTCCGGAACGTCTCGGCGACCATGAGCTTGGCGAAGTCCGGGTGGCTGCGGATCTGCCCCAGCAGCTCGGTCACCAGCGCGTCGAGCGCGAGCACCCCGTGCAGACCCTCGGTGGCACCCCGCAGAGCGACGGTCAGCCGCCCCACGCCCTCGGTGATGATCGCCTCGAACAAGGCGGACTTGGAGCCGAAGTTGTAGAACACGCTGCCCTTGGCGACGCCCGCAGCCGACGCGATGTCGTCGACCGACGTGGCCGTGAACCCGCGGTCCGCGACGAGGGCGAGCGCGGCCTCGACGATGTGCTCCCGGGTGGTCGTCGTGCGCATGGGCGTCAGCCTCTCAGATGCTCAGAGCGGGGTGGAGGCGTGCGACGGTCCAGGTCCGCAGTCGTCCGGCCTTCCACGCCGTCGCGGCCAGCGAGGCGATCGTCAGGCCCACGAGGAAGGCCACGGCGCGCCACAGGCGGGCGTCGGGCGTCCCGGTGATCAGGTCGCGCAACCCCTCGACCGCGTAGGTCATGGGCAGGAGCGGGTGGATCGCCTGGAAGAACGCCGGGGTGGTCTCCACGGGATAGGTGCCGCTCGCCGAGGTGATCTGGAGCATGAGCAGCGCGATCGTCGCCACCTTGCCCGCCGCCGACCCGAGGACGGCCAGCAGCATCTGCTGGACGGCCAGGAACGTCGCGGCGACCAGCAGGAGGAACGCGATCGTGCCCACGGGGTGCCCGATGCTCAGGCCCAGGCCGAACCCCACCACGCCGAGCAGCAGGAGCACCTGACCGGCACCGATCACCAGCGACGGCAGGTAGCCCGCGAGTGCGACGCGCCACCCCGACGCCGGCGTAGCCAGCGCGCGCGTGGGCAGCGGCCGCAGCAGGAGCCACGTGATGAGGCCGCCGACGAAGAGGGCCAGCGGGATGAACAGGGGAGCAAACCCCTCGCCGAGGCTGGCGGCGGGCGCCACGTCCTCGTCGTCGATGGCCACCGGAGTGGCCAGGGCGTCCGCGCGGGCGGTGCGCTGCGCGTCGCTGTCGTCGGGGATCTGCGTCGCGCCGTCCGTGAGCCCGTCCGCCAGCTGCTGAGCGCCGCCCCCCAGCTGTCCGGTGCCGTCCGCCACCTGGGCGGCACCGTCGGCGAGCGTCGCGGTTCCGGTCGCCAGGCCGGCAGCGCCCGCGGTCAGCGCGTCGGCACCGTCGGCGGTCTGCCGGGCGCCCGAGGCGAGGGAGGCCGCGCCGGTGGCGAGCGTGCCGGACGAGTCGGCCAGTGTGCCCAGGCCCGTGCTGAGCGCCTGCGCGCCGTCCGCGGTCTGCGTGGCGCCGGCGTCGAGCGCGTGCAGCTGGTCGGTCATCGTCGCGACGTCGCCCGCGTCGGGGAGGTCGGTGCTCGCCAGGCCGGCCAGCAGGGCAGCGGCACTCGTGTCGCCGGCGGCCGCCCGTGCGGAGAGATACCCGCTGACCTGCGTGAGGCCGTCGGCCAGGGCGGGCAGGCGACCGGTGAGCGCGTCGACCTGCTGCACGGTGGCGTGGACCCCGTCGGCGACCTGCCGGGTCCCCGCGGCCAGCGCGGTGCTCGAGCCGGCGGCTGTGCTCGCGCCCTCGGCGAGCCGGGAGCTGCCCGTGGCGAGCCGGGAGGCGCCGTCGGCGACCTGTGCGGCACCGTCGTCCAGGGCGGTCGCCCCGGAGGCGAGCTGCGCCGCCCCGTCGCGGGCGTCGGTGGCGCCGTCGGCCACCTGCTGGGCACCGTCACCCAGCTGTGCGGACGCGTCGCGCAGGGAGATCGCGCCGTCGGCGGCCGCGAGCATCCCGTCACGTGCCGAGCCGAGCCCGATCAGCACCTGGTCCACGGCCTCCTCGCCGGCGGTCGCGGCGACGGCCTCCCGGACGTGGTCCATGGCGGTGCGGCCCAAGGTGGTGCCGATGAACGAGTTCGCGTCGTTGTAGGTGACGTCGATCTGCGCCGCCGTCGGGTGGTCGCCGGCCGCCGAGGCCAGGTCGGCCGAGAAGTCGGCGGGGATGGTGACCGCGAAGTAGTAGTCGCCGTCGCGCACACCCTCGGCCGCGTCGGCCGCGTCGGTGACCACCCAGTCGAGCGCCCCACCGTCGGTCAGCGTGTCCGCGAGGTCCTGGCCGGCGGTGAGCCGGGTGCCGTCCCGGTCGGCACCGGCGTCGGAGTTCACCAGGGCGACCGGCATCGCGTCCAGGTGCCCCGTCGGGTTCCAGAACGCCCAGAGGTACAGCGCGCCGTAGAGCAGCGGCACCACCAGCATCGCCGCGACGGCGAGCCGGGGGAGGCGTCCACGGCCGAATCGGCGCAGCTCGGTGCCGGAGGTGAGGGAGAGCATCGCGAACCTTCAGTCGGTGGGGGCGTGCACGGGCAGGACTGTCCAGGCGGTGCCGGCGGCCTCGTCGGGGTCGGCGCACGAGGCGATCACGGTGGTGCCGGCCGCAGCCAGCGCCTCGAGGCGGGACCAGACGATGCGGCGGCGCGCGGGGTCGTGCACCTGGTCGACGTCGTCGACGACGAGCAGCCCGGGGCGCTGCGCCATCGCCAGCGCGATGCGCAGGAGCAGCGCGTCGACCTCGTCCAGGTGCCAGACGACGGTCTGCACGTCCGGGACCGGCAGGTCGCCGAAGACCGGGAAGAGGGCGCGGTCGACGATCGCCTGGTCCGCGCGCGGTGACCGGCGGTACCAGGGCGCCAGCCACGCCAGCCGCTCCCGCACGTGGGCGCCGACGGTCACCGAGTCGTCGAGCTCGTCGACGCCGGCGAACCCGGCGAGGGCGACCTCTCGCTGCACGAGCGAACGCTGGGCGGGGAGGCGGTGGCCGAGCACCACGAGCCGGGACGACGCGTCGGGCACCATGCGACCGGCGAGCGTGAGCAGAAGGCTCGTGCGACCGGCGCCCTGGGGCCCCTGGACCAGCGTGAGCGCGCCGGGAGCGACGTCGAGGTCGACCGGGCCGTAGACGGTGCCGCGGTCGCCGTGGAGCTCGAGCGAGCGCGCGGTCACCGCGGGGGCTTCGAGGGGGGACGCACTGGGCACGGGACGGCTCCTTCTTGACTGACCGGTCAGTACAAAGAATAGATCCGGCTGGCGGAAGGAGCGAGCCCGGTAGGTGTCGTTCTGCTCACACCCGCGCGGCCGGCGCGACCACCGGGGCGTTGGTCCGCCTCGTGCATCCGCTGGTCGTGCGAGGATCGGCCCATGGCGATGCGAGAGATCCGGACTGTCGGAGACCCCGTCCTGCGCACCCCCTGCGACCCGATCACGACCATCGACGACCGCGTGCGCGGCCTGGTCGAGGACCTGCTCGAGACCGTGGACACCGAGGGTCGTGCCGGACTGGCCGCGAACCAGATCGGCGTCAGCCTGCGGGCGTTCTCCTGGAACATCGACGACGAGGTGGGCTACGTGCTCAACCCGGTCATCGTCGAGCTGTCGGAGGACGAGTACCAGGACGGCGACGAGGGCTGCCTGTCGGTCCCCGGCCTCTGGTACCCGACGCACCGGTCCTGGTACGCGCGGGTGGTCGGTACGGACCTGGACGGCAAGGAGGTGGTGGTCCAGGGCGTCGAGCTCATGGCGCGCTGCCTCCAGCACGAGGTGGACCACCTGGACGGGATGCTCTACCTCGACCGCCTGGAGCGCTCCGTGCGCAAGAAGGCCATGCGCGCCATCCGCGACACGCTGTAACAAGAGAGAGCGGGGCTGGCGCTCGCCACGCTCCTCGGGCATGCTGTCCCCAGCACGCCGTGAGTGCTTTCTGTACGTCATGCGTGTCCTGTGAACGTGACTGAGGTCGTTGGGGAAGGCGAACCTCGAGCCCGTTCAGGAGGACGACATGGCAGGTGCGATCACCCGCGGTGTACTTTTCGTGCACTCTGCGCCGCGTGCGCTGTGCCCCCACGTGGAGTGGGCCGCAGGCAACCTGCTGGGCTCCCGCACCACGTTCGACTGGACCGCGCAGCCGGCCGGGCCGGGCTTCTACCGCGCGGAGCACTCGTGGCAGGGACCCCAGGGCACGGGCGCACGTCTGGCGTCCGCGCTGCGCGGCTGGGCGCACCTGCGCTACGAGATCACCGAGGAGGCCAGCCACGGCGTGGACGGCTCCCGGTGGAGCCACACGCCCGAGCTCGGGATCTTCCACGCCGCCACCGACGTGCACGGCAACATCGTCGTGCCCGAGGACCGCATCCGCGCGGCCCTGGAGCACAGCGCCGACCCGGTCCGCCTGCGCACCGAGCTGGACCTCGCGCTCGGCCAGGCGTGGGACGACGAGCTCGAGCCGTTCCGCTA
The DNA here is from genome assembly GCF_965229465.1 of Cellulomonas sp. Lineage (GTDB taxonomy): Bacteria > Actinomycetota > Actinomycetes > Actinomycetales > Cellulomonadaceae > Cellulomonas. Next base: position 19,194 of record NZ_OZ245882.1, on the reverse strand, counting down.
CGCGGGCGCCGGCGCGCCCGTGCGCTGGCTGCACCGGGTGGGCTGAGGGTCGACCGGGCGCCGGTCGACGCGGGACGGGGTTGTCGCGTCGGCCGGCGCTCCGTCGCGTCAGACGGAGGCGACGACCAGCGCCACGTTGTGCCCGCCGAACCCGAACGAGTTGTTCACCGCCGCGATGTCCCCGTCGCGCAGGGCGCGGGGCTTGTCGCGGACGAGGTCGAGGACCAGCTCCGGGTCGGGGTTCTCCACGTTGATCGTCGGCGGCGCCTGCCGGTCGTGCAGCGCGAGCACCGTGAAGATCGTCTCCAGGGCGCCGGCGCCCCCGAGCAGGTGCCCGGTCATCGACTTGGTCGCCGAGAGCGCGACGTGGTCGGCCTCGTCGCCCAGCAGGCCACGGATGGACCGCGCCTCGATGAGGTCGCCGACGACGGTCGACGTGGCGTGCGCGTTGACGTGCACGACGTCGATCTGCGCGATCCCCGACTCCTCCAGGGCGGCCCGCATGGCCCGGATCTGGCCGTCACCCGACGGCTCGGGGGAGGTGATGTGGTAGCCGTCGGCGGACAGCCCGACGCCGGCGATCCGGGCGTAGACACGCGCGCCGCGGGCGGCAGCGTGCGCCGCGCTCTCCAGGACGACGACACCGGCGCCCTCGCCGATGACGAAGCCGTCCCGGTCGACGTCGTAGGGACGCGACGCACCCTCGGGGTCGTCGTTGCGCAGCGAGAGGGTGCGAGACGCGGCGAAGGCGGCGATGGGCATCGGGTGGATGGTCGCCTCGGTGCCACCGGCCACGACGATGTCGGCGCGGCCCGTGCGGATCATCTCCACGCCGTAGCCGATGGCCTCGGCGCCCGACGCGCAGGCGGACACCAGGGCGTGAGCACCGGCCCGGGCACCGAGCTCGAGCGACACGTACGCGGTGGGCGAGTTCGGCATGAGCATGGGGACGGTCATGGGCAGGATGCGGCGGGCACCCTTCTCCTTGAGCGTGTCCCAGGCGTCCAGGGTGGTCCAGATGCCGCCGATGCCCGACGAGACGACGGCGCCGAGCCGGTCGTGGTCGACCTCGGGGGAGCCGGCGTCGGCCCAGGCCTCGCGCGCCGCGATGATCGCGTACTGCGCGGACGGGTCCATCTTCTTCAGCTCCGGCCGGGGGAGCACGTCCTCGGGCTTGACCTTGATGGTCGCCGCGAAGGTGACGGGCAGGCCGTAGGTCTCCACCCAGTCGTTGTCGAAGGGTCGGGCACCGGACTCGCCGGCGAGCGCGGCGGCCCAGGTGCTGGGGATGTCCCCGCCGAGAGGCGTGGTGGCTCCCAGTCCGGTGACGACGACGTCGGGTACGTGGCTCATCGGTGCTCCAGGTCGGCGGTCGTGAGGTGGTCGGTCCCGGGGTGGTGCTCCCGGGACCGACCCGGGCGGCGCAGGCTCAGGCCTGGGCGCCCGTGATGAAGGTGACGGCGTCGCCCACGGTGGCGAGGTTCTTGACCTCGTCGTCGGGGATGCGCACGTCGAACTTCTCCTCGGCGAGCGTGACGATCGTCATCATCGACAGGGAGTCGATGTCGAGGTCGTCGGTGAAGGACTTCTCGGGCAGGACGGAGTCCGTGGGCAGACCGGTCTCCTCGCTGACGATCTCGGCCAGGCCGGCCAGGATCTCCTGCTCGCTGTACGCCATCGGTGTCTCCTCTGTCGGGGTGGTGCTGCTTCGTGGTCGAAGCACTGGGGTCGGGACGAACGGTACAACCGGGGGTCGCACCGACGATTTCTGCTACGGCAGGACGACGACCTGGGCGGCGTAGACCAGACCGGCGCCGAAGCCGATCTGCAGGGCGAGCGCGCCGCTGCTCACCTGACCCTCGCGCAGCAGGCGCTCGGTCGCCAGCGGGATCGACGCGGCCGACGTGTTGCCGGTGTCCGCGATGTCGCGGCCGACGACGACCGTGTCCGGGAGCTTGAGCGTCTTGATCATCTGGTCGATGATCCGCATGTTCGCCTGGTGCGGGATGAAGGCGTCGATCTCGTCCGCCGTGACACCGGCCGCGTCCATCGCCTTCTGCGCGACGGGAGCCATCTGCCAGACCGCCCACTTGTAGACGCTCGGGCCCTCCTGGCGCAGCGTCGGCCAGCCGGCGCCCTCGTCGCGCGTGGCGAGCCAGGAGTGCGTCTGTCGGATGGCCTGCGCCTGGCTGCCGTCGGAGCCCCAGATGGTCGGTCCGATGCCGGGCGTGTCCGAGGGGCCGATGACGACAGCGCCGGCGCCGTCGCCCAGCAGGAAGGAGATGGAGCGGTCGGTCGGGTCGACGAACTCACTCATCTTCTCGGCGCCGATGACGAGCACGTGGCGGGCGCTGCCGGCCCGGACCAGCGCATCGGCCTGCCCGATGCCGTAGCAGTACCCCGCGCACGCGGCCGAGATGTCGAACGCCGCAGCCGGGGTGGCACCGATACGGTCCGCGATGATCGCGGCGCCCGCCGGGGTCTGGTGGAAGTAGGTGACCGTCGAGAGGATCACCACGTCGATGTCCGCGCCGGTCAGGCCCGCGTTCGCGATGGCCTGCAGCGCGGCGGCCTCGGCCAGGTCGAGCACGTCGGTGCCCGGCTCGGCCCGGCGCCGCGTGATGATGCCCGTGCGCTGGCGGATCCACTCGTCCGAGGAGTCGATGGGGCCGACGAGCTCGTCGTTGGTGACCGTGCGCTCGCCGCGGACGCCACCGAGGCCGAGGATGCGCGAGTGCGCGGGTCCGGTGGCCTGCGTGAGGGTGGGACGGGTCACGACGACTCCTGGGTGCTCTGGGGGTTTCCGGCGTGCCGACGGACAAGGTCGCGCGCGGCGTCGAGGTCGGCAGGGGTCTTGACTGCGACCGTCTCGACCCCGGGCAGCGTACGCCGGGCCAGCCCGGTGAGCACGCCTCCGGGGGCCACCTCGAGCAGCCCGGTCACGCCGAGCTCGAGGAGGGTCGCCTGGCACAGGTCCCACCGCACGGGGTTGGCCACCTGCGCGACGATCAGCTCGAGCGCCCGAGCGCCCGACGCGGTGACGGTGCCGTCGGAGTTGGTGAGCAGGGGGACCATCGGCTCGCCCGGCATCACGTCGTCGGCGGCGGCGCGCAGCTCGGCGACCGCCGGTGCCATGTGCTCGGTGTGGAACGCGCCGGCCACCTGGAGCGCGATCACGCGTGCCTTGGCCGGGGGAGAGGCCGCAAACGCCGCGAGGGCGTCGAGCGTGCCTGCGGCGACGACCTGCCCGCCGCCGTTGACGTTGGCAGGGACCAGACCGTGCGCGGCGAGTGCGGCGAGGACCTCGTCCGGGTCGCCGCCCAGGACCGCGCTCATGCCGGTCGGGGTCGCGGCCGCGGCCCGAGCCATGGCGGAGCCACGCACGGTCACCAGGCGCAGGGCCTCGTCGTCGGTCAGCACGCCGGCGATGACGGCCGCGGCCAGCTCGCCGACCGAGTGGCCCGCGGTCACGCCGACGGACCGCCGGGCGGCGATGTCGAGGGCGTCGTCGGCACCGAGCTCGAGCACGGCGCGCAGGCTCGCCAGGGCGGAGGCCACGAGGAGCGGCTGCGCGACGGCGGTGTCCCGGATGGTGTCGGCGTCGGACGTGGTGCCGTGGGCGACCAGGTCCAGACCGGTCGTGCGGGAGGCCCGCGCGATCGAGTCGGCGACGGACGGCAGCTCGAGCCACGGGGCGAGCATGCCGGGGGACTGGGCGCCCTGACCGGGGCAGACGACAGCGAGCACGCGACCACTCTGCCTGGCCGACGGAGCCCACCCGCCTCACGGCGTGCACCAACCTTCTCGGACGCCCTTGTGCGACTCCTACAACGACCTCAGCGGGCGATGCCGCCCGTCGGACCGTCGGCGGCGTCCAGACGGCCCAGCGCGAGGGCGATCTGGAGGACGTACGACTCGCGCGCGTCCAGGGGGTCCCAGCCGGTGACGTCGGCGACCCGTCGCAGGCGGTACCGGACGGTGTTGGGGTGCACGAACAGGGTCCGCGCGGCGGCCTCGAGCGAGCGGCCCGTGCCCAGGTAGGCCGAGAGGGTCTCGAGCAGGGAGCCCGGGCTGGCCGCCAGGGGCGCGAACGCCTGCGCGACCAGCGTGCGGCGCGCGGTGGCGTCACCGATGAGCACGCGCTCGGGCAGGAGCTCGTCCGCCAGCACGGGACGGGGCGCCTGTTCCCACGCCGGAGCGGCGAGGAGACCGGACAGCGCGGCCCGGGCGGAGCGCGCGGAGTCGGTGAGGTCGCCCACCACCGGCCCGATCACCACCGGCCCGGGGCCGAACCGCGGTAGCAGCGTGCTCGCGGCGGCGCGCAGGTCACCCTCGCCCCCGAGGAAGACGACGAGGCGGTCGCCCTGGATGCCGACGAGGGCGTCGTCTGCCGCGCGACGCGTCGCCCGACGGAGCTCTGCGGCGCGCACGTCGTCCAGCGCCGACGTGGTCGTCCCGACCATGACCAGCGTCGATCCCCGTCCGCTCCAGCCGAGGGCGGCGATCCGCGAGCGCAGCGCGTCGTCCACGTCTCCCCGCACGAGGGCGTCGACGACCAGGGCCTCGAGGCGGGCGTCCCAGGCGCCGCGGACCTCGGCGGCGCGCGCGTAGACCTCGGCCGCGGAGAACGCGACCTCCCGGGAGTACCGGAGCACCGCCTCGCGCACCTCCCGCTCGTCGCCCGGCGCTGCCAGGCGGTCGCTGTGGGTCTCGACGACGTCGACCACCACGCGGACCAGCTGGAGGGTGTGCTGGAGCGAGATCGACCGGGTCAGCTCCGGTGGGGCGGCGGCGAAGATGTCGCCCACCCCGTGCGGCGGGCGGGTGGGCTCGGCGAACCAGGTGACGAAGGCCGTGATGCCTGCCTGGGCGACGAGCCCCACCCAGGAACGGTCCTCCGCGGGCAGGGCGCGGTACCACTCGAGGTCCTCGTCGAGGCGTCGCATCGCGGCGCCGGACAGCAGCCCGGCGCTGTCGCGCACCCGGCGCTGGGTCTCGGGACCGCCGCGGGCCTCGAGCACGGGGGTCCGCGCGCGGGCCGTCACCGACCGGCGGGCACGGCCGCCCCCCACGGGTGCATCCGGCTTGTCAGGGGGCGCGACGGGCGTGGAGCCCGCCCCGCGCAGGCTGCTGGACATGGGGCGAGCATAGGGTCCGGCATTGTGGGAAGTCGACAAACGGCGTCGACCAGCCGGGGTCACAGAAGTGTGAGGTACGTCGTCGACCGGGTGAGGCTCGCCCCCAGCCGATAAGGTCGCGTCATGGCACTTCTGCCCCGTTTGCGTCAACTCATGCGACGGCCGACCTCGGCCTCGCGGGTCGGCGCGCGCCGACCGACCAAGGCGTCGCGACGCGGTGACACGCTCCACGAGGACGCGCTGCGCTCCATGCTCAGCGACGACCCGAACAACGAGCGGGCGTTCGTCGCCCTCGCGGAGATCGTCCGTCGCCGTGCCGCCGAGGCGAGCCCCGACAGCGATCCCCTCTCCGCGCCCGTCGACGACAGCGAGCGCCAGCGGGCAGCCGATCTGGCGGTCTGGGCGCTCGGGGAGGAGCTCGCCGGGAACCCCCGCGCCTGGTACCCGTTGATCGAGGTGGCGCGCCTGTCGGTGCACGACGACCACGAGGGAACCCTGCGCAGGCTGACCACCGCGGCGGAACGGGACCCGTCGGGCAAGGCGCTCGTCGAGGCGCTCGGGCTCCTGCGCGGGGCCGGTCTGCCGGTCGACGCCCTCGGTCTCGGTGTCGGGCACTGGCGTCCCCGCGAGCACGACCCGGCCGTCGCTCGGCACCTGGTGCTGGCCTCGATCGAGGCCGGCCGGCCGCTCGAGGCCAAGCAGCACATCGCCGCGCTCGACCTCTACCCCGACCAGCGGGCCGTCGCGGACCTCAAGAGCGAGCTCGCGCGTGACGTGGCGCACGCCGAGCAGACGATCCCCGGCACCTGACACGCCGCACGACGAAGGCCCGGGCTCCAGGAGCCCGGGCCTTCGTCGTGCGTGCGGCGCAGGTCAGCTGTCGCCGCCCGTGTTGCCGGAGGTGCCGGCGGTGACGTCGTACAGGCGGTAGCGCTCGATCGCCTGCGCGGGCGCCTCGTGGCTCACCGCGCCCGTGCGGGCGAGCTGCTGGAGCACCCGGACGACCGTCGACGGACCGTCGATCTTGAAGTGGCGACGAGCCGCCGCCCGCGTGTCCGAGAAGCCGAAGCCGTCGGCGCCCAGCGTGGCGTAGGTGCCGGGGATCCAGGCGCGCACCTGGTCGGCCACCAGGTGGTCGAAGTCCGTCGTCGCGACGAACGGCCCCTCGGCCCCCTGGAGCTTCTGGGTGAGGTACGGGACGCGCTCCTCCTCGCCCGGGTGCAGGTACGCCTGCTTGTCCGCGGCGAGACCGTCGCGGCGCAGCTCGTTCCAGCTGGTCACGGACCAGACCGCGGCCTGGACGCCCCAGTCGTCGGCCAGCAGCTGCTTTGCCTCGAGAGCCCACGGCACCGCCACGCCCGACGCCAGGATCTGGGCGCGCGGCCCGTCGCCCTCGGCCGGCGCGATCTGGTGGATGCCACGCAGGATGCCCTCGACGTCGACACCCTCGGGCTCGACCGGCTGCTGCATCGGCTCGTTGTAGACGGTGAGGTAGTAGATGACGTCGCGGTCACGGTCGTGACCCTCGCCGTACATCCGCTCGATGCCGTCCTTGACGATGTGCCGGATCTCGTACCCGTACGCCGGGTCGTAGTGCACGACGTGGGACATGGTGCCGGCCAGCAGCGGCGAGTGGCCGTCGGCGTGCTGGAGGCCCTCACCGGTCAGGGTGGTGCGACCGGCGGTGGCACCGATGAGGAACCCGCGGGCCATCTGGTCCCCGGCCGCCCAGAACTGGTCGCCCGTGCGCTGGAAGCCGAACATCGAGTAGTAGAAGTAGAACGGGATCAGCGGCTCACCGTGCGTCGCGTACGACGTGCCGACGGCCTGGAACGCCGACGCCGAGCCGGCCTCGTTGATGCCCGTGTGCATGATCTGGCCGGACTCGGACTCCTTGTAGGAGAGCATGAGCTCGCGGTCCACGGCCATGTAGTTCTGGCCGTTCGTGTTGAAGATCTTGGCGCTCGGGAAGATCGCGTCGAGGCCGAACGTGCGGGCCTCGTCCGGGATGATCGGCACCAGGCGGTGGCCGAACTCCTTGTCCCGCACCAGGTCCTTGAACAGGCGCACCAGGGCCATGGTCGTGGCGACCTCCTGGTGGCCCGAGCCCTTGGCCAGGCCCTCGTAGACCTTGGGGTCGGGGAGGGTCAGCGGCTTGTGCGTGGTACGTCGCTCCGGCACGAAGCCGCCGAGCTGGCGACGACGCTCGAGCATGTACTGGATGCCCTCGTCCTCGGCGCCCGGGTGGAAGTACGGCGGCACGTACGGGTTCTCGTCGATCTGCTCGTCCGTGATCGGGATGTGCAGCGAGTCGCGCAGCGTCTTGAGGTCGTCCGACTTGAGCTTCTTCATCTGGTGCGTGGCGTTGCGCCCGGCGAAGCCGGAGCCCAGGCCGTAGCCCTTGATGGTGTGCGCCAGGATGACCGTGGGCGTGCCGGTGTGCTCACGCGCGGCCTTGTAGGCGGCGTAGATCTTGCGGTAGTCGTGCCCGCCGCGCTTGAGCGCCCAGATCTCGTCGTCGGTCATCTTCTCCACGAGCTGCTTGGTCCGCGGGTCGCGGCCGAAGAAGTTCTCGCGGATGAAGGCGCCGTTCTCGGCGCGGTACGTCTGGAAGTCGCCGTCCGGCGTCGTGTTCATCAGGTTGACGAGCGCGCGGTCCTTGTCGGCGTTGAGCAGGGTGTCCCACTCGCGGCCCCAGATCACCTTGATGACGTTCCAGCCGGCGCCACGGAACTGCGCCTCGAGCTCCTGGATGATCTTGCCGTTGCCACGGACGGGGCCGTCGAGCCGCTGCAGGTTGCAGTTGACGACGAACGTGAGGTTGTCCAGGCCCTGCTGGCCGGCCAGCTGCAGCATGCCGCGGGACTCGGGCTCGTCCATCTCGCCGTCGCCGAGGAACGCCCAGACGTCCTGCTGGCTGGTGTCCTTGATGCCCCGCAGGTGCAGATAGCGGTTGGTCCAGGCCTGGTAGATGGCGCTCGCCGGGCCGAGGCCCATGGAGACGGTGGGGAACTCCCACAGGTCCGGCGCCAGCCGCGGGTGCGGGTACGACGGCAGACCGCCGCCGGGGTGCGAGAGCTCCTGGCGGAAGCCGTCCAGCTGGTGGGCGCTCAGGCGGCCCTCCAGGTAGGCGCGGGCGTACACGCCCGGGGAGGCGTGGCCCTGGAAGTAGACCTGGTCACCGCCGCCGGGGTGGTCCTTGCCGCGGAAGAAGTGGTTGAGGCCCACCTCGGTCAGCGTCGCGACGGACGCGTAGGAGGAGATGTGCCCGCCGACGCCGATCCCGGGGCGCTGGGCGCGCGTCACCATGACGGCGGCGTTCCAGCGGATCCACGAGCGGTAGCGGCGCTCCAGCACCTCGTCGCCGGGGAAGTAGGGCTCGTCGTGCACCGCGATGGTGTTCACGTAGGGCGTGTTGAGCGAGGCCGGGATGGCCACGTTCCGCTGGCGCGCGTGCCGCAGCATGCTCAGCAGCACGTAGCGCGCTCGAGGGCCGCCCTTCTCGTCGATGAGTCCGTCGAGGGACTCCACCCACTCGCCGGTCTCGTCCGGGTCGATGTCCGGCACCTGGCTGAGCAGGCCGCCGATGAGCGGTCCCGTCTCGTCGATCGAAGCCACCAGCGCTCCTTGCGTCTCGTCCGCGCGCACGAGCCCTGTCGGCATCGGCGGCGCATCTGGCCCGGCCCGTGCTGGGCGCGCCCGGGTAGGCGGCTCGACGGGTGCGGGGTGTTCGACCCATTCTCGGACCCCGGAGGCCCGAAAGTCACACCGAGTACCGAGAACCTCGACGTGACGTCGATGACAGTGGGCGCGGGCGGGGTGTCGGGCGGTCGCACAAGGGGATCGACACGTGCGTCGGCGCAGGTCTTGCGTGCGCCCGGCGGGGTGCGGTGGGCTAGCGTGTGCGGCAACGAGAAGGCGGCCCCCGACGGGACCGCCGAGACGGAAGGGAGCGGTCCGGACGTGTCATCCACCGCGGACGAAGGCGCGTCGCAGACGGCCGCCCGCTTGGGTTTGAGCTCGGGACAGGTGATCCAGGAGTTCGGTTACGACGACGACGTCGACGCCGAGCTGCGCTCCGGGATCGAGACGGTCACCGGGACCGAGCTGGTCGACGAGGAGTACGACGACGTCACGGACGGTGCGGTCATCTGGTTCCGGGACGGCGACGGCGACCTCACGGACCTGCTCGTCGACGCGATGACCGTCCTCGACGACGGGGGTCCGATCTGGCTCCTCACGCCCAAGGCCGGGCGTGCCGGGCATGTCTCCCACAGTGACATCGAGGAGGCCGCGACGACGTCCGGCCTGCACGCCATGAGCACGTTCCCGATCGCCGCGGACTGGTCCGCGACGCGCCTCGGCACCCGCGGCCGCGGCCGCTGACCGCCGGCGCGGCCCCCCCGCACCCTCTCAGCGCGCCAAGAAGCCCGCTCACGCGCCCTCAGGGCGTCTGAGCGGGCTTCTTCGTCCGTGCGGACCGGGACGAGCCCACAGACGCGTTCGCCCGGCTCGTCGAGCGAGCCGGGCGAACGCGTCGGTGACTACTGACTACTGACTACTGACTACTGACTACTGCTGGACCTCCGGCAGCGGGGGCTGCCGACGCGTTCCGCCGCCACCCACGTTGTCCGCGGTGTTGTTCGTGACCACGCGCATGTACGGGTAGAGCACCTGCCACGCGGCCCACAGTTCCTTGACCTGCGGCTGGTCGCAGTTCGCCTCGCAGTAGAGCGCGACCGTGCCGGACTGGATCAGCACGTGGCCGCCGTAGTCCTGGAGCGCACGTCCCAGCGCCAGGCCGTCGTCGGTGAGACCGAGCGAGTTCAGGTCTACCGACGGCGGGATCGCGAGCATGGAGCCCATCGGCAGCTGGCCCACGTACGTCGTGGGTGCCGCGGTGTCCTGCGTCCGAGCCGGCCAGACCGGTCCGAGCTTGAGCATCGAGGCGGGCACGCCGATCCCGATGGTGTGCGGGATCGAGTGGTTCGCCAGCTCCTCGGCGCGGATGAGGCCGCCGTAGAACGAGATGCTCGACGCGCGGGAGCCGTTGGTCAGCCCGTCACCACGCAGGTCGGTGACGACCACCCGCGTGGTCTCGTACTTGTTCGTCCCGACGGGCTTGAACTTGTAGAACTCGTAGGCCGTGTAGCCGTCGGGCTGGATCACGCCGGTGTGCATGTCCGTACCGCCGGTCGCCACCGTGCCGGCCGGGATCCGCAACGTGAAGACCTGGCCGTTGTTGGTGTTCGTGACCGTCGCCTGCGGGTCCGAGGACTTCGCCTTGTAGATCGCGTACGACCACATGGACGAGTTGATGTTCGGCTTGCCCGACAGGAAGTTGGCGGTCGCCTTCGAGGTGGCCGACTCGTACTTCGCCCCCGAGCCGATCGCCGTGTTCCAGAAGGCGCTCGACGCGAACGGGTGCAGCGCGGCGACCCGGGTGCCGGTGGTGGGCTTGCCCGGTGCGGGTGCGGGTGCGGGTGCGGGCGCAGGCGTCGGGGTGGGGGTCGGCCTCGGCGCGACCGTGGGGGTCGGCGTCGGGGTCGGGGTGGGGGTGGCCGTCGGCGTCGGTGTCGGCGTGGGGGACGGGCTCACGACGTCGGAGGCCGGGATCGTGCTGGGGATGCTCCACAGCACCTTCCCACCGGCTGCACCGGTGACGCGGCCGTCGTCGCGGACGACGACCACCGGGCAGGCGGAGCCGGAGGCCTGGGTCCATGCCACGGCGGACCCCGACGCGTAGGTGAGCGTGCCGTCGGTCGCGAGCTTGACTGCGGCGCCGGCGCCGGGTGACGCCTTCCTCCACAGCGCGTTGCCGGTGCTGGTGGACGTGATGGCCAGCGAGCCGTCGGTGTCCACGGCGAAGCGGTACCGACCGTTGGCGGAGGTGATGCCCTTGCCGGCGGTCAGCGACTGCCCGGCGACGAGCCGGTCGGCCTGCGCCGTGCACGTGGTGGCGGACAGGACGGGGAGGGGCGTCGCGGGCGGGGTGGGGGTGCCCGCCCCGACCACGGGGACCGTGGCGTTCTTCGCGCGCTTGACGGGGATGCTCCAGCGCTCCGCGGAGCCGTCGGCTCCGACCACGCGGCCGTCGTTGAGCACCACGACGGTGGGGCACGCACCGGTCACGGCGGAGCGCCAGCGCACGGCGCCCGAGGCGGTGCGGAGCTCCAGGTCGCCCGGTGTGGTGAGCGTCAGGGTCGAGTCGGCGCCGACTGCGCCGTGCTTCCACAGGGCACCGCCCGCGGCGGTGCGGATCGCGAGGGTGCCGCCGGCCTCGATGCCGAACGTGTAGGCGCCGTTCTGCGACGTGATCTTCTGGCCGACCTCGAGGGTCTGGCCGGGCACGAGCCGGTCGCTCGACTGCGGGGCGCAGGCTCCGGAGGCGTCTGCGAGAGCGGGGGCGGTCACTGCGACGGTGGCGATGCCGACGGCGAGAATCGCGACGAGCGCGATCGGTCGTATACGAGTGTGCATGAGGAACCTCAAGTTGCCGTTGGGGAGGGGTGCAACGGGCAATGCCGAACCCCTCTGGGGCCCGGGTTGCCGTACAGGCTGGCAGCGACTCGGAGGCTTGTCCAACTCCGTCCTGATCGAGAAGTTCGTCAGGCCGAAGCCCAATCCAGGTCATATCGGCGCATGCTCCCCGAGTGTCCGATGTGCCGCGGGTCGGCCCGCGCGCAGGTGCCCGGGGCAGCCGTCTCCGCCCCATCCGAGGGGTCCCGGCGCGCGGTCGCACCGGTGCCGGACGCGTCCACCTCCTGGCGCCGATCCGCCGACGCCGCCGCCGGGCCCGGCCGCCGCACCCCGGGGACCTGCGCCTTCGCAGTTGTCGTGGTGCGATCGGCGGGTCCGGGTGACGTGGGAGCGCGACCGCTCGGACGGGAGTGAGGTGACACGCCCCGCGCCATCCCCGGCGCACCTGCCGTTCACCCTTTCGGGTGATCGTGCACGCGTCGAGCGGCGGCCCATCGGCTGCGAGGTCCGCCTGCCGAGCGGGTTGTCACCCGGACGGCCCAACCGGCGGGAGCGGTGTCCACGATGTGACCTGTCTCACATCGTGACCCGACGCGAGCCCGGGAGTCACCGCGGTCGAAGCGCCCCCGTTGTTACAGTCCCCGCCATGGATGACACCGCCCGGTCCACGCCCGCGCTCGGCACGCCGGCCCCCGACTTCTCGCTGCCGGACACCCACGGCACGCCCGTGACCCTCAGCGGCCTGCGCGGCGGACCCGTCGTCATCGTGTTCGTCCCGTTCGCGTTCTCGGCCACGTGCACGGGGGAGCTGTGCCAGCTCCGCGACAACATCACGGAGTTCGAGCAGGCGGGGGTCCACGTCGTCGTCGTGTCGTGCGACCCCGGTCATGCGCTGCGCGCCTGGGCTGCGAGCGAGGGCTTCGGGTTCGACCTGCTCTCCGACTTCTGGCCGCACGGCGAGGTGGCCACGGCCTACGGGGTCTTCGACGAGGCCAAGGGCTTCGCGGTGCGGGGCAGCTTCCTCGTCGACGCGGAGGGCGTGCTGCGCTGGAGCGTCGTCAATCCGCCCGGACGTGCCCGGGACTTCTCGTCCTACCGGCAGGCGCTCGCGGACCTCGCCGCCTGAGCGCCGGTAGTCTGTTCGCCCGTCGAGCGGACCGTCCGCGGGATGCTCGTCGGGGCCTGTAGCTCAGCTGGTCAGAGCGCCGCGCTTACACCGCGGAGGTCGCCGGTTCGAAACCGGCCGGGCCCACCCGTCTCGCCCGTGCGCAGTTGTTAGGGTCCAGCCATGCGCGCGACCACGCCGTTCGTCTCCGGGCTGACCGTGTACCCGGTCAAGTCGTTCGCGGGGACGTCCCTGACGTCGATGGAGCTGGACGCGGCGGGACCGCTCGGGGATCGCCGGTGGATGGTGGTCGACGCGGACGGTGCCACCGTCACCGCGCGCAAGCACCCCCGGATGCTCGCCGCCGTCGCCACACGCGACCCGAAGGGTGTCCGACTGTCCGCCGACGGCCTCTCGGACCTCCTGGTCGAGATCCCGTCCGGCCCGGCCGACGTCCCCGTCCAGCTCAGCCGCCTCGACACCGCGACGCGGGCCGGCGACGCAGCGGACGCCTGGTGCTCGGAGCTGATCGGGCACCCCGTCCGGCTCGTCTGGCTCGACGACCCCGCCCGCCGGGGGATGTCGGACGAGCACGGCGGCACGCTCGCCGACCCGCTCGCCCTCACCGACACCGGCCCGGTGCACGTCACCACGACCGCGTCGCTGCATCGCCTCGACGCGTGGGCGGCCGAGATCCACGACGAGCGGGTGCAGGCGGCGCTCGAGGCGGGGAAGCCGCCGCCCGAACCGCAGCACCCGTTCGACATGCGTCGGTTCCGGCCGAACCTCGTGGTCGACGGCGACCTCGAGCCGTTCGCCGAGGACGGCTGGGGTCGGGTGGTGGTCGGCGAGGTCGAGCTCCGGTTCGCGGACCAGTGCGGGCGGTGCGTGCTCACGACCATCGACCCGGACACCCGGGCCACGGGCAAGGAGCCGCTGCGGACGCTGGCCCGGCACCGCCGCTGGGACGGCGAGGTGTGGTTCGGGATCCAGATGGTGCCGGTCCGTGGCGGCCGCGTCCGCGTCGGCGACCCGGTCGAGACGACGGCCCGGTAGCGTGCGCGACGTGACATCACCCTCCCTGGCGGAGGTGGTGCGGCTGCTCGATCGCCGGTACCCCCCGTCGACAGCCGAGTCCTGGGACGCGGTCGGCCTGGTCGCCGGCGACCCGGACCAGCCCGTCCGGCGGGTGCTGTTCGCGGTCGACCCCGTCGGCGTCGTGGCCGACGAGGCCGAGGCGTGGGGCGCCGACCTCGTGGTGACCCACCACCCGCTGCTCCTGCGCCCCGTGCACTCGATCGCCGCCACCACCGTCAAGGGCGCGCTGCTGCACCGCCTGGTCCGCACGGGGACCGCCCTGTACACGGCCCACACGAACGCCGACGCGGCGGCCGGGGGCGTGAACGACGCGCTCGCGCAGGTGCTGGGCCTCGTCGCGACCGCGCCACTGGATCCTGCGCCTGCCGAGCCGCTGGACAAGCACGTGGTCTTCGTGCCGGTCGAGGTCGCGGAGCGGCTGGTCGACGCGCTCGCCGCTGCGGGCGCGGGCGCTGTCGGGGAGTACACCCGGTGCGCGTGGACGTCGACCGGCGAGGGCACGTTCACGCCGTCGGACTCGGCGTCGCCGGCGATCGGCTCCGCCGGGCAGGCCGCGCGGGTGGTCGAGGCGCGCGTCGAGATGGTGGCGCCGCGCCGGCTGCGTGCGTCGGTGGTCGCAGCGATGCGGGAGGCGCACCCGTACGAGGAGCCGGCGTTCGACGTGCTCGAGCTCGCGTCGTGGCCCGGTGCCACCGGCACGGGTCGGGTGGGCACGCTGGCGGAACCGACGACGCTGCGGGCGTTCGCCGCCACGGTCGCCGCGGCGCTCCCCATGACCGCGCAGGGGGTCCGGTACGCGGGCGACCCGGACGGGCGGGTCGAGCGCGTCGCGGTGGTCGGCGGCTCCGGCGACTCGTTCTTCGACTCCGTCCGCGCGTCGGGCGTCGACGCCTACGTGACCGCGGACCTCCGGCACCATCCGGCGTCCGAGCTGCGCGAGCGGGCGGAGCACGACGGCCGCGCCGTGGGATCGTCCACGCCGTACCTCGTCGACGTCGCCCACTTCGCCTCCGAGTGGCCGTGGCTCGCGCTCGCGGCACGCACGCTTGCGCAGGACGCAGCCGCCGCGGGGACTACGGTTAAGACCCGCGTGAGCACGGTGAGCACGGACCCGTGGACGGGTCGCGTCGCGAGCCCGGATCCGCCGAAGCCTCTGTCACCGCTCGAACCCAGTGCACCGCCGGAAGGACACCCGTGACGACTGCCCCCGCAGCGGACCAGCGCCGACTGCTCGAGGTCCAGGAGCTCGACACCCGCCTGGACCAGATCGCCCACAAGAAGCGCACCCTTCCGGAGCTCGCGCGGCTGACCGAGCTGGGCTCGCAGGTCACGGACCTGCACACGGCGCTGGTGACGTCCCAGACGGCGGTGAGCGACCTGCGGCGGGAGCTGCGCAAGGCGGAGGCCGACGTCGAGCAGGTGCGGGTGCGCGCGGCGCGGGACCAGTCGCGGCTCGACTCCGGACAGGGCAGCCCGAAGGACCTCCAGGCGCTGCAGAGCGAGCTGGGCACGCTGGGCCGACGCCAGGCCGAGCTGGAGGAGGTCGAGCTCGACGTGATGGAGCGCCTCGAGGCGCACGAGACCGCCCTCGCCGAGGTCACGACGGCCCACGAGTCGCTCGCCGACAAGCGCGCAGCGGTCGAGGCCGAGCGCGACGCGGCGTTCGCCGCTCTCGACGCCGACGCCGAGTCCGTCCGGGCCGAGCGCGCCAAGGCTGTCGAGGGTCTGGATGCCGGCCTCGTCACCCTCTATGAGCGGCTGCGGGGCCAGCTGGGCGGCAAGGGAGCCGGGGCGCTGCGTGGCCGTCGGTGCGAGAGCTGCCGGCTCGAGCTCAACCCGCTCGACGTCGAGGCCATCGTCAAGGCGCCCGAGGACCAGGTCACGCGCTGCGAGGAGTGCGGCCGGATCCTGGTGCGCCTGCCGGAGCCCGCGAAGGGCTGAGTCGCGCCGGCGCCGCCGGACCGACAGACTGCGAGCGTGAGCAGCGCACGCGCCCCCCGCCCGTCCGGAGCAGGCGTCCGGTTCGACGAGGAACAACCTGTCACGGTGGTCCTGGTCCGGCACGGACAGACCACGATGACGGTCTCCCGCGGCTACTCCGGCTCGGGCGAACCGGGTCCTCCGCTCGACGAGACGGGCCTGCGCCAGGCGCGCGACGCCGCGGACCTGGTCGACCGTGTCGGTCGCGACCTGTGGGGCGACATCCCGTACCCCAGCCAGGTCATCGCCTCCCCGATGGTCCGGACCCAGCAGACCAGCGCGATCATCGGCGAGAAGCTGGGGCTGCCGGTCCGGACGGACGCGACGTTCCAGGAGGCGAACTTCGGCGAGTGGCAGGGGCTGACCTCCGAGCAGATCGAGGAGCGGTGGCCCGGGCAGCTGGAGCCGTGGCACACCAAGGCCGACCTGCGACCGCCCGGTGGGGAGTCGATCGAGGACGTCGGCCGCCGGCTACAGCGCGGTCTGGACCAGCTCCTCGCGGAGGGCGTCGACCGCACTGTCGTGGTCGTGAGCCACGCCGTGTCGATCCGCGCGGCCCTGGGCGTCACCATGGGCGCGCAGCCGTCGTCGTGGAGCCAGCTGCGCGTGGCGCCCGCGTCGGTGAGCATCGTGCGGCTCTTCGCGGACAAGCGCGACGAGATCGCCGTCGTCGGCGTGCCGAGCGAGGGCTGGTCGTCCTGAGCCGTCAGCTCGTCGCGACGAGCGCGAGCGTGGCAGCGACGACCGCCAGGGGAGCGAGCAGCAGGCCCTGACGCACGATCCTGCCGGCCGGGACCGCGAGCATCACGGTCCGGCACCGCTGCCACCACAGGATGGTCGCCAGCGATCCCCACGGCGTGAGCAACGGCCCGACGCCCGTGCCGATGAGCAGGGCGGCCACCCGGAGCGGGTCGGTGCCGGCTGCGGGCTCGAGCGCCAGGTACGCGGGCAGGTTGTTCATCGCGTTCGACGCGAGCGCACCGACAGCGGCTACCTGGAGCAGCGCGCCTAGGCCGTCACCGGTTCCCGCGGCCCGGGCGAGCGCGGTCCCCAGCCCGTGCGCGTGCGCGGTGGCGACCACGACGAAGAGGCCGAGCACGACGACCAGCGTCCGCCACGGGACGAGGTCGCCCGCGGGGACGGGGAGCTTCTGGTGCCGCAGCAGCGTCGCGGCGAGCAGGACGACCGCGACGACGACGGCCGTCGGCGCGGTCGGTGCTCCGACGACGAAGGCGACGGCCAGCGCCCCGACCGCGACGGCGCACACGACGAGCAGTCCCCGGTCGCGCACGGGGTGCGGAGGCGGTGGCTCGTAGCTGCCGTGCAGCGCCCGCCGGTCGCGGACGGCGAGGACCGCGACCGTGACCAGGATCGCGGCGAGCGCGGGGGCCCACATCAGTCCCAGATAGCCCACCCCGGCGGCGCGCAGCGTGTGGTCCGCCAGCAGGTTGGTGAGGTTGGAGACCGGCAGGACGAGCGATGCCGTGTTGGCCAGGGCGAGCACGGCCAGCGCGAACGGGAGCGGGGGCGTGCGGGTGCGTCGGGCGAGCGCGATGACCACCGGTGTGAGCAGGACCGCGGTGGTGTCCAGGGACAGCACCGCGGTGCTTGCCGTCGCCAGCAGCACCACGAGCGCCCACAGCGCCCACCGGCGCCCGCCGGCCACCTTCGACGCCAGCCCCGCTGCCGCGTCGAACAGGCCGGCGCCTGCGCACATCTCGGCGACGACGGTCAGCGCCGCGACGAACACCAGGATGGGCAGCGTCCGCTCGGCCAGGGCCCGCGCGTCCTGCGTGGGGAGCGCCCCCGTCACGAGCACGGCGGCGATCACCAGGAGCGCGACGAGCCACCAGGGCACGCGCCGGCGGTGCGCCACTCAGGCCACGACGAGCTCGAGCGTCCGGGCGCCGCGGGTCGCCGGGCCCAGCTCGACCGCGAGCAGTGTCGAGCCGACGAGCTCGCCGGCCACGCGCGCCAACGACTCCGCGTCGTGCGGGGCGCGCCCGCGACGCGTCAGCAGGTGCCGGGTGAGCACCCCGCGGGTGTGCTTGGCGTTGTGCGACACCACGGACCTCCTCCCGTCCAGCTCGCGCAGGACCCGCACCGACACCCAGTCGGCCGACCGCGGCGGGTGCCAGGCGGCGAGGTACGTCGCGGACCGGCAGTCCACCACGAGCTCGCCCTCGGCACGCGCCTGGAGCTCGTCCCCGATCACCTCGCGCCACGCACCGGGCAGGTGGCCGATGCCCGGCAGGTGCGTGGCCATGGAGAGGCGGTACGCGGGGATGGGGTCGTCGGGCGCGACGAGGCCCCACAGGCCGGACACGATCCGCACGCTGTCCGCTGCGCGCGCCCGGCCGGTCGGCGTCAGCCGGTCGAGTCCGGCGGCCGCGTACAGCACCCCGGAGTAGACGTGCTTGGCCGGGGCGGTCGACGCGGTGCGCAGGGTGACGTTGTGCGCGACCTCCTCGGACAGGCTCGTGCCGACGCCCAGCACCCGCATCGCGTCGGGCGACGCGCTGACCTGGATCAACGCGTCGAGCACCTTCTCACGCACCGGGTTGAGCCCGGGCGCGGAGAGGGCGTCGAGGTCGAGCAGGGGGCCGCGGCGGCGCGGCGCGGTCTTGCCCTCGGAGGGCGGCAGGAGCACGAGCACCCGTGAACTGTAGGCTCCCGCGCGACGGTGGACCCGGCGAGGAGGACCCATGGCGCACGTGAAGATCTACGGCCGGCGCGACGTCTGGCAGGACCGCCGGGGATCCGTGTCCGACGCGGTCCACCGCGCGGTCGTCGGGACCTGGGGGCTGCCCGAGGACAAGAGGTTCCACCGCTTCCTCCTGCTCGACGCCGACGACCTGGTGGCACCGCGCAGCAAGGAGTACCTGGTCGTCGAGATCCTCTGCTTCACCGGCCGCTCCCGCGAGGCCCGACGCGCCCTGATCGCCGCGTTCTACGACGACGTCGCCCCCACCCTCGGGATCTCCGCCGACGACCTCGAGGTCATCATCATCGAGAGCCCCCCGGAGAACTGGGGGATTAGGGGCGGCTCGGGCGACGAGCTGTCGCTGACCTACCGGATCGACGTCTGAGCCGGCACACCCACCAGGCGTCGTCGGCTCTGCTCCACCTCCGGCAGCCCGAGGTCGGCCGGAACCAGTCCGCGCGCCCGACCGGCGGAGAGCGCGGACTCGCGGTCGGCGACACCGAGCTTCTGGTAGATCGAGCGGACCTGCGACTTCACCGTGTTCCGGGTGACGAAGAGTGCCGCGGCGATCTCGTTGAGCGTCAGGGGCAGGGCCAGGTGCGCGAGGATCACGCGCTCGCGCCGGGTCAGTGCGTGGGTGGTCTCCATGCCCTGTGTTCGGTGCCGGGTGCCGCGTGGATGGGTGAGGA